>JAAVHB010000048.1 GCA_014799955.1 Butyrivibrio sp. | reverse complement strand
GTAAAAAATATTGAGATTACGGCGCGCCCTTGTCATGGCAACATAAAACATGCGGCGCTCCTCTTCGATATCCGGCTCCAGAACGGCTTTTTTGTACGGCGTAATCCCCTCGTTGGCATCCGGTATGAAAACGCAGTCATACTCCAGTCCCTTTGAGCTGTGCATGGTCGTGAGCGTCACAGCATCGTCCGAAGCCTTCGCCCTGTCATAGCTTTCCCTAAGCTCCTTTGTGTAATCTGAGATATACTCAAACCAAGCTTCAAAGGTTCTGCAATTCCTCGCGCTCTCCATAATCTCATCTATTACATCGTAAAGCTCCTTTGCGTCAAGCTTATGCTCCTCGGCATACTGCGCCAGATATTCGTCGTATCCGACGCCTCGGCGAAGATAATTAATCATCGCGTACGGCGGCATCACCGCCATTGCGTCAAGATCTGCTTTCAGTTTATCAAGCCGCTCTGTCATCCAGCGCTTATCCTCGTAAAGCTTTTCCAGCTCGTCAAAGGAAATCTCCTCCGAAGTCAGATAATCCCTGCCGATGTAGCGCTTCGGTCTGTTCATTATGCGCAGAAAATCACTGCGGCTCCAGCTTCCTAAAGCTATGGCAATATACGTCCTTATATCTCCCGCAATCCAATGCTCAAAAATATTGGGGACGCCGTCGCGCAGAAGAAACGGGATATTTTTTTCCATAAGCTTTCGCACCAATGGCGCTGCCGCCGCGTTTGTCCTGAAAATAACCGCGTAGTCCGAATAGGACGCGCCGTTTTTTACCGACTCCCTTATCAGGTCCGCAATCCGGGCATACTGCTCCGCCTCCGTGTTGAACTCAGCGATTTCCACCTTTGCGCCCGCCTTGTCCGCAGACGTGATATTTTTGGCAAAACGAGCCTTGTTGCACGCAATCACTCTTCCCGCCGCCTCAACAATATTGCCCGTGGAGCGGTAATTCGTATCAAGAATCACTCGACGCGCATCCGGAAAATCCTTCTCGAAATTCAGCATTATATCGGGCTTTGAGCCTCTGAAGCCGTATATGCTCTGGTCGTCGTCACCGACGATAAAAAGATTGTTTTCGGGAAGCGCGAGCATTTTAATGACCTCATACTGAATTCTGTTTATATCCTGAAACTCGTCGATAAGTATGTATTTATAGCGGCGCTGCCACGCATCCAGTACATCCTGACGCTCGCAAAGAAGCCTGTGGCAGTAAAGCAGCATATCGTCAAAATCCAGAAGCCCAGACTTACGAAGCTGTGATTCGTAATATTTATAGATTCCCCTGAATTCCTCCTCGGGACAGTTGGCTGAATAATAAGCCTTGATATCGACGCCCTCGGTCTTTACCCGGCTTATCTCGCCCGAAATATTTCGGACAAATTCGTTTATGTCCTCGGGCTCAATATTGCTGCGCTCCACAGCCTGCCTTATGATAAAATCCCTTCTGTCGTCCTTTATTATATTTTCAACGGAATAATTATAGATCGCGCGTAGAATTTTGAAAAAAACCGCATGAAACGTACCGAAGGTCACGCCGCACCGTCTGCCCGTCAGACTGACAAAACGGTCCTCCATCTGTAAGGCGGCTGCCTTCGTAAAAGTGATTACAAGAATCCTGCTCGGATCTGCCTTGTATTCGTCTATAAGATTTTTGATACGGGCGGTAAGCACTGTGGTCTTGCCGGAGCCCGGTCCGGCGATTACAAGCATGGGATGCTCCCCATGCTTAATCGCCTTTATCTGAGAATCATTGAATTCCATTAAAAGCTCCCAAAAGCGGCTTTACTTGAATAAGCCCCTCTTTTTCCTGTGCTCCTCACGCTTGGTGCCGTTGTTCATAGCCGCGTCAAAGGCTATAAGCGCCTGACGCTGCTCCTCGTTAAGCCTTTCGGGCACCGTCACAACGAGAGTAACGTAATGGTCACCGCGAATCTGCGAATTACGCAGCGAGGGAACACCCTTGCCCTTGAGCCTTACTCTGGTATCCGTCTGCGTGCCCGGCTTGACGTCGTATTCCACCTCGCCGTCCACGGTCTTTATGCGGATTGTGGCTCCGAGCGCCGCATCCGCGAAGCTTATCGGAACCGTCGAGTAAATCGTGGTATCCTGTCTTTGGAAAACCGGAGACCTCGAAACCGTAACCTCGACAAGCAAATCGCCTCTCTCGCCTCCGTTTTCGCCGGGTTCTCCCTTTCCTCTGATTCTTATGCTCTGTCCGTCGTCGATTCCCGCCGGAACGGACACCTGTATTTTTTTGCGGCTGGATATATAGCCGCTTCCGTAGCAGTCGGGGCATTTTTCCTTTATTATCTTGCCCTTGCCATTACATTCCGGACAGGTCTGCACATTGCGCACCATTCCGAAAAGGGACTGCTGAGTATACGTTACCTGCCCCTTGCCGCCGCATTTTGTACAGGTTGCGGGATTCGTACCCGGCTTTGCTCCCGTACCGCTGCAGGTAGGACAAGGGTCCTTAAGGTTGAGTTCAAGCTCTTTTTCGCATCCGAATACGGCCTCTTCAAACGTAACTCTCACGCTTGTGCGAAGATTTGCGCCCCTCTGCGGACCGCCTCCGCCGCCTCTTCTCCTGCCTCCGCCGAACAAATCGCCGAATATGTCTCCGAAAATATCACCCATATCGCCGAAATCGAAGCCGCCCGCTCCGCCGGGACCGCCGCCGTTCTCAAACGCTGCGTGACCGAACTGATCGTACTGCTGACGCTTCTGAGGATCACTTAAAATGGCATATGCCTCGGAAGCCTCCTTGAATTTGGCTTCCGCCTCCTTATCCCCCGGATTGGTATCCGGATGATATTTTTTTGCCAGCACACGGTATGCTTTTTTGAGAGCCGCGTCATCCGCGTCCTTCGGCACCCCCAAGACTTCATAATAGTCTCTTTTATCTGCCATGATTAATCCTCCTAATATTCCGCCACGCAAAAACAAGGCGGAATTTCCATTCCTGACTCACTCTGTCTTTTGCCATAAAGAGTGAGGGACATTGAATTCCCTCACTCCGTTCATATATTACTTAAATGATTTTACACTTCTCTGAAATCGCCGTCAACAACATTATCGTCCTGAGTATAGCCTGCCTCTTCGGCTGTCTGCGCTCCGCCCATGTCGGGTCCGGCTCCTGCCGCTCCCTGATTCTGCTCGTAAAGCTTTGCGAAGAGCGTCTGCGCGCTGTTCATAAGCTTCTCCTTCGCCGCCTTGATTTCTTCGGTATCGGCGTCGGTCATATTCTCGGGTGTTGTTCTGTCAATTATCTCCTTCAACGCGTTAAGGTCTGCCTCAACGGCTTCTTTCTCAGAAGCTCCGAGCTTATCTCCCACGTCGTCGAGAGCCTTCTGCGTCTGGAATACCATTGAATCCGCCTCGTTGCGGGCTTCAATGCCCTCCTTGCGCTTCTTATCCTGAGCCTCGAATTCCGCTGCTTCCTTGACTGCCTTCTCGATATCCTCGTCTGACATATTTGAGCCGGAGGTAATCGTTATATGCTGTTCCTTGCCTGTTCCGAGGTCCTTAGCGGATACGTTTACGATACCGTTCGCGTCGATGTCGAAGGTAACCTCAATCTGAGGAACGCCTCTTCTTGCCGGAGGTATTCCGTCAAGTCTGAACTGTCCGAGCGACTTATTGTCCTTCGCAAACTGTCTTTCACCCTGAAGCACGTTTATGTCAACCGCCGTCTGATTGTCCGCAGCCGTCGAGAATACCTGACTCTTCTTGGTCGGAATCGTCGTATTTCTCTCTATAAGCTTTGTAGCGATACCGCCCATTGTTTCAATAGAAAGCGAAAGCGGCGTTACATCGAGAAGAAGAATATCTCCCGCGCCCGAATCTCCGGCAAGCTTTCCGCCCTGTACGGACGCTCCTACCGCTACGCACTCGTCGGGATTGAGCGAACGGTTAGGCTCCTTGCCCGTAAGCTGCTTAACCTTTTCCTGTACGCAGGGAACACGGGTCGAGCCGCCCACCAGAAGCACCTTGGAAATTTCGGAGTAATTAAGTCCGGCATCCTTCATTGCGTTCTGCACGGGAATCGCGGTTCTTTCAACAAGGTCACTTACAAGCTCCTCGAATTTAGCTCTCGTAAGATTCATGTCAAAATGCTTCGGTCCCTCTGCCGTAGCAGTGATAAACGGAAGGTTTATATTGGTGGTGGTAGCCGACGAAAGCTCCTTCTTTGCTTTCTCTGCAGCCTCCTTAAGTCTCTGAAGCGCCATCTTGTCGTTGGAAAGGTCAACGCCCTCAGCCTTCCTGAATTCGTCAATCATCCAGTTGATGATTTTCTGGTCAAAATCGTCACCGCCGAGACGGGTATCACCGTTGGTGGAAAGCACCTCTATTACACCGTCGCCGATTTCGATAATTGATACGTCGAACGTACCGCCGCCAAGGTCGTATACCATAACCTTCTGCTCGTTCTCGTTGTCAAGTCCGTATGCGAGCGCAGCCGCCGTAGGCTCGTTGATAATACGCTTTACGTCAAGTCCCGCAATCTTTCCGGCGTCCTTTGTAGCCTGACGCTGAGCGTCGTTGAAATAAGCGGGAACCGTTATAACCGCCTCGGAAACGGTTTCTCCGAGATAGCTTTCCGCGTCAGCCTTAAGCTTCTGAAGAATCATTGCCGAAATCTCCTGCGGCGTATATTTCTTATCGTCAATATTAACCTTATAATCGGAACCCATATGTCTTTTTATTGAGGAGATGGTCTTATCCGCGTTGGTAACCGCCTGACGCTTCGCAGGCTCTCCGACAAGTCTTTCGCCTGTCTTGGTGAACGCTACGACCGAAGGTGTTGTTCTGATGCCCTCGGTATTGGCAATAACTACGGGCTTTCCGCCCTCCATAACCGCTACGCAGCTATTGGTTGTTCCTAAGTCGATTCCTATAATCTTTCCCATAATTTTTCTCCTTTTCTTAATTTAGAATATAAAATCAAACTGTTAATTTGCTACCTTTACCATGCTGTGGCGCACTACCGAATCCCTGTAGGTATAGCCCTTCTGCAATACCTCCGCCACAACGTTTTCTCCGAGACTTTCGTCCTCCACATGCATCACTGCGTTGTGGAAATTGGGGTCAAACTCCGCGCCCTCGGCTTCGATTTCCTTTACTCCCGCGTCCTCCAGCATCTTCGTGAGCTGGCGGTAAATCTTATCCATTCCCTCGGCAACGGCAGAAGCCTTATCCTCCTCGGGAATCGCCGCAAGACCTCTTTCAAAATTATCTACAACCGGAAGAAGCTTATCAATAATGCCTCTCGCCCCGATTTCATACATAGCCGCTTTTTCCTTTTCGGTGCGCTTTCTGAAATTATCGAATTCCGCCATCGTCCTTCTGTATTTATCAGTAAGCTCCTCTATCTGGAGGTCCTTCTTATCCTTTTTGTCCTTCTTCTTAAAAAAGCCCTTTTTGTCCTCCGCTTCGGTTTCCGCGGCATCCTCCGCGCCTACCTTAGCTTCTTCCTCAAAAACCTCCTCTGTCTGCGTTTCCGCCTCCTGCGTCAGCTCTTCTTCTGAATTAATATTTTTCTCTTCGCCTGCCAAATTATTCGCCGCCCTTCTTAAATGCATCGTCTAACTGAGTCTTGATACTCTTTATTGTTTCGACAACCTTTTCATAATCCATCCTCTTGGGACCGATTATTCCGATTGTCCCCTTAGCTCCGTCGGACAGCTCGTATGTCGCCGTTACAACGCTGCAGTCCTTCATACTGTCCACCGGCGTTTCCTCGCCGATATAAACCCTGATGCCGCCGTCCTTATCCGCCGAATCGTTCACAAGGTTGGCAAGCAACTGCTTCTCCTCCAATGTGTAAATCAACTCGCTGGCTTTTGAATTGTCGCTGAGCTCGGGGTACTTGAAAATATTGGTCGCCCCGCTTGTATATATCTGAAAGTCATTCTCGCTGTCAGCCGCTGCCGCGATTGCATCAAGAATATCCCTTATCAGCATCCCGTATTCTCCCGCCTGAGCGGTAAGTCCCGATATTATCGAAAGATTGATTTCCTCCAGGGTAAGACCACCCACCGCGCTGTTAAGCATAACATTCAGCTTAAGGCACATCTCCGTGTCAAGCTCCATTACGTTCTGAAGTATCGTGTTCTTTATCGTATTGCCCTCCAGAACAAGCACCGCAAGTATCTTGCCTCTTTCAAGCTGGGATATCTGGATAAATTTTATTTTGCGCCCACTCTTATGCGGAGCCGCGACCATGGTCGCGTAATTTGTGTTGGCGGCAAGTGTCTTTGCCACGTTCTGAAGCAAATCCTCCACCCTGTCAACCTTTTCAAGCAAAAGGCTTTCCTTCGCGTTAAGCTCCTCCTCGCGCCTGTCAAGAGCGTCCTTCTGCTCCTGCATCATATTATCGACATAGAATCGGTAACCCGCGTCGGAAGGAATCCTTCCCGCCGAGGTATGGGGCTGAAGAATATAGCCCATCTCCTCAAGGTCCGCCATCTCGTTGCGAATCGTAGCCGAGCTGAGGTTCAAATCCGTATACTTGGAAACGGTTCTGGAACCGACCGGTTCTCCGGTTTCCAGATAATTGCGTATCACCGCCTTCAGTATCTTAATTTTTCTCTCATCCATTTCCATTATATTCGCCTCCGGTTCAAATTGTTAGCACTCAACGCGATAGAGTGCTAACATCTCGGCTATACTTAAAATAGCACTCCGTATTTAATTTGTCAACATATAATTGAAAATATTTTTGAATTTCGGATTTTAAACGATTTTTTACAAAAGAAAGAGCATTACTGCTATAATATAAAGAAAGAATCCGGACAAACCCGGAATACGCTCGGAGGTAATTATGAAAATAAAATGTATATGGGAGCACAACGGCGGCACGATTCTTGAATGCCGCGAGCGCGGCTTTGAGCAGCTCGAAAAATACCCCGAGTTTCTTGCTCTCGGGGTATTTACGGGCAGCTATAACGAGTAATGGTCATTGCCGATATTTTCAGATTTTAGGGCCGACTTCTAAAGTCCCATAAACGGCAGCACGTCGTCAAGTCCCTTTTCAACGGCAAGCTGCAAAGGCGACGCCTGCTCTTCGTTGGTTATGTTATAGTCCGCCCCCTTTTTCAGCAGATATATCGCAACCTGGTTTGCTCTGTTTTTGACAGCAAAGTGAAGCAAGGTGTTTCCGTCGGCGTTTCTGGCATTTATATTGTAACCGGCGCTCACCATGGCCTTGATGACATCCTTGTCGCAGTGCCATCTGGCGTGCAGCAGCGCGGCGGTATTTCCTTCGTTGTCCGCGCGGTTTACGTCGGCTCCCATCTCAATCAGAACGGGAGTAAGCTCGTCTGAGGCTCTCAGCTCATAATCCTGCGCAAGCATGAGCGGCGTCATACCGTCTTTTCCGGGTATGTCTATATTTTTCAATTCTCTGAGAGTATCCGCCATATCGTCTGGCGTTACTCCGTACGCGCCTCCTCTTTCGGTTACGGCGACATGCGCGGGCGTCTGTTCATTCACATTCATAATGGTATCGTCGGCTCCCGCCTCCATAAGCATCCTGACTATTTTAGGAAAGCAGTTTTTGCAGGCGACGTGCAACAGCGTATTTCCCGCCTCTCCCTGCGCATCCTCGGCAATATTGACATTTACGCCCTTTTTAAGCATCGCCTCAAGCGCAAGAAAATGATTGCCGTCTACAATCTCATGCGCCGCGGAGGTTCCGTACGAATTTATCTCCTCCATGGATTCAACGCTGAAATATTCCTCGACAGCTTTTGCAAGCGCTGTTTCATCTTCGTCCGGCTCATCGTCCGTTCTGTCCAATGAAAAACTTTTTGCCAGTATATACACCGGAGTTCTGCCCTTAATCACTGCCGTATTCAAATCAACGCCCGCCTTCGCCATAGCCTCCAAAAGCTCAGTGCTGAAGCGCTTATCCAATAAATAATCCCTTACATTTGTAAGCTCCCCTCTTCTGTACATGGGTTCGGTGAAGTTTATATTTGCCTCCGTAAGTATCTCAAAAATCTTATCCGGCGAAATTCCCATACCCGGGATTTCATAGATGGCGTCATAGAATATATCCACCTCGTCATCCTCGTCCCAGTCCAGCTTCTGCAGCATTATTCTGAAAACGCCGAGCGCGTCGCCCCTGAGTTTGTCCGCAAAATCTCCCTCGTCCCATCTTCTCACTGAGCATGTCACATCATAAATAATTGGCCAAAGCTCCTGTACCGGAAGCTCAAGCTCCCCCGCCAATACCTGGGGACGTTTTTTTCTGCAATCTTCAGCATTATATACCATAGTTTTTCTCCTTAATAATTATATTTTTTATTTTACAGACCCATAAACGGAAACAGCTCGTCAAGTCCCTTTTCCGCCGCAATCTGCATGGGTGTGACACCGTCATTATTTGCAACATTGAAATCGGCACCCTTTTTTATGAGATATGCCGCCTCCTGGCTGCTGTTCCGGTCAAGCGCAAAATGCAGAGGAGTGTTTCCGTCCCGGTTTCTGGCGTTTACGTCGGCTCCCGCCTTTACAAGCGCCTTCAATGTTTCCATACCGCTGCCAAGCATCAGCGGAGTATAGCCCCTATTGTCGGCATGGTTTACGTCGGCTCCCTTTTCTATAAAAACAGGAACAAGGTCACGGCTGATAGCCCTGCAGCTCAGCGCCATCATCATAGGAGTCATTCCGTATTTTCCGACGGAATCCACATTCTTCAGCGCCCTTAAAAGCTCTGTCCGCGTCTCAGTATCCAGCTTTTTAGAACCGGTTATATAATCATGGAAAAGAGCCCTGTGAGCCGGAGTTTCCTCCTTTGCGTCCAGCAAGGTATCATCGGCTCCCGCCTCAATCAGCAGCTTAACGCATTCGACACTGCCGTACTCACATGCCGTATGCAAAAGCGTTGAGCCGACAATCTTAGGCTGGTCCTCCGCAAGATTCACGTTTATTCCTGCCCTTATCATAACCTCAAGCATCTGATAATGATTATTCTTGACGGCTCTGTGGGCGGCTGAGGTTCCCTCCGCAGTCAGCGCCTCCATGGATTCCATGTCAAAATACGAAACGGCTTTGGCGAATTCCTCCTCCATATCCGTATTATCCCACCGGCCCTTCGGCTTAAAATCTCTGTTCGCAACTATGTACGCCGGAGTTTTGCCCTTAATCACGGGCTCATTCATATCAACTCCGAGCCGCAGCAGCCTCTCCACAAGACCGACACTGAAACTCCACTCAAGAAGCCAGTCGCGAAGCGTCGTCATATCCCCGCTGTAAAATCTTTTCTCGGTGAAGTTCACTCCGTTTTCCGCAAGTATATCAAACGCCTTCAGAGGGTCGTCAATATCGCTGTTCTGAATCCTTTTTGCGGCGTCAAAAACACGTTCCGCCTCATCGTCATCATCCATATCCGACACCGACAGAAGCTTGCGGAAAACACCGAAAACAAGCTCGTCCTCAAGCTTCTGGCTGTTTGAGAGATCCACTGTCCTATTCAGCAGGAATTCCAAATCCTCCTGGGAAAGAACCAATTCCCCGGACGCCACCTGTTGGGCGCTCTCTATGATTTCGTCATCATACATCGCATAATTGTTAAACATCGCATATACCTTCCTTGCACTTATTTATGATAGAAAATTATAGCACTTTTTTTATCCGGGAACAATCAGATTATTCCGAGTATTCTTTTTGCGTTATCCACACGCTCCGGCAAGGGCGGATTTACCCCGTCAAGCCTGTACGGTATTCCCAGCTTTTCCCATTTATGAACCCCAAAGGTATGGTACGGAAGCACCTCGACCTTTTGGGCATTCTTAAGCGTACCGATAAATTCCGCAAGCCTTTTCAGCTGGGAATCCTCGTCGCTTGGCGCTTCTCCCCCGCTTACAAGCACATGGCGGAGCCACATTTTCTGATTGACCGAATCCATATAGCGGGCGCAGTCAAGAACATTTCCGTTTCCGTGCCCTGTTAAAATCCTGTGCTTTTCATCATCCATATGCTTGATGTCAAGCATCACCAAATCCGTTACTTCAAGTAATCCGCGAAATTTTCCGAAAAAAGGCTCCTCCCTTGTAAACGGCTGTCCCGAGGTGTCAAGGCAGGTGTTGATTCCTTTTTCCTTTGCCATACAAAAAAGCTCCGTCACAAAATCGATTTGCAGCAGCGGCTCGCCGCCGCTTACCGTGATTCCGCCCGCATCGCCCCAATAGCTGCGGTAGCGCAGCGCTTTTGAGATAAGCTCCGCCACCGTATATTCGGTTCCGCCCTCAAGCGCCCATGTGTCGGGATTGTGGCAGAACTGGCAGCGCATATTGCAGCCCGTAAGAAAAATCACAAAGCGTATTCCCGGTCCGTCAACCGAACCGAAGGTTTCTATCGAATGAATATAGCCGTAACCCATATTTTTTCCTCCCTCAATATTATGCCCGCGGACTGTTTAAGAAAGTCCGCGGGCGCTCAGGCAAAATACATATTTATTTTAAAGATTTCCGTGACAGGTTCTCGCGATAACGTCCATCTGCTGTTCCTTGGTCAAATCAATGAATTTAACCGCATAGCCCGACACGCGGATTGTGAAATTGGCATACTCCTCCTTCTCGGGATGCTCCATCGCGTCGATAAGCCTTTCCGTTCCGAATACGTTGACGTTCAGGTGGTGAGCTCCCTGCTCAAAATATCCGTCCATAACCCTGACAAGGTTGTCTATGCGCTCCGCCTCGTCATGTCCGAGAGCGTCGGGATGAATCGTCTGCGTATTGGAAATGCCGTCGAGAGCGTACTCATACGGAAGCTTCGCAACCGAGTTAAGCGACGCCAGAAGTCCGTTCCGCTCCGCTCCGTAGCTCGGATTTGCGCCCGGCGCGAACGGCTCGCCCGCCTTGCGCCCGTCGGGAAGCGCGCCTGTCGCCTTGCCGTAAACCACGTTTGACGTGATTGTAAGGATTGAGGTCGTAGGCTCCGAATCACGGTAGGTTTCAAATTTTTCGAGCTTGCCCATAAAGGTTTTAAGGAGCCATACCGCGATTTCATCCGCCCTCTCGTCATCGTTGCCGTAGCGGGGAAAATCTCCCTCAACCTCGTAATCCACGACAAGTCCCTCCTCGTTGCGCACTGTCTTTACTTTCGCGTATTTTATCGCGCTGAGCGAATCCACCACATGGGAAAATCCCGCTATCCCCGTCGCGAAGGTGCGCCTTACATCGGTATCAATAAGCGCCATCTCAGCCGCCTCGTAATAATATTTGTCGTGCATATAGTGAATCAGATTCAGCGTATTAACATACAGTCCCGCGAGCCAGTCCATCATCATGTCGTATTTGTCCATAACCTCGTCATAATCAAGATATTCCGAGGTAATCGGAGCGTATTTGGGCCCGACCTGGTCGCCGCTCTTCATATCAACTCCGCCGTTTATCGCGTAGTTAAGGCATTTCGCAAGGTTTGCCCTCGCTCCGAAGAACTGCATCTCCTTGCCTGTCTGCGTCGCCGATACGCAGCAGCATATGGAGTAATCGTCGCCCCACACCGGTCTCATCACGTCGTCGTTCTCATACTGTATCGAGCTTGTGGCTATTGATATATATGCCGCGTATCTGCGAAAATTTTCGGGCAGACGCTTTGAGTAGAGCACCGTGAGGTTCGGCTCCGGCGAGGGTCCCATATTTTCAAGCGTATGAAGGAAGCGGTAGTCCGTCTTTGTCACCATTGAGCGTCCGTCCTGCCCAAGTCCCGCAACCTCAAGCGTCGCCCACACGGGGTCGCCCGAAAAAAGCTCGTTGTAGGATTTGATTCTCGCGAATTTGACCATCCGGCATTTCATCGTAAGGTGGTCAATCAGCTCCTGAGCCTCAGCCTCGGAAAGAACTCCCGCGTCCATATCTCTTTTTATATAAATATCAAGAAATGTCGATACGCGCCCGACGCTCATCGCAGCTCCGTTCTGCGTCTTGATTGCCGCGAGATAGCCGAAATAAAGCCACTGTACCGCCTCGCGCGCGTTTGTCGCCGGGGCGGAAATATCGCAGCCGTAAATAGCCGCCATTTCCTTCATTCCCTTGAGCGCCTTAATCTGCTCGGCAATTTCCTCCCGCAGACGAATCACCTTCTCGCTCATCGTGCCGTTGCCGCACTCGTCCAAGTCCTTTTGCTTCTGCTCTATGAGAAAATCAACGCCGTAGAGCGCGACTCTCCTGTAATCTCCGACGATTCTGCCCCTGCCATAGGTGTCCGGCAGACCGGTCATAATCTTGTTTTTGCGCGCCCTTCTCATCTCCGGCGTATAAGCGTCAAATACTGCCTGATTGTGCGTTTTATGATACACATTAAAAATTTTGTGAAGCTCTGAATCGGGCGTATATCCGTACATTTCGCAGGATTCCTCAGCCATTTTTATGCCGCCGTATGGCATAAAGGCTCTTTTTAAAGGCTTGTCCGTCTGCAGTCCCACGACCTTTTCAAGAGCTTTAAGCTCCTCGCTTATATAACCCGCACCGTGCGAGGTCAGCGACGATACTATATCCGTGTCCATGTCAAGCACGCCGCCCTTTGCGCGCTCCTCCTTCTGAAGCTCCTGCAATTTATTCCAAAGCTTGTCCGTCGCCTCGGTAGGTCCGGCAAGAAAGCTCTCGTTTCCGTCATACGGTGTATAATTATTCTGGATAAAATCTCTTGTATTTATTTCTACTTTCCAGATTTTTCCTTTAAAACCTTCCCACTCTTTTCTTTCAGGCATAATAGCTGTTCCTCCAAATAGTATTAACGCTGCTCAGAGAAATTCTTTCGGCAGTCTGTTGACAGTATAACATCAATATATAGTATATGCAATAGGAAAATCACACTAAATGTAGTATTTTTTAATTTTTGATTTTAAATTGCGCCTCCCGCATACCGTGTCATATACCCCACTTGACAAATCCGGAAATGAGTGATATAACACAGATACAGCGTGTAGCATTTGCGTAAAACCAGTTGTTACACGCTGCTTTTTTGTGCCCTAATATAACAAGGAGGTTTTAAAATTCAATGAATCAGTCAGGAAAAAATGACAGAATGGCGGAAACGCCTGTCAAAAAGCTGATGCTCATAATGGGGGTTCCCATGATAATATCTTTGATGCTTCAGGCTTTGTACAACATTGTTGACAGCGCTTTTATTTCAAATATGAAGGAAAACGGCGAGCTTGCGTTAAACGCCCTGACTCTTGCTTTTCCGTTCCAGATGCTCATGATTGCAATAGCCATAGGAACAGGTATCGGAACGAATGTGCTTGTCGCCAAGTCTCTCGGACAGGGCGACAGGGAAAGAGCGAGTCAGGCGGCGGGAAACGCGCAGTTTCTGGCTCTGGTCATCTACATCGTTTTTTTGCTGTTCGGCATATTCGGCGTGCGTTTTTACATCTCAACGCAGACCTCAAATCCCGTAGTTTATGATATGGCGGTCCGTTACCTGACCGTATGCTGCGTTGTCTCTCCGGGTATCACGTTCTTTGCAATTTACGAAAAGCTGCTCCAGTCCGACGGGCATCCAATCTGCTCCACAATAGCGCAGATAACGGGCGCCGTTACCAATATTATACTGGACCCAATTATGATTTACGGCTGGCTCGGCTGTCCCGCAATGGGAGCCGCCGGAGCCGCATACGCAACCGTAATCGGACAGTGCGTGTCATGGCTCCTTGCTTTTATATTCCATTTGAAATTCAACAAAAACATTTCAAAAAAAATATCGTACTGCAAGCCCTCCGCCAGAGTAATCAAGGACATTTATTCCATCGGTCTGCCGGCGATTATCGCACAGGCCCTCATGTCCGTTATGACGTACGGTCTGAATATTATTCTGGTTTCCGTAAGCGAAGCGATGGTAACGGCTTACGGGCTGTTTTACAAAATCCAGCAGTTTATACTTTTCGCCGCGTTCGGTCTGCGCGACGCTATAACCCCAATTGTTTCCTTTGCCTACGGAATGGGCAATAAAAAGCGCATTGACGGCGGAATAAAATACGGTCTGCTTTATACGGTGATTATACTGCTTGCGGGAACAGCGCTTACGGAAGCGCTCGCACTGCCCTTCTCTTCGGTGTTCAGTCTTTCCGGTGAAACGCAGTCTTTGTTTGTAAGCGCGATGCGGATAATTTCCGTCAGCTTTATATTCGCGGGAATTAATATTGCGCTCCAAGGAGTGTTCCAGGCGTTAAACGGCGGAATCGAGTCCCTGATTGTTTCGGTTTGCAGACAGCTTGTATTTGTACTGCCTATAGCATGGGGCTTCGCCGTAATAACGCAAAAAACAGCGGCGTCAAGCCGGATAATATGGCTTACCTTTCCCATTGCGGAAATCGCAACAGCGTTAATCGCATGTTTTTTGCTCAAAAAAATCCGGAAAAAGATAAATACGCCCAAAATTGCCGGGCGTCAGTGAAACAAAAATGCAAGGAAAGGCAGATGATTCCGGGTGATACCCCCGATTCATCTGCCTTGTATTTTTGTTACTTATCAGATTTATGCGTTACACTTATGCCTCCCATGTCACAGTCAATATTCATGTAATGCACCGTTTCGCTGTCGGTTCCGCCGTTGTCCCTGATTTCCTTTCCGCCCATTCCGACATCAAAATTGCAGCGGTAAGAAGCGGCGCTGTAATATGTTACTATATCAACGCTTCCCATATCGGCGTCTATGTCAAAGTCACAGTCAAGCCAGCCCGCAAGCGAAACGCTTCCCATATCAACATCCGCCTCGATTTTGTCGGTGACCGTGCCTGTAAAATTCACGCCTCCCATATCGGCGTCTATATACAGTCTGCCGGTATTAACATTTTTACATTCTATAGCGCCCATATCGCATTCGACGGTAAGCTTTTCACATGACATACCGCTTATATCCACGCTTCCCATATCGGTATATATTTCAACGTTCTGCAATCTATTCTCCGGTACATAAACCTTGAGATAACTACTCCCCTTGTTTCTGAATCCGAACCATCCTAAATCAAAGCCCATTACAAAATTGTTTCTTCTCCGCTCCTTAAAGGTAAGCTTTCCCCCGACTACCTCGCAGACAATATTGTCGGAATACAGTTCGTATTCAACGGCATACTCATCACCCTTTACAATCTCGACACTTCCGTAATCCATATCGATATACAGCGAATCAAATTCCTCAATATTCTTATAATCCATCCTGACAAGCTCAGGTCTGCCGAAATCAAGACTCACAATACCGTTAAACAAATTAATATTGTTTTTTGCTCCCATCGCGAAGCCAACGCCTATGAGTGTCCCTCCGACCACAATAAAGGCGCCTATAACAATTCCCAAAATCGCGAATATCTTTTTCATTATCTCATCCTCCTTGCCTTTTTCTTTGCCCTTGACGACTTAATCCCGTTTACGGTAAGTCTTATCAGGAAAATACTGAGCATCATAAGGGCTATTCCGAAAGCCTCCATAATAAATCCGGCTCCCAGAACCACCATCCCCTCGGCGGGCGATAAAAACAGTCTGGCGATTCCGCCGACAATCAGCACGACGCCTCCGATTACAAAGCTTACAGCAAATGCCGCAAATGCCGCTACCAACGCGAACGCGCACGCCACAAGACCGATTGCCACGCAAAACACCGCAAGCCA
Source organism: Butyrivibrio sp. (assembly GCA_014799955.1). Lineage (GTDB taxonomy): Bacteria > Bacillota > Clostridia > Lachnospirales > Lachnospiraceae > Eshraghiella. Next base: position 49,450 of record JAAVHB010000048.1, on the reverse strand, counting down.
TATGGGCGAGCCTACAATTGCGATGGCGATAATCCAGCCGACCGGAAGCCCCTTTCTTTTGGTCCGCACCACAACCTCCTCAGGCTGCTTTCCGCGCTGCTCCGCGATTATGCCTACCGCCAGTTCCTCGGGTGTTCCGAGCGCCTCCATAACCTCCTGCTCTTTTTCCACTCCGGCATCCGCAAAATATTCGCTGTAGTACTGCATGACATTATTGTATTCGTCCGCAGGCAGCTCATTCTGTATAATATTGCTCAATGCGTTCAGATAATTATACTTGTTCATTTTCATTCCCTCCGTAAAGAATTTTGTCCAACTTATACTTATAATCATTCCACTCACCCAGATAATAGTCCAGTCGGGCCTTTCCCTGCGGCGTTATGGCATAGTAGCGTCTGTTTCGTCCCTGATACGCCATATCATAGGTTGTCAGACTGTTGTCCTTTTGCAGCCGCCTGAGAACGGGGTACAGTGTTGATTCCGAGATTTCAACAATCTCCTTTATATTCTGCGTCAGCACATACCCGTATGTGTCCCCGCGGTTTAGCACCGCAAGCACGCACGCGTCCAACAGCGCGGAACCAAGCTGAAAAATCATAAAGCTCCTCCTTTACATTCCCGCGAGGCGCCGACCTTCCTTCAGGGCACGGAGTGCCGAGAGGGACCTTCCTCGCTGCGCCGAACGGGACTTCCCTTAACTTAAGAACGCTTTAAGCGTCCGGTATAATATTATACGTTGTATAATATTGATTGACTCTATAATATCGTGCGCGGTATAAAATGTCAACATAAATTTAAAAATTTTTCAGCACGGGAAAATTTCAAGCGGCAATTGCAAATGCGGGAAAATTAATATACAATTCTTATAAATAGGTATGTTAATTGCAAGTCCCGTCCGGCACACAGTGCCTCGCGGGAATGTTAAAGGAGAATGTCATGTTGGATTTTGAAAAATTATTACGCGACGCCGAAAACGGCGTGCTTCCGGCGTTAAAGTACCTCGGAGATATTTATCTTGACGGCTTGGAGGAAAACAATATCAAACCCGACCTCCAAAAAGCTGTAGAATACTATGAAAGAGCTGCCGACGGCGGAATGGAGGACGCTCTGCTTGATCTAGGCTACATATACTGCGCGGGCGAATACACGGAGCCGGATTATTTAAAGGGAATCGGGTACTACAAGCGCGCCGCCGCGCTCGGAAACACCATAGCGCTCGGCAATCTCGGAATGACCTACTGCAAGGGCTACGGTGTTAAAAAGAACGAGAAAAAAGGCTTTGAATATTTTCTTAAGTCCGCCGAGGGCGGAAACGCCGACGCAATGCTTCAGGTTTCCGGTATGTACCGGAGCGGCACCGGTGTTAAAAAAGACAAAAAAGCGGCGGCATACTGGAAGGATAAAGCCGAAGAACAGCGAAAACTTGACGAAGAAGCCGAAAAAGCTTCTCAAAAAAGCCCTTTGCAGGAAGCTTTTGAAAAAAACCTGAAATTTATAAGCAAGGACACGCTTGAACCGGATTTCGCAAACAGGCTTTTTGCAGCGGACGGCGGTATGAGCCAATACACTCTCGGCAACTGCGAATTCGCTACCGGAATGCTCATCACGGCAGACCCGCTTTGTTATCTTCAGCAGCCGAGAAGCATATCCGTAAAGGAAAAAACAATCTCTCCCGGAAGCTATCCCGTTCAGGTCTCGGTTATGCGCTCCGAAACGGCGGGACTTCGCATCGTCGGCGCAAGGCTGAAAATCAAAGAAAGCGAAGCCGTAAAATTCGAGCTTGCCAACGGCCGTATTCAGAAGGACGGCGAATGGAAAACCACCTTTGCCGGATTTCCCGTGGAGTGCGGAATGGCTTGTTTCTGCGACGCACAGGCCGCCGAAAGCTACTGGTCCTTTCTGTCCGGCTGGTACAAGGAGCACGAAAACGGCAATATTTACGACGATTATTTTGAGGCGCTCTTTGCCGAAAGCTACCAAAAAGAGCCGAATTACCAAAGAGCGGGCGGCGATTTGCTGATGTGGCACAACCCGCTTGACGGCTCGCAGATTGCCATGTTCGCGTCAGGTCTTGGCGACGGCTATTATACGGATTATTGGGGAATTGACAAAGACGGCGAAATATGCGAGCTGACGGTTGTATTTATGAATCCGGAGCTATTCGGAGGGTGGAATTTAGGATGTTGAGACCGTAAGCCTGACCATTGTCACTTCGAATAATTTTAAGCGATTCCAGTATTTTTAAACTGGAATCGCTTTATTTTTTCATAAAATAAATATTGGCACATATTAACTTGGAGGGGTTAAACAATGAATCATTTTCAGTTTGTATCAAAAAAAGAAGCTGAGCCATGTAAAAAAGAACTTATTGAAATAATTAAAAAAGCCCAAAATGAAGTAAGAGATAAATTTAATTTCAAATTCAATTTTATAAGTAGTTCTAAGCGTAATATGAATTAGCGGCTCAGCCTTGTCTCGTAAATTAAATTTTCTTTATCTGACGGTTCATGCATCACTTCTATCATGATACATCATCCTGATGCCGGACGATATATCCTAATACCTCACTATATGAACTTCCGCGCTTAAAGCTGCGTTCATGAGGAATAATGTTACCGTAATCAGAGCTTCTTGCTTTGTCATCGTCCCAGCTCATATAAGAAGAGGGCGACGCATCATCGGTCATTCCCGACACTGTGTCCCCCTCTTGCCTCATTTTTCTGCCACAATTAATGCATACTTTACAAACAGTATGTCAACCCGAGTCCGCTCTTCGTACTCCAATGGTCGGTCATTTGTCATGTAATCTGCAATTGCCGTGCTCATAACTCCGCACTTTTCACCGCTGTAAATTTCAGCAATGCTTATCTCTGCCATTTTCACACTTCTTTTGCAGTATACAACAGTACCACAAAGGATTGGAGAAGTCCAGAGATTTTCTAGTCGTATTTTAAAATTATTTCACCATAATTTTACTTTATAAAAGGAACTAAATTAAACATAAATTCACATTTCAAAGACTATGTATAATACTTTTAGCTTGATCTAATGATATATTTAAAGTAGTGCTATATGCGGTTATCATCTTTTGATAATCACTAGGAGATACAAGTTCTTTATTTACCATATAAACTAGTAAATTTTTTATCGCAGGGCGCGATACTCTATTTATCATTTTCACGCCATCCCACAAAAAGCCTTGCCACGGTTTTTTCGTAAGGTCTTGAGATAATTCATTTAATGCAGAAAATGCTTCTTTGAAACTATAACCATTTTCAATTAGATTAATCGCAGCATTGAAATATTCGGTAAGGACAATAGGTCTAAACAATATATTTCCACCCGAAGTATTTCTATATTTCAACGCTTTCATTTCACTTGTTTCAGATAAAAAGCTACTAATAATTGCCGTATTTTCAACAAAGGCCAACATTATATCAAAAACCAGACTTCGCATCTGTTTGATAGTATCCTCATCTCGACGATATAATAAATATTCCTTATATTTTTTGTTTGTGATCCCCTCTTTAGCTAATTGCCATTTAATAATAACTTCAACGCACTGATAGAGAGTTATAATCGATGTGAATGCTTTTTTGTTATTAGGTGGTATCTGTTTACCCTCATAGGTTGTTAAATTTTCACCGAAAAACAAGGGGACACTCTGCACTAAATCTCTAGTTATAATGGAGCATATATCGTCTTCATCTAGTGCAATATTTTCAGATTGTCCAACGGGCTTTGCTCTTCTATTTAATGTTGAAAATAATTTTCTGGTTTTTTTACGACCGTCATCCGAGTTGTCGTGAGCAATAAATATTACCGGAACCAGTTCATATTTGAGACTTTCGTCAACTAAGACAGCTTCTTTAATACCTTTAACCCTGTGTTGTCCATCTACAGGAAAAATTTTTTCTTCTCCAGAAAACTCCAAAAACCCTACATTTGTGAAGTCTTTTTCGTCTCCTTTAAACTCAACTTCTAGCCATTGAGGATCACCATCAAAAATTGCTAATATTATTGCATTAAAAAAGCGATCTTTTTCTTTTAACAAATATTCTTTTATGCTCTCGTAATTTACCGTTAAATGTCTTTGCAACAATTCAGATAAACAAGTCGCTTGATAAATTTCATCTACAGAAGCGCTTACTTGTTCAGATGCTATTTGACCAAAAGTCATCGTTCCCACGTAATAAATCCACGATCCGATTCGCCCTTTTATCACCGGAATTTTCATAATTACCCTCCTAAAAATCAGCAAATGCTTTTACTTTTCTTTTAACTGACGCATCTTGTATATCAGCATTACATGGCGGAATTAGACACCCTATCAATCGTATTTCCAATTCTTCTATAACTTCCCTATCGGCATCGATTGGCAGATAATGTACATATACGTATTTTCCCCATCTCTTAAATAAATTATGTATTCTGTCCCTAGAATATCCAACTCCTATTTCACTTTTATATGACGCTACTCGTCTTCTTAAGTTTTGGTTTGTTGTTTTACTAGCCATTCCTACGTACATAACATAACTATCAAATTCACTAATTACATTAGATTTTATACAATAAATATAAATACCGCCATATTTGGTTGGAATCTTTTTAATTTCATCTTCACAGAAGTTTCCTGTATCGTCCATTAATTTAATGCGTTTCCACTTGCTAAAATCGACATTTTTTAAATCACCATATTTGAATTTTTCCCATAATTCTGGAATTAGATAAAAACGCCGTTGGTAAGCAGTTATGTCCGAAAAGATCGGCTCGTATATACTTGACATAACTAAATCCTCCCTTGTAACAATATAATTCTCAATGCAGATATAATAGCAGTGACATTCTCTTGGGTATTGCTTGCAGATAACGTTATTCTAATCGTTCCATTAGAATATTCCTGTTTTAATCCGATAGCATTAAGCACATGCGACACTCGAGTATTAACAGTATCACACGCAGCACCAGTTGAAACGCATATTCCCATTAAATCCAGTCTGTGAAGAAGAGCTTCTCCGTCAGCGTTTTTGAACGACAAGCTAATGTTTCCTGGAACACGCTCGTTACTACCATTTCTAACAAAATCCAAACCCGCAGAAGACAAACCATCTAACAGTTGAGATTCCATGGCCTCTATGTGCCGAGTGTTTTCAGTAATGGTATCACAATTTTTCTTGAGAGCAACTGCCATACCCACAATTGAAGCAAAATTTTCCGTTCCGGCACGCATCCCAAATTCTTGAGCGCCGCCACTTGTATATGATGTGATAGGCGTTCCTTTTTTTATGTACAAGAACCCAATTCCTTTCGGTCCGTTAAACTTATGCGCCGAAGCTGATAACAAATCTACTCCGAGTTTTTTCACATCAATTTGAATATGTCCTACGGCTTGCACAGCATCTGTATGGAATAAGGCTCCGTTTTGATGAGCTATTTTACAAAGTTCATTGATCGGCTCTATTGTTCCTATTTCGTTATTTGCAAGCATAACCGACACAAGACGAGTGGTGGGGGTAATAACACTTTCCAATGCTTCCGCGGTAACGATGCCTTCTTTGGTGACGGGCAAATATGCAACCGGATACCCCATTTTTTCGATATCCTCGCAAGATCGTAATATTGCATGATGCTCAATTTGGGATGTAATTATCGCTCTTTTTTGAGTATCAGAAAAAGCACTTCCTTTAATTGCCCAGTTATCGCTTTCAGTACCACCAGAAGTGAAAAAAATCTCTTCTGGATCTGCATTGATGCACTGGGCAATTATTGCACGAGCTTCTTTCAAAGCTTGTTTAGGCTTCCGTGCAAAGGAATACGGTTGAGAAGCATTGCCGTATTCCTCGAGCAAGTACGGTTTCATCGCCTCAAATGCATCAATATCTAATTTTGTAGTTGCCGCATTATCGACATAAATAAACTGCTTCATAAAAGCTCCTTACCTGAACAACGTACAACCTTCTTCTTTAAATTCTTCTATCTTTGCCAAAAGTTCCTCTTCGGTCACCTCAAGTGATTCTGCCAAGCATGGCAAACAATAGAAATTAACCGTCTTTTTATCAATCAGTTTTTTTGTCAAACCAATCTCATCTTTCGAAAGCGGTGATTTACCGCACACATAACATTTTTTCTCCGCCATAATTATTCCTCATCAAATGTTTGAATCGCAAATGGAGGCAGATCTTTGCCACTATACTCAATGTCAAGAAGTCCCAATTGATATTTGATGGTGTCTCTCATTTTTCTTGCACGGTCAAAACAATATTTCTTGAATTCATAATAAGAAATATCTTTCGCGCTTTGAACGTGCGGGAAAAGCAATTTTAGATATGCTGTTGCAATTCTCTTAACTGCCTCTGTATCACGAGTATCTGCTCCGGCAGGAACAACTATAAGTTCGTCAACAATTGCTCTATATGTCATATCTCCACGTAGCTCGTGCATAATAGTGCAGAAATATTCAGAGTTCAACGCCCAGCCTGATACTTTAAGGTCATCCTTCATACGAGGAATATTCCAACCCTTTATAAAACCGTGGAATCGTTCAATAAGTGCAGATTCATGGAACACCTCGGGAAGCTCAACAAACATATTGCTGTAACCGTCAGCGTCCATAATTTCTTTGCGGATATTTCCACAGAGGATCACACCGGCATCAGCAACCCCCTTGTAATCGCCAACGGTAAAGTTACCTTGCTCCAAATATCCTTTCAGGGCAGCACGCATTTCGTCAGTATCTGTGAAAGAGATGGTTTGAACTTCATCTAAGGTCACAAGGTCACTACCGGAAACCAATCCCTCTCTGCGTTTGCTCTGGTCGTAAAACATTTTTGCGCGGCTCATAACACCACCACTGGAAAGCCATCCAAACCTGCTGACATTACCAAACAAATACGATTTACCTGTTCCCTTGGGAGCAAGCTCTATAAGATTCAACCTTTTCTCTACAAAAGGTAAAAGTCTTGTGAGCATCGTCAACTTCTGTTCTTGAGTTTCATATCCGGCAGCATTATAGTCAACGGCTCCAAGAATAACATCGGTCCATTCTTCAGTGGTAAAATCTCTACGCGCTTCTTTATATTGATCTAAATCAATACGATACGGGCAAAAGTTTTTGAAAGATACGAGGGTAATTTTTCCTGCCTTGGAGTTTTTAGCTTTTGAGATTTTCTTTTCGTATTCAAACTCAAAATCGAAATCGTCGGGAGAACGATATCCCAATTCTACCATTCCCCATACATCTTTTCCTTTAACCAGGTCATCTTTGCAAACATCCCAAACATAACTTTCGATAATCGTGTCCTTAAATCCAAGTCCAAAATCAGGAAGCGCAAAAGAAACCTCTCCGGTTTTTATTTCAATATTTATAGAAACTTTGGCAAGGAATTTTACCTTTTCATTCTCGACAATAATGCGGTTCATAATAGACGTCCAATCATCTTTTCTCGGAATGAACTTCTTTACGAAACGCAGAAGCTCATCCTTATCGAATTCGCCGTCTTCGTCTTCGAACTTTTTAAGCAACCAGTCTCGCATAAATGCGGGAAGGCTCAATGCGGAAAAGAAATTTGTTTTTTGGAGATCTTTATATACGACCATCTCATCAAAACAATCTCTTAATTTATCATGCAGCTCCATATTCTTATCTCCTCAGAACAAATCATCAAAATCATCGTTTACGGTAGCCGTTTTTCCCTTGACGGAAATTTTTATATTACTAATCAAATCATTACCGTCATATACGTCCGCAAAATATTCTTTGGAACGCTTTATATCGTGTAAATGTACCGTGAAATGAGTTTTGTCTTCTGCCTTAGCATTATAGCGGTTCCCATTTATTACTACACTTACATTCTGACTATGCTCTGCATCAGATATATAAATCGATATCGTGATGCCATTATGACGATCGGCGAAAATCTTATCAGAATTTAGCAGTTTAACCACAACAGAGCTTTCACGCTTCAAGGTTAGCGTGATGATCGGAACGACAACTTCCTCCAAGGAAGCGCCCCCGTGTACTTCTACATTTGCGGCTCGGCTGCCTTTAAATCTGCCATAATCCGCAAGAACGATATAGCCATTTTCCGGTATAGCAAACGGCAAATCATATCCATCAAAGATTTTACAACATCTGCCGGAATGCTCGCCCTTTGTATCTGTCTCATACTTTTCTTCTTGATGATGTATAACAGCCATTCTGGAGGCGCCGTGGTCACTTGCGATAACAAACTTCTTACAAGAATGCATTGCAAGCTCTGTTGCAGCTTGACTCATAACCCTTTCGATAACTGTGAGTTCGCTTGCCAAATGCACCGGTGCGGAACATTCAACGTGATTAAATCCGCCGGCTTCCTTGTGTTTAATGTCATCAAGTTCTGATACCTTATCCTTTTTTCCGCCTTGCCACTCATCGAAAAATCGACGATTTATCGAAGTTATCGTAGGCAATTCAGCTCTTGCGACATCGACATGAATTGAAAGACCTTTTATACGAGCCAATTCGGTAATGTACGACAAATATTCAACACCAAGCGCGTCAATCCAACACAGGCGAGTGGATTCCTTATCCGAAATAGACATCAATGCATTGTCGCGCATATCCAATTGAGCATAACGCATACTCAATGCGAATTTCTGAATATTGGACAAGAACTCGCTACTTATGACATTGGAAACCTTTTGCTTCTTGTAGTCTTCAAAATAAGAAGTTAATTCCGAACTAATCTCTCCGCAATTAAATGTGTATTTTTTAAGATACATATCCAATGCCGGATATATCGTTGAAATATCATGATGTAACCCAATTTGAGCAATCAACCGAATAATGGCTTCGCGTTCCACCAGAGTATTATCCGTCAGACGATATATCCCCTCTTGCAGGTCGACTTCGTTTTCGTGAATAAATACAGCTATATCTGATTCTGGGAACTCTCTAACAAGCTTTTTGCGCTCTTTATAAAATTGAGCAAAGCGAACATCTGAATGCAATATATCGACAATTGCTATTACAACATTGATTTTGAAATCTTGGAATTTTTCCGTCTTATCAAGAGCATAAATCAAATAACTATTACCAATTAAATGACGATAATACTTTAAAGCAATGAAAAACAACCAGTTTTTGTACTCATATCCTGCAACATGATCATAAAAATCAGTTTCAAAGCCTTCATTGTAACCACATTTCTCAAGCAACACATCAAGAGAATTGTTGCATTTGGCGAGGTCAGAACAAAGCTTATTCCACTGTTCATCGCTTCCGTATGCTCTGTTGAGAGAAAAATCTTTTGCGACATAGCGAATTGCATCATATGAATTTGCAATAACGGATACAGGAAACAATGAGTTATCAAGACTTAAATTTGTATGAGCGATTACATTACCAGTCACACCGTCCTCAAACGCTTTGAGCAGAGGCCGAAATCCTTTTTCTTTAACCAAGTCCATATCCTGTTGGACATTGGTTACGGACAACGTTGCAGTGCAATCATCTGAAACGAAAGCGCGTTGTTGGTTCATAACCTTGATATCATCATTCAGCATCTCAGAAACCTGCGGAGCAATTCCTCGCAAAAGCAATACAACTCTAGCATTTCCCAAGGTTACATATTTGAGTTTGCGCAATACCTTTAATGCTTCCGCTTCACCGCGCAAAGCCAAGTATTCACCGAGTCCGACCAACACACATTTGTTGGTTCTGAAATCAACGTCGGATGTTCTAAAATAATCCGTAATATTGTCCATATTCGGGAATTTATCGCTATTGGAGCAAAAATCACTAACTCGCACCATAGCAAGCCCCGCTTGTTTGAGTTCTTCAAGCGTAGTTCCGTAATCGTTATCTCCGACAACATAAAAGAACGGTAATCCTTTGGCTGTAGATATATAATTTTTTACGGCACTACACAACATAATCATTATTTCCTTCCATTGGTTATAATTTTGATTCCCAATTCGATATCGTTTTGAACAAGAGCTTTCAGTCTCTTCTTCAATTCATCAGCAGACATATCCTCAATGAATTTTTCTGCTTCGTCGCTACCTCCGGCGTAGTACTCAGCACTTGCCATGGACTTTATTTTACCCCTTATCACAGGACTATCAAGCCAATCGTAAGCATCGATGGCAAGCTTGTCCAAAGCGCTTCGTATGTTAGCGATATTGGGAAGAATCGCAACATATTCACCAACGATCTCACTCATAAAACAGTTGTCCCTATAGCATTCAGAAGCAAGATTTTCCCAGAAAGTTACGCTTTCTAAGAATGCCAGTGCAAACTTTATGTCAGCTTCGCTTGGCGTAAAGGAGTTGATAATAGCAAAAGCACGCTTTGCATCACTATAATACTCTTCCGGTACACAAGCTAAAATCGGTGTTTGATATTTTGCGGACCATTCGCGAGGATTCTTTGTGCCTGCAGCATTCTGCCTCCAAAGATTCATCAATTGAGTCTTGATCTGCTTGTCTTTGAAGTTTTTGGCGGTCTCTCTTACCGTTGCATTACTCTGCGTAGAAGTAGCAGTAAACATATCAACTGTAATAGAGTTCCGTATTTCCTCAATTTCGATTGCCGAGAAGCCCTCCAAATAAGGTGCATAGATTTCACTAAAGACACCCAATGTATTATTAAGAACATCACGAATCTCTGCGTTGTGCATAAGCAGTTCATCGAGCAAAGACTTCATGTTATCAGGGAGAATATCCTCACGATTTGCAATCTTCAGCAATTGATAAAACAACTTATCAAGAGCAGGCTTTTTGGATCTGACGGATTCACACGAGAAGCCAATAAACTTCAATGTATCACGCCATTTGTCAAAAGCATCGTCCTTGTTGTGAGCGGAAACGTTCAGCAGAATATTGGTCTGTTTAATTACTTCATATTCTACGATAAGCTTTCTCAGCTCATCTTCTCCGGTGGAACCGTTCCAAAGAGCCGAATACTGTACACTAAACAGCTTCTTGATATCCGTAAGCAAGGATGCATTTATCTCTGTAGCAAGTTTCGCCAACTTACCGCTTTCAAAGTGTTCTACAAAGGAAAGCATTCCTTTTTTACAGTTTTCAGCCGTTAAAAGCATTCCCAGGTTATCAGCAAGTGTCGGACGCTGAAGTGCCACTTCTCCGATTTCAATAGCAATACCATGAATCTCGTTACCCTTGCTTTGAACCAAAGATAAATACTTCTTGACGATATCAAACACCCCGGATGTATCAACATCCTCAAGGCACCATACCGGATAGCCAAATTCTCGCATCTTTGCAAGGATCAAAGAACTTGCCTGGCTGGGCGAAGAGCAGGTGTTTTGCAGAATTCCCCAAGCGCTTTCAGTAACCGCATAAAACGCTTTTTCATTGGTGGTCATCTTCACAATATATGTGGTTTTTGGACGTTTACCAATATAGTTACCTATCATTTCCGACAACTTGTCAGGGGTCATGGTTTCAGGATGTCCCTCGGAATCGATAGAACGATAAGGGTCGGTACTATATTCTTTGAGCAAGAAACCGGTTATGAAAGCAGAAAGGTTACAGGGCGAGAAGCCGTATATTTCTTCCAAGAAATCATAAATCTCGTCAATAGATATTTTTCCGCTTGTATCAAAAGCGTTAGTAATCATTTTATCCAATGCCTTTTTGATAACGACAATGGGTACTGTTTGCAGCTCGGGGTAAAGCCAATATTCTGATTTTCCCCAGACCTCTCCCAGTATGTTTTTCTCGCATCCGGCAATAAGCCCTTTTATTTCTATGCCGCCCATACCATAACGCGATACATTTTTAGCGTGGGTAAGCTTCAGTTGAGACTCGGACACGCCTTTTTTGAAATCAAAAACATAGCGATAACGATTCAAAACAAAGGTCTGAAGAATAGTTTGCACGGCATTTGAGCCAGTTGCTTTTTCACCGTCTTGATTCTCGTATGTATATACGATGAATTGACCGTCGTGAATACGGTCTTTCCATTCTCTATCAAGTACTTCTTTTGCTTTTCTGGCATTATCCTTTGCCTGCTGATTGTTATTACCCTGGTAGTACATTGCCATAGCAGAATATTCAACATATTGTTCAAACGCCTGCAATCCCAGCGGTGTGGACAGCGCATCGATAACGATAATATTCTTGTATACATCATTGGCTATAGTCTTTTTGATGTGATTGCGGAAACTGATTGCCTCATCATCGTTTTTTGCCAACGCAAGAACCGCATAGAAGCGCCAACTCACATCTTTGTCTTTGAGGGCATCCATCTTTTTAACAAAATCCGCAAGAGTCACAACTGGCAATGCACCCGTTTCCATATCCAAAGCATAGCGCAATTTCAAAGGATTGCTAAGTGCAAGGGCAGTAGGAAGAGCCGTGGCCTCAGACACAAGTTTGGACGTCGTTCCTTTATCACGTATCTCTTTTCTGTATCCGTCTATCTTGGCACCGTCTCCGGCAAGAACAGCGGCAGAGAACACCTTTTTTCCATCAGCAATAGGTGTTTGAATTAAAATCCCTTTTGTAACAAGTCCTTTTGAAATATTTATACAAACAGATCCACCGTATATATCGTCTCCTTCAAAAGCATAACTTAAATTCTGCTCTGTAGGCTTCAATGCAGCAAACTGACCACCAAGGCGTTGATCTATCGCTTGCATAATCAAAACAGCTTTAAGTACCACCTTTTCTTCCTCTCTTAGCATAGTCTGCTGAGGGAAGGTATCAAGGATCAGTTTAATATCGGATGTGAGATAATTCTTGCCTTTCTCGTAGAAGAAGTCCCAAAGCATATCAACCGTCAATAATGGATGGTCATCTGTGGGGCTAGTATTTTCAATAAACCATTGGAATGCTTTGACGTCAAGATCCTTGGGGGTTTTGATAAAATCAAACATACTACGCTGATTTGACTGAAATGCAGAAGCAATATTTTTCAATACGAGAGCAGCAACAGGATGCAACGGCAGGATATTACGCATCACTTCAGGATTCGTAATATTGGCCGCTTTCATAATGGAAGTTCTGGACGCGTGAAGCCTCTCATGAAAATCATCGGTCATTACGGTCCACTCATTGCGAGCTATTTCTTTGACATTAAACGCGGCGCCAATTAAATCAAAAGCAATGTTATCAGGCAAGGAAATTTCAGATTGATCGAAACGCTGCTGTACGATTTTCCAAGAGTCATCGTTGGAGCTTATGGACGAAATAGGATGCGTTACAATAATAAAGTAGAACGGTACCTCTTGGCAAATGGAAACAATTTTTTGGAATTCTCCTAAAGCATTTTTATTTTGACGGAAGAAATCGCTGAATTCGTCCCAAATAAAAACAAGTTTGATGCTGTTCTTGTTCAAAATATCAAGAATCCAGTTTCTCAAAGAGTCCGCATCCAACGAAAGTGCGGTAATACCTTCTTTTGCAGCCATTTTGAAAATGTTATCCATCAATTCGGAAACATCGTTGCCTTTGCGAAGTGTATTGATAATCTCGTCTGCATTAGACTGCGAGAATGTGGAAACCCATTCAGGCTTTTCAAGCAATTCATTGATAAAATTCTTCTGGGCAGAAGAATTCATCCAAGAGATAACACTTTCTTTCAAAGTGCTTTCACCCTTATAAGAAACGCCGTTTGCTATCAAAGCCGCCTTGATACTTTCCTGAATAGCAAGGAATAATTGTTGGGGAGAAGTAATGCTACCGGAAGCATATCTATAGCAAGTTACAATGCCTCTGCTCTTGTGACCAATGATTTTTTCCAGCAGAACCGGATTCTTTTTTAATGGAGCATATTTATTCCAATATGTACGTACCTCTTCCTCTGGAAGTTCAAGAATCTTTTTCAGTGCGTAGGCACATTGGCTCTTACCTGTACCATATGCACCATGAATCCAAACGGAGCGTTTTGTAGCTCCACCAAGCATTTTTTCAACGTTGTTAAGAAGTTGAACAAAAGTTTCGTGAGGATATGTAGTATCCCAAGGGGCACCGGCGTTGATAGCCGATTCATCAATACAGGGGAAATATGTCTCATTGACATCAAAGTATTCACAGTATTTTTTGTTTTGTATTGCCATCGTTAAATATCCTCCCTAAACAAATCCAAAACATCCACAGATGTCTTATCTCTCAATGTAATGGTCTGAAGATCATTGGTAAAGGTCGCATTAATGAATTCAGGATACTGTGCAGAGAGACCGAGGAGAAGGGACTTGAGCTCTTCTTCATCGGTAAGCCCGAAAATACGAACAGGGCTAATGCCATCTCTCTCAACACTTTCATCGTAAAGGTACGAAAGATGAAATTCCTTATAGTCATTGCACTTTTCGGCAAATTTGTATAGCGCATACAAAATCACCTTTGCATCACTCATATTACATTTGCTACGAACAAGGTCCTCTTCATCCGTAACATATCCGAAATTGAGCGTTGTTCCGAAGGGAGTATCCGTAATACGCTTATAAGCCTTAACAATCGATTTGGCATCTTTTGGTTTCACGTCCAAAGCGGTGAGCATTTCTTCCACGTTGGATCGCTCATAATAATAACCCAGTTCAAAGTTATTAATATACCAAGCAATCTGAGGATTTTCCATTGCAAGATTAACAAGCATAAGTCCCAAAGCAGTATCCGTTTCCCATCCGATTTCGCTTATCAATTCTGCGAAATGAGTGAAATGATTTTTGTCGTTCAAACCGGCATCTCTCAAGAAGCGACGGAACATATCGTACATCATAGGACCAAGAGAATGCTCGGTAAAGAAATCTTCCTTAAGGTCAAAGAATGAAACAAGCCAATCGCGCTTTGGTGCATGGTCAGCAAATGAGTTTAAGCTCTTCATAGGTTTTCCTCCTCCTTGTGGATGCCGTAATGAATGAAACAAAAGGCACCCGCTGTCTATATCATGACATTGATGGCAATTAATACAGTTTTCGATTTTAACTTTACCGTCTACAAAACTTATACAACCTTTTCTGCAGTTAGTTTCGCATACACGACAAGCTCCACAATAGGCGGCTTTTCTAAACACTTGACGGAAAAGTTTTGAGAATTTCGGTTTCTCCTTACTGATACTTTCGGGAATAGATACAATATATCCCTTATCGGTTTCTGTAAGCAAGAAATCAATATACTGGTCTTCAAACTTAACACTATATCCGATATCTGTTTTAAGAACGGGGCCAATAGTTTTTATCCATTCCTGCCAGTCAGTCGTTGGCTCTATTACTGTAATAGTGATGTTTTTATTGGTAACATTTTCAATGCACCTAAAAGGATTTTGTGCCAAATCTCGACCATTATTACGAGCATTCCATCCTCCATTCGTCAAGTAGGAGGTGGCTTGCTTCGGATCTTTTGAGCTGTAAGAACTTTTTATATAATCAATATAGCGATCAATTTCAGCAGTATAGCTGTTTCTTCTGAAATAGTCGCTGACTCCACCGGACATAGGACAGAACAAGCAACCTGCTCTTGAGTTGCCTTCTTTGTATGCGTTGTTAACATACACATCATTGGCATAAATATATAGCCAGATCTCGGCAGATGTCCATTCCAATATAGGATTGTAACTGTGCTGACCTTTTTGTTTTTTACCCACATTTTCGAACTCATATTTGCTACGAGCTACGCTTTCGTGGGCTCTTACACCAACGAAATCCATTCCGACATAATCATTTTTGCCGGTTATTTCACGCATTTTAATGGTTTGAGGGGTACTCTTGTGAACACTACAACACCACCGCAATACTCTTGCAGGGGGCCCGAACAATTTCCAAGATTCTTCAGGGTCTAAATGTGATCTTGCAACATAAAACGGAATACTTTCTGCTTCACATTGCCTTCTCGTATGCTCTACAGTTTCATAAGTATCGGGGAATTCCATACCGGTATCACCAAATATTACGACAAAGCCTTCTTGAGGAAGGGCTTTCTTCACCAAATCCAATAAAACCGCACTATCTTTACCGCCTGAAAAAGCAACATGGAAAATGTCCAACTTTGCTTTGTATTTTTCATAAGCCTTTACGATAAGTTTTACCGTTGAGTTTTCAATGATCGTAAGCAGTTCTTTGCTCTTTTCACACATAGCGGGGAGATCTATTGGTTGCAAGCAATGTCCATAGTCTTTTCCAAAAAGAATCGAACCATCCTCACCTCTGATGGGCATCAGTTCCGGGGCGTTGTACAAATCTCCACCTTTGATTTTTGCGATTTGCTTTGCACGGTACCAATAAGTATTGGCTTCTGCCCACATATACGGTGTTTCATTTTGATCTTCGTAATCCCAAAATTGATGAAACCCCAGCAAATTCATTTCAGCAGCATAAACAGGACGCGGTTCTTTTGAAAAGTTAGTCGGGGTGGAATTTAGTAACAAACCACCGGTTGTTTCGTCGAATGTATATGAGTACATATTTAGATTTTCCCTTCTCTCAACCCTTTTGCGCTCTCTACAACATTACTTAACCCAGCATATTTGCGTTTCGCCAAATAACCAGTAGCGAAAAGGTATGCGCCGACGTCTTCCGTTGTAAGCGATATATCTGCTTTGGCGGCAGCAACGGCAAGCATCTCTTGATATTTCAAATTACATGTTTTCTTAACAATGATACCTGCATTTTTATCGTTGAAGTTCATTACTTCAAGGCGATACTTTTTGCTAAATCGATAACAAAAGCTCTCCAAAAGATAATAATTCCAACTTTGCCCACAAAAGGGGAATAAAGCAAATGTAGCAATACCTCTTATAGCAATAAAATCACCGATAACAAGATTATCCAGCAATGCGTCTATTGTATCAATTTCAAAATTGACATATCGCTCTGATACAAAGTGTTTTGCTTCAACACGCACCAAAGTATCATAAGCTGCTTCAAATGCATATTGGCGATTTATACCACCGGTGAGCTCAACAACTCTGTCTGCCAACTCATCAAAGGAGCATTCTCTCTTGTTTGAACAATATGCTTTTACAAGGGACACGGCACTTATGGTAGACTCTGTCAATGTAAGAATCTTACCGTTCAGATAGAATTTCCCGAGGAGTATTTTGTTATAGATTGCATTATAGAGAGCGGTGTTGGATAACTCGTAATTCACTTCGGCAATCGCTCCCAGAGGAATATCGCTCAAAGATGCATATCCAACAAGTTCACAAGTGCTTTGCACGAATTCCGTAATGGCAGATTTTTCAGAAGCAGAAATAATAACATGATCCAAGAGGGCATATGTTTCCTCGGAATTCCACACAAACTCTGTACTGCGGGAAATTGCGCGCTTGATTCTATCCAACGGAATCATAGGCAATCGTTCAGACATCGAAGCAAAATCAAGGAGTAAACCTTCGCCCCAAATACGCTTAAGTTCTCCTACGATAGTCTCTATTTCTGTCAATCTCTCTCCAAGAGTCATAAAATTTTTTCCAATGTAAAATTGATCGCTATTATGAGAAAGAAGCGCCTTCAGAACATCATCAGAAACAATATGGTGTTCTGTAAGCCATTCTGCTTGATACTCTTGTAATGCCTCATAGAAAATGACGCGATGCCCCTGGTTTGCAATATCATTTATTATATCAACAAACTCTTGACAGATTTCGTCATCAACAACATATACTTTATCATCAACAATAAAGCCGGCATTTTGTATTTCGATTTTCAGGAGTTCATCATCCTCCGGCAAAACCACATCTTCATTTTCCGCAAATTGCCGGAAACGAATCATCTCAATGGAAGAATTATAGCGGAAGCCAAGTTTATATTTCTTTTTCAAAAGAGCAACAATGTTATCAAAATGTTCGAATTTCTCATTGCCCACAGTTACAAGATTTTTTTTGATACGCTTTCTCGGACGCGTATCAAAACCTGTTCTGAATATCATATATTTGTGAATAGCTGCACTAAAACGGTTGTGTTGTTGCTCATTGTATTTAATGTAAGCAGCAGTATTCCTTAAAGCAGCAACCGTTTCCTTTAATTCTTCTTCGTTCGTTATCTTGTAAATTGTTTTTGTAAGCCAGCCATTTTCAACAGCGTATTCACTGATGGATCTAACGGAAGAAGAGTATCCACGGCAAGATGCAGAAGACATTTGCTCTTCATAGGCCAACCACCGACAAAACTCCTCTAAACTAAAATCTTTTACGTTTTCGGGCTCTTCGGATGCAATAAGAGTCTTGCGTATGACAACAGGAGGAGCGGTCGATTCAGCGACTTTATATTCGCCGTGAAGGTCAATTTCCGTGTTACTTAATGTATCTAAAAACATGGCATAGTAACGCCATGTTTTTTCAAAAATTTGCGCTGCTTTCTTGTGAAGGATCTTAAAGAAACGGTTGTTTTCAAGAGCAGTCCGCATAAAAGTATAATCGTACACTGTGTGAATATCCCATACAGACATTTTTGAAAGTTTGCGTGACGTAGCGAACTCAGATACTTCATCAAACGCTGCCAAAATATAGCTTGGCATTGGCTTCTTCACATCATTTGAGAAAAGCCACTGTTCAAAACGCATTCTATTATCAGTTTGTTTCTCCATCATAATACGCCTCAATTGATGATCTCTACAATATCATCCATAGTACATTCAATAGCAGTAAATATTTTCACAAGTACATCGCCGCTCGCAACAGCTCGGTCTTTGTCCATCTTAGTTATGGTAGTAATACTGATACCTTTTTTCACATCACAGTCAATCAAAAGCTCGAATATTCTTTATAGCTCTCAAAAATTACATTGTATATCGCAAATAGTTATAATCAATGTATTTTATCATTAATAGATATTATACCATACTTTCCGCTAAAATTCAACATTTTTCGGCAGAGAAATACTGCGATTTCAGCATTTATCGGCTTTTGTTACAAATTTACTATCCTATTCCCGGCGTTTCCATATATCAGCGTTATTTAACCTTACAATAACAGCAAAAATAAAAATCCGCTTATTCATTCAAAGCGAAAGGTGTTAACCGTATTATTCCGCCAAAATCCTTCTAACCACGTACTTGATCGCCTACAGTTTCAGAGCACTCAGAACATCTGCATACAAGAGTGACTAAGAGTACTGTTTTCCGCGCAAAAAAGTACCAAAAAAATCCTATATAATCGCAAAATATCCTAATTCATCTCTTTTGAACATTAATTCCGCAAGTTCTAAACCTGTCACTCTGTCCATTTTTAAGTAATTTCTGTATTTTTTCTGCAATCACTTGTTTTTTCATAAATAAACATTGACAAATTGATTTTATCTGATATAATTTAATGATTTAGTTCTGAAAGACTGAATGGATGGCTTGGGAAATAACTATAGAGAGGAAAAATAAAATGAAACACGATTTCCAGTTCATATCTAAACATTCATCAAACGTACAAAGTGCTTACGCAAATTTACAAGATATTCTAAGGCAAATTCATAGAATATTGCGTAACAAATATACCTTTCAACACAAGCCTGTCGGCAGCTATTCTCGAAATATGATCACCTATGACACCAAGTCGAATGTCGGTTATGATTTTGACATCAACATCTACCCCAACGATAAAGACAATAATTTTTCTCCTAAAAAAATTAAACTGCTTTTCAAAGATGCATTGGATGATATCGCCTCAAAATACGGTTATGATTTTGCCGAAAATTCAACACGAGTACTTACCATTAAAGTCAAAGACAGAAAAAATTCTCGTATTTTGCACAGCGTTGATTTTGCGTTTGTAAATGATTATGAAGATGATGAAGGAAATGAATGTCAAGAGTACATTCGTTTCAACAAAAAGAATAATACTTTTTCTTGGTGCGATCAACCTGATGGCTTTTATTTGCTTCCCGAAAAGATTGATTGGCTCAAAGAAAATAATTTATGGGAAGAAATGAAAAAAATATATATTAATAAGAAAAACCGTAATGATGATCCCAATAAACACTCTCGATCTCTATTTGCTGAAGCAGTGAATGAAACGTATCAAAAATACTTTAATGCGTATAATTAAAGAAAAGCTCACTCCTCTATCATATTAGCATAGATATTATGGAACTTAGGCGTACCGTAAACATTATTAGAGCTCTATCCCCCTTCCTTTCACTCCGCCGATTTTCCCTATATTTCGGTAGCAAACAAAGCTCCGAAGTGCTATAATCAAATAAATTCAGGAGGTATTTATGTACGAAAGAATACTCAACAAAAAAGCCTCACCTACCATAGAAGAAATGACAAAATTCTGCGGTGAGAATTCGTAAAGATTTTCTTTACTTAACGAATGGCTGACAACTGCCTTTAACACAGAGCAAAAGATTGTTTTCCCTTACGGTAATAATTACGGTTGGGGTGTTGCTCATAAAAAGAAAAACAAGCTTATCTGTAATGTTTTTGCCGAAGACGGTGCTTTCACCGTTATGATGAGATTATCGGATAAGCAATATACAGCCGTTTATAATCAGCTTCAAAAATATACACAGGAATATATAGACAACAAGTATCCATGCGGTGATGGCGGGTGGATTCATTACCGTGTTACATGCAAGGAACATTTTGACGACATAAAAACATTGTTATCTGTTAAATGCTCCTTATAAATACTCCCATTTTTATTCACATTCCGGAACCTCCTTCTGCTTTTCACAGGATTTAAACTGTGAGTTTAGTTTTTATCCCAAAAAACAACCCGTAATATATGGATATTGCAGAAGTCTGACCGTTATAATAAGCAAAAACAGAGGAGAAAAGATGAATATGTTTGATGTAAAAAAAATGGGTGAACACATTGCGTCTTTGCGCGTAGGAAACAAATATACGCAAGAGCAGTTAGCAGAGAAATTAGAAGTTTCGCCTCAGGCAGTCAGCAAATGGGAGAACGGGAAAGCTGTACCTGAGATACCGTTGCTTTGCGAAATATCCAGGCTTTTTAATTGTTCCGTAGACAGAATACTTGACCCGGAATCATGTGTTTTATGCAATACGGACTATAATTACGAATTTATTGTCAAACCGCGGATTCCCGCAGCCGATTATTCAGGACCCGAATGGCCCAAAAGCATATCGTCCGCTTCTCTTTTAACCGCGTTAAAATTGTTTTTCGGATTGGAGCAGCGCAGGGACAGCAAAAACCGTCAGATAAACGATGATGAAGAATACATTTTACAGTCGGCGATTATGAATATATGCTTCGGATATTCATACGGACCGGATGAATGGATTCACGACAGCTTTTTAATATACGGCTTGGATTATGAGCGTCATTCACAGAAGAATTATTCGGAAAACGAATTTATTTCTCTCGCCTGCAGGCAAATCGAAAACGGTTATCCGGTAATCATTATCCCTAAAGAGTATACGGATACTGTTTTTGCCGTCGGTTTTTCCGACCGTGGACGGACTTTAAAGGGATTAGGATTTTTGGAGGGAGACGACTCAAAAAACGCAAATATAAACTTTGACCGTCTTAATCAATACACCGGTTGGTACAAGGCTGACTGTGATATGATTATTGTTAAGCCTTCAAATGAAAAAATGCCGCTAGCCAAGGCATGTGCTAATGCGCTCCTCAGAGGGCTAAAGCTGTTGCTGAATAACAGCCATTGCGGAGACGATAAAATGCAGGGCTGCGGTATGGTAATTTACCGTAACTGGTGTGATTTATTAAGAGAAGAAAACAGAATAAACACAGATGCAATCGAGTGCGTTTTTCCACATGCGTTTATTCATTACGAAAATAAATTAAGAACCAAACAGTTTTTTGAATTGTGCATAGATATAATTCCCGGTATCGATAAGGAATTAATGGCTTTAGCAATCAGTCAGTACAACGACATCATATCTTTTGCGACTGAAATAGCAACTATTGCCCATGAGCGTGATTCATTTCCAAAGGACTCTTTGAAGGAAAAAAGGAATCTTATAATTGAAATGCTGCGCAGAAGCAGCGAACAGGAAGAGCTTGCCTTATCTTATATACAGAAGGCATCGGCAAATATTGAGAAATAAAGTCCGAAAACTTTCTGAAGTTTCAATATATTTAAAATGAAAAAAGCCTCCGGGCCGCGTTTAATGTACGGCTCGGAGACTTTTTATTTCCGTTTATAAATATCCCTTTACTTCATCCCATACTGTCTCTGCAATCTTATCCTCAGGCTGATTCCCGTCAATGATTACGACCTTCTCTTCTTTTTCAAGCAGCTTAAAGGCTTTCATATAATTCTCTCTGACCTTGACCAGCATGGATTTTTTCTCGAACAGCTCCTGACGGAAACGGTTCTTCGCAATTCGCTCAAGCGCCGTGTCGGGCTCAACGTCGATAAACACCGTAACGGAGGGCCTGAGAATCGCGCTGCTTTGCTCGTTCGCCTTGATGACCCATTCCATAGGCATATGCACGCTGTTATACGCATATGAGGAAAAATAATACCTGTCCGTGACTACGGTCGTACCCTCGTCGATTTTGGCGGCAATTCCGTCCACCTCGTTAAGAAGATGGTCAAGACGGTCCGCCGCAAACAGCGCCGCAATCACCTTGTTGTCAGTCTTAATTCTGCCCGTCATTATCTGACGAATCAGCGAGCCTATAGGCGAATCCGTAGGCTCCATGGTCGCGTAGCAGGGTATGCCCTCGCGCCTCAGGCGCTGTATCAGAAGCGCCGACTGCGTGCTTTTACCGCTGCCGTCGATTCCCTCAAACGCGATAAAGCCGCCTCGTTTCATTTCTTTATCCATAGCTTAACTACCTTCCGCAGCACTGCTTGTATTTCTTGCCGCTTCCGCAGGGACAGGGCTCGTTGCGTCCTATTTTCTTTCCCTTCACAACGGTTGTGGAAAGCTTCTGCTCCTTGTAAAGCTCCTTGCGTCTGTCGGCATCAATCAGAGCGTCCCACTCAGGAAGCTCGTAAAGCCAGTCCGCTCTAGCTCCGACCATATTTTTATAAAGAAGCTCCGTATCGTAATCCAGCGAAACCTCCGTATCCTCGTCCATCGTTTCAATCGGATTCGGCGTCTTAAGGCTGTCGTTGATTCCGTCGAGGAATCCGACCATAAGCATAAGCTCCACGTTATATTTTTCGGCAAGCCCCTTAACCGTTCCCTTTACGGGCTCGTCGGGCGTTTTAAGTATCTGCTCGTAAATTCCTTTTTCATAATTAAAATAATTCGCCCAGAACATCTCCTGCGTTCTCGCGTCGGTCTGCTGCTCATAGGCCATCGTTCTCCACTGTTCCAATAAAGACATAATGCTTACTCCTCACATGGTAATATTTCAAAGACTTTAAAAAGTATATACCATTTATACGCATTTCGTCAACATTGGAAAAAATTTATTTTGCATCTGTTCATACCGGAAATTTGCTGATATACTTCTATACATAGGATAATTTCGGAGGTCATTGATGAAAAAGAAGATTACCGCCAGACAGGTTCTGGCAATAATTGCGATAGCCCTTCTGGTAGGATTGTATATTTCGGCGCTCGTACTGGCGCTGATAGGAAGCGAGTTTGCGCAGACTCTGCTTAAAATATCGCTTCTCGGCACATTTATAATACCGATTATTATATATGTAATAATGATGTTTTACCGCATCGGTCACAAAAAAGAGGAGCCCGTATCCGACACCTATGCCGATGCCAAGGACGACCCCTTTGATGAATCTGTAAACGGCAATGACAGTGAAAATGAATCGCAATAGCGCCGCCTTTTCGGCGGTAAGGTTTGCCGTATTCATCACATTATCTGTGACGGTAATGGCGGTAATCTTTGTCTTTTCGGCTCAGGACGGCGAACAGTCAAGCATTTCAAGCGGATTTGTATCGGACCTTCTGAGACGCGTACTGTCGCCCATAATGCCGGATTCGGCTCTTGCTTTCACATTGAAATATATACGCAAAATCGCCCATGTAAGTATTTACTTTTTGCTTGGGCTTTTTACGTCGCTTTCCGCGTCCGAGCTTTCTCGCAGAATCGGAAGACTGCCGCTTTGTATATTCGCCGCATGGCTCGTGTGCGTTCTTTACGCCGTAAGCGACGAATTCCACCAAAGCTTTACGGCGGGACGCGAGGCTTCCCTGCGGGACGTGCTCATAGATTCCGCGGGAGCTTTGGTATCCGTTTTGATAACCGGAATAATTTCTTTTGTAAAAAAGAAACGCAGAAGCGACAAATGACAATGACACAAAACGCCGCAAATAATGCGGCGCTGGGTTTACTCTATTCCTCTCCGTTCATCTTCGCAAGCTTCGCCGCCTGGTCCGCCGATATGCATGCGTCAAGGATTTCCTGAATATCTCCGTTCATTATCTTATCAAGCTTATAAAGTGTAAGCCCGATTCTGTGGTCGGTAACACGCCCCTGAGGGAAATTGTAGGTTCGGATTTTCTCGGAGCGGTCACCCGTTCCGATCTGGCTTCGCCTTGCGTCCGCCTCCGCGTCGTGCGCCTTCTGACACTCCAAATCGTAGAGCTTGGCACGCAGCAGCGCAAACGCCTTTTCCCTGTTCTGTATCTGCGACTTTTCGGTCTGGCTGTAAATTACGATACCCGTCGGATAATGGGTAAGGCGCACAGCCGAGTCGGTGGTGTTGACGCACTGTCCGCCGTTTCCGGAGGCGCGCATAACGTCAATCCTTATATCCTTCTCGTCAATCTGAACCTCAACCTCCTCGGCTTCGGGCATAACCGCAACCGACGCCGTTGAGGTGTGTATTCTGCCGCCCGATTCCGTTTCGGGAACTCTCTGGACACGGTGCACCCCGCTTTCGTACTTAAGCACGGAATACGCGCCCTGCCCCGTAACCATAAATTCTATTTCCTTCATTCCGCCGATACCCGTTTCGTCCGAATTTACAACCTCAATCCTCCAATGCCTTGTCTCGGCGTAATGCGTATACATTCTGAAAAGCTCTGCGGCAAAAAGAGCCGCCTCGTCCCCTCCCGCTCCGGCGCGGATTTCGACCACTACGTTCTTGTCGTCGTTGGGGTCTTTAGGAAGAAGCAGGATTTTTATTTCCTCCTCAAGCTTAGCGGATTTATCCTTTGCGGCTGAAAGCTCCTCCTTAAGCATCTCACGCATATCCTCGTCGTTTTCCTCATCGAGCATAGCAAGGCTGTCCTCTATATCCTGATTTGCCTTTTTATATGCCGTATATGCCTCGACAAGCGGAGTCAGGTCGCTCTGCTCCTTCATAAGCCTTCTGAAACGGTTCTGGTCAGAGGTAACGTCGGGAGACGACAGCTCCGCGTTTATGTCCTCGTATTTCATCAGAATATCGTCCAAATTTTCAAACATTTCTATATCCTCCGTCCGCAGACCACCCTGTCAAGTCCCGCAAGGTCCTTTATGACACGGATGTCCGCATAATCATACATTTCAAGCAGAGCGCTTACCTCACGCGCCTGCCCGAAGCCGATTTCCATCATTATATGACCGCCGGGCTTAAGATGCCCGAAGCCTTCTTTTGCAAGTATGCGGTAAAAAAACAAGCCGTCCTCATGCCCGTCGAGCGCAAGCCTCGGCTCGCAGTCCCTTACCTCGCTCATCAATCCTTCTATATCTTCGCTTTTTATATACGGCGGGTTTGATAAAATCATATCGAATGTGCCCGAAATCGCGCCGAACATATCGCTTTTTACAAAGCCGACATTCTCCGCGTTAAGCCGCTTCCGGTTTCTTTCGGCAACCGTAAGCGCCCTGCCCGATATATCCGCGCCTATCACCCTGCGTGCCTTCGTCAGCAAAGCGACGCTTATCGCAATACAGCCGGAGCCCGTGCACATATCAAGCACCTCCGAATCGGCGTCGGCATAGCGTGCCGCCTCCTCGGCAAGCACCTCGGTATCGTATCTCGGTATCAGCACCGACGGATTCACCTCAAACTCAAAGCCCATAAAATAAGCCTTGCCCAGAATATACTGCAGCGGCTCGTGAGCGCATCTTCGCTCTGCGGCGTTTCTAAGTCTTTCCGGAAACGGAAAATCAAATTCCTCCCCGGCACGCAGAAGATAGTCCGTGCGGTTCATTCCCGTAATGCCTTCAAAAAGCAGCCACGCGTCATTTGAAGCTTCCTCTATTCCCGCCGAGGACAGCTTTTGTTTTATATCCTCAAGAATCTGCCTGTTCGTCATCGGCACGTTTTTCCTCCGAAGCGTCTTCGTCCGCATCCGCCTTGTTTTCATTCCCGGACACCGCCTCGGAAGGCTTCGTCCCGAAATTCTCGTCAATGTACGCTCTCCAGTCAAAAACAGCTTCAACGGAGGCGATTCCCACCTCTATCATTTCATCGTCGGGCTCCCTTGTGGTCAATCCCTGCAAAAGAAGTCCCGGCTTGCTTAAAGCGTTTACAAAGGCGTTGTCATGCGTTCCCGTAAATCTCAGAAACTCATATGAAATTCCCGCTATAACCGGAATGAGCAGAATCCTCGCAAACATTCTGAGAATACGCGAATCAAAGCGCACAAGCATGAGTACAAGAATCGATATGCACATTACGATAAGCATGAAGCTGGTTCCGCAGCGCTTATGCTCCTTGGAGCTTTTTCTTACGTTCTCGACATTAAGCTCAAGACCGTGCTCGATGCAGTTTATGCATTTATGCTCCGCGCCGTGATACATATAGACGCGCTTAATATCCTTCATCAGGGAAATAAGCGTCACATATCCTACAAAAAGCAAAACGCGCACAAGCCCTTCAATAAGTATGAGCACACTCTTGGATTTTATAAATCTGCTGAGCACAAATTCCGACAGACACCACGGCCCGACCATGAAAATTCCGAGCGCCAGAATAACCGATATTATCACGGTTATCACGCCGAAAATCTTATCGGATTTTGCCTTCTCCTCCGGCGTTTTTTTGTCGTCCTCGTCCTCCTCGTCATAAAAAGAGGTCGAGTATGTGAGCGTTGACATTCCCAACACCAATGAATCTATAAAATTAACCATGCCCCTGATAAACGGCGCCCTGAAAAAAGCCGCCTTCTGGCTTATGGCATTGCAGTTTTCCGTTTTTACCTCAATTTCTCCGTCAGGCTTGCGCACGGCGATGGCGTACTTATCCTTGTTTTTCATCATTACGCCCTCAATAACCGCCTGACCTCCTATGCCGGAATATTTCATACGGCAGTCCTCCTCATTAATCGCAAAATGGGTTGAGATTAGCCTAATCTCAACCCTAACTACTTCACGCAATTCAAATGTTAGTTGTTCTGTGTAACGCCATACTTCTTATTGAACTTATCAATACGTCCGCGTGCAGCGATAGCCTTCTGCTGTCCTGTGTAGAACGGATGGCATTTGGAGCAGATTTCCACATGGATATTCTCCTTGGTTGAACCGGTTACGAATTCATTACCGCAGTTGCAAACAACCTTTGCCTGATAGTAATCCGGATGGATTCCCTCTTTCATCAATTTCACCTCACTATTATAAAATCCACTATGACATGTCCGGAGCCGGAGCCTCTCGCCATAATAACAATTTTACCAAATTTGCTTAATCTGACAATTTATCAGAACAGCTTTTAAAGTATATCATATGTTTGTCAGGAATGCAATACTTTTTTGAGCACTTCTTCAAGTGAATTGTCGGTCACAAAGGAATTGACATTGTACAAAAACAGAACGTCGCTTACCGAGTTGTCCGACATAAGCTGATATATATCGTCATAATAATATCTGGGGTCGATTACGATTATTTCCTCATAGCACGGCGTAAGCATGGGAATAAAGCAGTTTGCGTAGGAATCCTTTATAAGAAGGAGCCTTCGTCCGTTTTTCGTCTTCGTGGTTATATCGACCCTTGAATAGTTCCCGCCCATAAAAACAAGATATTTATCCTTCTCATCAAGTTTACTCATGTCAAAAAGCGTGGCGGTCTTTCGCGTTTCGTCCACATAATTCACAATGTAGCTGCCCTCGCTCCCCTTCGGGACACATATGTTTACGGCGTCGCTGTGACTGTACACGCCGCAGTTGGAGGCCTGTGTTCCCTGAAAATCACCGCTCACGCAGTAGCTTTCATACTCAACTGAGGAAATATTAAGCCCCGCCGCCTTCGCGTATTCCTCAAACGCAACGCGGGCTCCCGCCGTCGTCCAGTGATGGTCGGTTTTGTAGTAAAGCTGCTTTCCCTTTTCCTCAAGCAAGGCGTCGCGTACATCGACAAATCCCACCTTATCGGAAAGCATTGCTTTCACATGCTCTATGGTTGCGTCCTCCGAGGATTTTATCCCGTAGGGAAGCCGTTCCTCATATATAAGCGACGAATTCGGCACGAGCATGAATTTCACATTCGCGTCGCTGTCTGCCGCAAAAGCACTGACTGCCTCCGTCAGCCCGTCAAGCGCCGCAGTATCGTACTTCTCCTCCTCGGCAATAAGATAGCCCTTATTCCCGATATATACTCCGTTAATCCTGCGCTGTCCCAAAAGCCTCAGCGCATTGGTTTTCAGGGTAATACAGGCGTCACGAACCGGAAACTGGTCCGTGAGATACGTTTCAAAATCTTCCATAAAGCTTCCGTCCGACAGAGATTTAATACTTATCTTGGGGAACTTCGCCATATATCTGTTTTCTTTATCCGAAAAATCCACATCTTTTGAAATAATCATCCAGATGGGCATAAAACACAAAAATATGATTGTTATGATTCTTACCGAATTTTTGCGCATAACGCCACCTCCTTAACCTTCCCGCAAGGCACTGACTTTCCCGCGAGGCGCTGAGCTCCGAACGGGACTTTCCTCTAAAATCTGAAATACAAAAACGGGTTATAGCTTTCGCTGACAAGAAAAGCCACGGAAAGCACAAACAAAAGTATGCAGGCAAACCACTTTACCGCTGCCGGCAGCTTTACATTTCCGACGGTCTTAAAAGCAGACGGCAGGAAGCCGATTATCATCAGCAGTGCATACGCCAGAATATAAAATCCGCCCATTCCCGCGGTTCCGGCACCGCCCGCTCCGAACATCGTTCCCAGGTACGAGAACGCTTCTCCGAGCGAATTGCTGAAGAAAAATACCCAGCCTATGACCACAAGCAGAAATGTTATAAGCCAATTCACCAGAGGCGGCAGCTTTTTCTGCCACTTCGCGAAAACAAATTTCTCAAGTATAAGCAGCGCTCCGTAATAAAAGCCCCATGCCACGAAATTCCATGAAGCTCCGTGCCAGAGCCCCGTAAGCGACCATACGATAATAAGATTTATTATCTGCCGCACGGCTCCCTTGCGGTTTCCTCCGAGCGGTATATACAGATACTCCCGAAACCACGTTCCGAGCGAAATATGCCACCTTCTCCAAAACTGCGTTATGCTTGTTGACGCATACGGTCTGTCAAAATTCTCGGGGAAATCGAATCCCAGCATTTTGCCGAGACCTATTGCCATATCGGAATAACCTGAAAAATCGTTGAATATCTGCAAGGTGTAAGCAAGCGCGCCTATCCACGCCGCTAACGCCCCTCTGTCCGCAATTCCCAGAATTTCCGCATGAAGCGCACCTATGCAGTTTGCGAGTATGACTTTTTTGGCAAGTCCCTTTACAAAAATAACAACGCCGTCTCCGAAATCCCTGCCCGAAAATCGCCTTTCGTTAAGCTGGTTCTCAATATCCTCATAGCGCACAATCGGTCCCGCGATAAGCTGCGGGAACATCGTAATATATACGGCAAACGGCAACAGCTTCTGCTGCGCCTTGCTTCCGCCCCTGTACACGTCGATAATATAGGACATTGCCTGAAAGGTGTAAAAGGATATTCCTATCGGCAGAGGCAGCTCACGGTTCACCAGCGAAAGCCCCGTCACCCTGTTTACGGTGTCCACAATAAGCCCCGCGTATTTAAAATATCCGAGGATAAGCAGATTTATAATTATTCCGAAAACAAGCGTATACTTCCTGTGCTTCCCCTCGTCAATATCTTTTCCGATATAATAATTGAACAGTATGCTTATAAGCATCAGTATAATATATACCGGCTCTCCCCAAGCATAAAAAATCAGGCTTGCCGCCAGAAGCGTTATGTTTTTTGATTTAATATCCCTGCATAAATAATAACAAAGCAAAGTCAACGGCAGGAATATGAACAGGAAATTTATACTGCTGAATACCATACCCTACTCCTTGCCTGTAAGTATATCGGTTACGGCGCGCTCGATCTGGACCGCCCTGTCCGACACCACATAAATAACGTAATTTCCCTTTTGTTCGATAATGCTGCCCGAAAGAAGCGCATACTGCTCGGGCGCATATGATTTGAACAGCTCCATGCTTTTATCGCGGCTTGCCTTAATTGCGCTTATCACTCCGTCTCCCTGCTTTGCCTCGGAAAGCTTTATTATAAGAAAGGACTCACTGTCCATCACGCTCTCATGACCGTAATACGCAAATTCCGGATAATCGTTTGCGTTTATTCCGAAATTTCTGCGAATCTGCGAGCCGTCAAATTCCGTCATTTCCTCAAGTCCCGCTGTTTCGCCTACTCCCGCTATTATGCGTTCCAATGCAACATCCGTATAATTTTCCCTTGTATTAATGAAAAATATGAAGGCCGCAAGACAGGAAACAGTCAGAATTTCCTTAATACGAAGCGACATATCAATACAACCCCATTTCTTTTATCAGTTCGTTAAGCCATTTAAAATACATCGTAGGTATGCAGTGTATCCCGTCCTTCTGGTACCAATCGGGATTTGACGCAAAAAGCTCCGAATTCTCATTGTACGCTACCCCGAGCTTTATACAGCTTTTGCGTATAGCCTCGTTATACGCAGGCACTCTCGCAAGTCTTGACTGGCTTTCGATTGCCGCGTCCTTTACGGGCCACAGCGATACCACCACTATTTTGGTATAAGGAAGCTTGTCCTTAAGCTCCTTTATGTCCTCCTCCAAATCCTTTATAAATTTTTCGAGAAAATATTCTTCCTCTCCCATCTCATTTAATCCGTAGTGCAGAAAAAGCACCTCGGGATTGTAATCCACTATCGTCTGAATATTATTGGAAAGATGAGGATTCATCATTGCGCCGACACCTGCGATTACATTTCCGGGATTGGCAATTTTGTAATCCGCAAAGCCCACCATTATGGAATCCCCCACAAAAAGGGTATTCTTAAAAAGCTCCTTTAAGGACAGTTCCCCGCTTTCGACACGCTCAGCCAGCTCCTCTGCACTGTCCTTATCGTATCCGTAAGGATTATAGCTTTTCTGATTGCTGCCGACAAAGCCGTCAACCTCAAGAAGCTTGAATACCTCCCTGTCGGGAGCCGTAGTTTCATCCTCCCCGGAGGTTGAGCCCGTCACATGCTCTGAAGAATCATTGGTCTGTCCGGGGTTTCTCAGTCCGTTCTCAACCAGCTTCACGTCCTGTTTTTCCATTGCGGCAAGATACGATTCTCCCTCGGACGTATTTACGTCGTTTGACCTGTCGGTCTTCAGCGATATAATACTTATTACCATCAATACCGGAACCGTTACAACCAGAAGCAGCGCCGGTATAATATTTAATTTTTTCATAATAACAATAACCCTCTTTTATATTACAGTCCCATTGTCAGAATAATGTTTTTCAGCCAGTACTGCGAGTAAAATTCAGGACTCAGATGAAGCCCGTCCTGGCTGAAAAGCTCCTGATGCTCCATCATATACGCGTTGTCGCTGAGGTACTCAACGCCGATAGCCATGCACATCTCAAGCAGCGCGTAATCATACTCGATTATATACACAAACCTGCCCTGATTTCCGAAAATACTGTAATGCACCGGAAATACCCCGCTTACAATGATTCTCGTTCCGGGAAGAGCATCCTTAAGCCTGACAAGAAGCTCCCTGTACTGATTGATTCTTTTCTGTCTTTCGTCCGCGGAGGTGGAAAGCGTATTGATTCCGTAATGCACTATAAGCGCCTCTGTCCCCAGCGCCTTTGACACCACCTCGTCAAAATGAGCGGCGAGATAGTCGTAGCTCTCTCCGTTTTCGGCAACAATCCTGTTCATTGAAAGAATCCTGTCAACGGCAAGCGCTTTAATCTGCGAATCTCCCGTAAACGCGACGTTCGAGAACGCCTGCTCATATGAAATCGCGCCGCTGTCTATCTGATTCACCTTTTCCTGCGTCGAGCCCAGATCCACCTTTCTGAGAATATATGAGGGAGGATAGGGAAACGCTCTTACGTTCACAGCCTCCAAGGTTATACTTGCGGTCTGCTCCCCGTACCTGAACTCAAAAACATTGTCGCCCTCCGTCATTCTGTATTCGGGCGCAAGCTGCGCGCATTCGTAATCGTTAATTACCTTTTCAAATCCGTCGTCCATAGTAAGCTTCACATTGAAATTACCCGCTATGGCCTGTCCGCCCGCATACACGGTTCCGCCCGTATATTCCACCGAAAGAATCCCATCGGACGGAATGCCCCCGTGTGTTTCTCCCGCGCTCTGTGAGTCCGGAGCCTTTGTATGACCCGGAGTTATGTCCTCGTAAATATTTGTGTGGTCGTATCCGGCAGATACATTCGGAGCGATAAGAGGCTCCGCAAATAAGTTTGTAAAAAGCATAAGACCTATCGTGACAACGCCGCATACCAGCATAACCACAAGTCCCGCCGCCATTGCTATCTGCATTGCGTAATGTCTGCTTTTTTTATTGCCGTGACGCCTGCTGCTATTATCCATGACGCTCTGCTCCCGCTATACTAATCTTGTTTTCTTGACTATCTGGCACAGTTCCGCATTACTCCTCGTCCTTGAAAACATATCGATAATACGCTCTACAGCGTCGTCGGAGCGCATTCCGTTAAGCGCCTTTCTCATAATATCGACAGCCTCCTGTTCCTCTCTCGTAAGAAGCAAATCCTCCCTGCGCGTACCCGATTTTACAATATCTATCGCAGGAAAAATTCTTTTCTCGGAAAGCTTCCTGTCAAGCACTATTTCCATATTGCCGGTTCCCTTGAACTCCTCGAAAACAACGTCGTCCATCTTGCTGCCCGTATCCACAAGCGCCGTCGCGAGTATCGTGAGCGAGCCGCCCTCTCTCATATTGCGCGCCGCTCCGAAAAATTTCTTCGGCATATGAAGCGACGCCGGGTCAAGACCGCCAGACAGCGTCCTTCCGCTCGGCGCAATAACAATATTGTAGGCTCTCGTAAGCCTCGTGATACTGTCGAGAAGAATGCACACGTCCTGCTTATGCTCTACAAGCCTTCTCGCCCTCTCTATAACCATCTCCGAAACCCTCTTGTGATGCTCCGGAAGCTCGTCAAAGGTGGAATAAATAACCTCGACGTTATCACCTTCTATTGACTCCTTGATGTCCGTGACCTCCTCCGGTCTTTCGTCAATCAGCAGGATAATGAGATGCATGTCCTTATGATTTGTTGTAATCGACTTCGCAACCTGCTTAAGCAGTGTTGTTTTACCCGCCTTGGGCGGAGATACAATCATACCTCTCTGCCCCTTTCCGATAGGGGAAATCAAATCCATAATCCTCATAGCTGTGCTGCTTGAAGATGTCTCAAGATGAATCCTCTTGTCAGGGAAAATCGGAGTAAGCTTTTCAAAAGCCTTTCTCCTGGGAATGTCCGAGGGATTGTAGCCGTTGACGCTTTTCATAAAAAGCAGGGCGCTGAATTTCTCTCCCTGGTTCTTGAGCCTCTTGGCTCCGACGATAATATCTCCCGTCTTAAGCCCGAAACGCTTAATCTGCGCCGGCGACACATATACGTCGTTCTCCCCCGGCATATAATTCGCGCACCTTATGAAGCCGTAGCCGTCCGGCATAACCTCAAGTATTCCGTTGGCGTCCGCTCCCGCGTCCACCATATTGGGGTCGTAGTCCTGTCTGTAAGGGTCGTCCGCCGCCCCGAATGTAGCCGTAAGCGTAGGTCTTCCGGTTCCCTCTGCCGTTCTTTGGGGAACGACCTCGGATGCTTTTGCGGAATTATCTGCCGATTTTGCCGCAGTCTCAGCTGTTTCTCCTCCCGCTGCCTGAACGTCCGACGGCTTTGCCGTCTGCTCCTGCTTTTGAGCGACGGTTCTGGGTGTCTGCTTCGCACTTCCGTCAGCCTCGGCTGCCGCGATAATCGCATCAATCAAGTCGTTTTTCCTCATTACCGTAATGTTCTTGATTTTCTTATCTTTGGCAATATCCCTTAAAACTGCCAGTGAAAGTGTCTGAAGTTTTTCTTTCATATATATCTCCTTCTTAATTGTCCCCGCAAAAAATAATGCTTTGCCGGACATAACGCTCAAATGGGGGTTAAATGAGAAATCAATTAAGACGTATCTGCTTTTCTGCCGAGGTGAAGCCTCTAAAAAAGATGTTACTCCTTTTTTGTCCGCCTGTCAACCGACTTATTCTTTACTAAAAAAAATTATCGTGATACAATGATGTAAATTATTTTTAATTTATGAAAGGATTTTACACATGACCAACAGTGAAAAAGCGTTACTGCTTCATGAAGAATGGAAGGGCAAGCTTGAAACGGTTTCAAAGTGCGCCATAAAAACACGCGAGGATCTGGCTCTCGCTTATACTCCCGGAGTTGCCGAACCCTGCAAAATCATTGCCGACGATAAGGAGCAGGCATACAAATACACAATCAAATCCAACACCATAGCCGTAGTATCGGACGGAAGCGCGGTTCTCGGGCTTGGAAACATCGGTCCTTACGCCGCAATGCCGGTAATGGAGGGAAAAGCCGTTTTGTTCAAGGAATTCGGCAATGTGAACGCAGTCCCCATATGCCTCGACACTCAGGATACCGAGGAAATCATCAAAACGGTGATTAACCTCGCCCCTGCTTTCGGCGGCATCAACCTTGAGGACATATCGGCTCCCAGATGCTTTGAAATAGAAGAAAGGCTCAAGGAAGTACTTGATATTCCGGTATTCCATGACGACCAGCACGGAACAGCGATTGTGGTTCTCGCCGGAATCATAAACGCGCTCAAGATTACGGGAAAGCGCAAGGAAGACTGCCGTATCGCCGTAAACGGAGCGGGCGCCGCCGGAATCGCCATCACAAAGCTTTTGCTCAGGGACGGCTTTAAGGATATAATTATGTGCGACCGCTCGGGAATTATTTCGTCCGACAGGGAGGGCTTGGGCAACGTCAAGAAGCAAATCGCCGAAATTACCAATCTCACGCACAAGCGCGGCACTCTCGCCGACGCGGTTAAGGGCGCCGATATTTTCATAGGCGTATCGGCTCCGGGAAGCCTCACCTCGGAAATGGTTGCCACCATGAACAAGGACGCAATTATTTTCGCAATGGCAAATCCCGTTCCCGAGATAATGCCCGACGAGGCAAAAGCCGCAGGAGCAAGGGTTATCGGAACCGGACGCAGCGATTTTCCCAATCAGATTAACAACGTCGTTGCTTTCCCCGGAATTTTCAAGGGCGCGCTCGAGGGCAGAGCTCCCCAGATTACCGAGGAAATGAAGCTTGCCGCCGCCTACGCTATTGCGGGTCTTGTGCCCGAGGCGGAGCTTAACGAAGACAATATACTTCCGGAGGCGTTTGACACGCGCGTTGCGGACGCGGTAAGTCAGGCCGTAAAGGACCATATCGTAAAATAAATGGAGCACAGACCTTACTACTCCGCAAATCAGTATTACCGCGAGCTTTTCGGGGAGAAGGCGTACAAGCTTTCTCTCGACGCGGGTATGACCTGCCCCAACAGGGACGGAACGCTTGACATGCGCGGCTGCATATTCTGCAGTGCAGGAGGCTCGGGAGATTTCGCACAGGGCGCCGCAGACTCCGTTGCCGAACAGCTTGACGGCGCGATAGCCCGCATTGCTCCCAAATACTCCGGCGGAAAATATATCGCATATTTTCAGGCGTTCACCGGAACCTACGCGCCGCTTCAAAGGCTTCGCGAAATTTTTATCCCCGCAGCGGAGGACGCAAGAATCGCGGGAATTTCAATCGCCACAAGACCGGACTGTCTTGAGGACTGCAAAATCGAATTTTTGAAGGAGCTTGCAAAACGAAAGCCCGTCTGGGTTGAGCTGGGGCTTCAGACAGTAAACGAGAAAACCGCAAAATATATACGGCGCGGCTATGAGCTTCCCGTATTTGAGGACACGCTGTCAAGACTCAAGCTCGCCGGAATTCCCGTTACCGTTCACATAATAGTCGGGCTTCCGGGCGAAAACCGCACCGATTATATAAAATGCGCAGAATACCTTGCCGACAGGCAGGTTGAAGGCGTAAAAATACAACTGCTCCATGTTCTGCGCGGCACGGACCTTGCGGCGGATTATGAAGCGGGGCTGTTCAGCACGATGGAACGCGACGATTACATCCGAACCGTCGTGGATATGCTTGAGCTGCTGCCTCCCGATACTGTCATACACAGGCTTACCGGGGACGGTCCGCGCAAAATACTGATTGCTCCTCAATGGAGTACCGACAAGAAAAATATCCTTAACCTTATTCACAGGGAATTCAAAACACGCAGCACATATCAGGGAAGGAAATACCGAAATGGCAGTAGAATCAATGACACTTTATAAATTAATTATTTTGTATATGCTCGACAAGGTTGATTTTCCTCTGTCAAACGAAGCCGTATCCGGCTTTTTCTTTGAAACCGGATACGCCGATTTCGCCACGGTACAGCAGGTTCTCGGAATAATTCAGGACGACGCTCTGATTGAGGCAAAAAGCAGCCGCAACGGTACCGGATACACGCTCACCGCTCAGGGACGCGAGATGTTTGAATATTTCGGAAACAAAATATCCGACGAAATAAAGCACGAAATCGACGCTTACCTTACCTCACGCAAATACGAGCTAAAGCAGTCCGCCAACGTGACTTCTGAATTTTATCGCAACACCTCGGGCGAATACTCGGTGCGCTGCTGCATCAGGGAAAACAACAGTTCACTTATCGAGCTTACGCTCGACGTGCCGGACGAATCCGTCGCCGATACGATGTGCGGAAAATGGCGTGACAAAAGTCAGGAAATCTATGAATTTGTCATGAAAACCCTGATGTAGCGTGCCACGGTCTTCTGAGGAAGCGCCGCTTAAATCAGCGCATCCCTAATAAACCGCAACGTCAAGCCTGCTCAGCTTTTCAAAAAGTATATCCTCACTTGTCGGCGTATCCGCCATATCTTCTATCTGATTGCGTATATCCAGCATTTTCTGGTCTGTGGAGGCTATTGAGTCCGCACAGGCTTTCAGCTGCGCAATAATACTGTCCTGATCGGGAATCATCTGTTTATATTTGAGCTGATGCTCCAGACTTGCCCAGAAATCCATCGCGATAGTGCGTATCTGTACCTCAACCTTTATATCCTTTCTGTAATCAACAAAGAAAACCGGAACCCTGACAATCAGATGCAGGCTTCGGTAACCGTTCGGCTTCGGCGCGGAAATATAATCCTTGCGCTCCACGAGCGTAACGTCCTCCTGCTGCAAAAACGCGTCCGCAATCCTGTAAATATCGTCAATATACGAGCATATTATCCGAACTCCCGCGACATCGTTGATATTTTCCTCGATGCTTTCAAGCGAAAAAGGAAGGTTATGTCTTCCGAGCTTTTCCGCGATACTCGCCGTTTTTTTGAGTCTTGTATTTATGGAGTCAATGGGATTTCTACGGCAGCGCACGTTAAACTCCGTATTAAGTATTTCAAACTTTGTCTGTATTTCTTTCATCGCGCAGCCGTACATCATCATGAGCTCCTTATAGTCAACGACTGTGCTCATCAGTTTTTTGGTCCGGTCATACATAACCTCTGCCGGCTCGTCTGTCATGGTCGCCAGCTCGGTGGTAATCTCCTCCGTCATGCCCTCATGAAAAAGTCTGTGTATAATTGAGCCGGATTTTTTTGAGCCCTTATTCTTCATAGCCGAAATTCTCCTAAATTCCTGAATTATTTACAAAAAGTTTCCCCTGTGTTTTTTATTATAACTCTTAAATGTTAACAATTTATGTGTAATTTAGAAAATTTCTAGAAAGAATATTGCTCTATTCTCCATATTACAAATTGAACAATCATACTCCGTAACTGGCAAATCAAAATTCCACGCTATAACTGAATCCAAAAACGCTGCTCAATATGCCCGTCTTCCTCAACCTCATTTTCCAATACTCCGCCGTTATTAATGATTGATTTCGCCGAACCGATGTTATTCTTGTCACAGCATATCAAAACTTTGCTGATACCCAGTTTTTTACATTCTTCCAATGCCAGAGCAATCATTGCCGTCGCATAACCTTTTCTTCTTTCACTGGGTCTGATTCCATCGCCTATATGACCGCCGGTTTTTAATAATTCGTCATTCAAATAGTGGCGAATGTTAACAGCCCCTACAAAAATGTTTCTGTCTTTATCAAGGCAAAATAAAGTTGTATCGGGAACCCAGTCGTTTTTATTTTCTTCCTTTGTATCAAGGTTTTCCATGTAATAATCGAAATCATGAAAATCATTCACCCATATTTTCCATGGAGACATATCCGTGTGATTTACTATAATATCGTTCTTCCATTCCGTCAGCATTTCAAATAGCTGTTCCTTATATTCGACGGTCAATTTCACAAGTTCTATATTCATTTTTTCTCTCTCCTAACTTCAAACTGGAATTTAGTTTACAGCAGATTATTTAATTCTTTTAATAATTTTGATCTCATTTCTTCCAATTCAATATATGAAGGTTTATTATCATCACTATACATTTTTTCCATAGGATACCACCAAACTGGCCCCTTCCCATTATTACCATAGTTATCTATATCACCACTTACCCTGGGAAATAAATGCCAGTGAAGATGTGTATCTCCATTTCCCAATAACTCATAGTTCATTTTTTCAGCCCCGAATGCTTTTGATACAGCTTCTGCCACAATTGACATTTCTTCTAAAAATTTCATCTTATATGAGCAGTCTAATTGAAATAATTCCGTCGTATGTTCTTTACATATAAATATTGAATACCCCTTGAAGTGTTGATTATCTCCAATAACAACATATCCTGTTTCTAATTCTTTTACAAAAAAAGGATTAGTTCCTTTTTTAATCATATTAATTCTATCGCAAACAAAACACATACCTTAATCCTCCACAAATTCCGATTTTTCTATTTCTCTACAAATCTGAATTTGTCCTCCTACAATTTCTTTGGAAGATACAAAACCAAATCGTCATCATTTTTGCATTCTCCATACGGCTCGCATATTTTGTCCTGATACCAAACGCCGGAACCGTCCGGTATATAACCGCGCTTCACATACATTCGCTGAGCGCTTCCGTAGCCGCTGTGAAGTCCGACACCAAGGTAAACTGTGTCCGCATACGTTGCGGCGATTTCTTCGGCTATATCCATTAAGAGCGTACCGATTCCTTGCTTCCGATATTTTTCCAAAACGCCGAAATCAACGATTTCCGGGTAGCCTTTTCCTCCAAACGCTCCCCATGTATTATCGGGATAAACATTTATGTACCCGACAGGTTTGCCGGAATATTCCGCTACCAATGAAATCGCCTTTCCCAATCTTTGATCCTCTAATCTTTTTTCATATTTCTCAACGGACGCATCCCACCCTTGTTCGATTTCAGCATCCGTAATTGCCTGCGCGTCTCGCTCCTCCATGCTGCGGATAATTATTTGCCCGTTAGGAAAGTAAACCATTTAAACATACCTCCAAATCTCCGATGTTTAATTTCTCTATTGATTTCATGTACATCCTTCGTTCTGTCACAATTATTTTAGCAAAATTTAACCCGATTTACAATACGGACATAATTGCCGATGTAGGTGATTTCCCAACCGACTGTACGGATAGCAGACAAAGGAGGCGAGATAATGTCGCCCCCTTTGAATCATCTTGTCTTTCTATAAAATAGAGTTCAGTTTTTTGTCTCGGTTTCTATTACCTTTTTATCAATTTTTTGAAACAAAATTTCCGCTTCGGGAAGTGAATAGCCGGCAGAGCTGCCATCTTATCGGCGATTCCGGTAATCCATGGTTGCTCTGTATCAAAAAACTTAATTCTGCCCGCCTAAATCGAGCTTTCTCACTTTATCCCTGACCTTAAGCACATACGAGGGAGATACCGAAAGCTCGTCGATTCCCATTCGCAGGAAGCTTTCCGTGAGCGTGGTATCCGCCGCCAGCTCGCCGCAGATTCCGATCCACGCGCCGCCATCATGGGCGTTTTTCGCCGCCAGCTCTATGAGGCGCAGAATCGCCTCGTGGTGCGTGTCGCAGAACTCCTCAAGATTGGGATTCTGCCTGTCGCAGGCAAGCGTGTACTGCGTCAGATCGTTGGTTCCGACGCTGAAAAAATCAACCATCGGGGCGAGCCTGTCGCTGATAACAGCCGCCGCGGGCGTTTCTATCATAATTCCAAGCTCAACGGAATCCGAATACTCAAGCCTCTCCGCCTTCAGCTCCTCGCGTACCGAGGCGCAGATTTCAAGAATCCGCTCCACCTCTTTTACCGAAGTAATCATCGGAAACATTATTCCGAGATTGCCGTAGACGGAGGCGCGATAAAGCGCGCGAAGCTGTGTCCTGAAAATCTCGGGGCGCGTCAGGCAGATGCGGATTGCGCGGTAGCCTAAGGCGGGATTATCTTCTTTGTCAAGCTTAAAATAGTCCACCTGCTTGTCGGCACCGATGTCCAACGTACGGATTATTACCTTTTTGCCCGCCATGCTTTCAAGCACCTTTTTGTAGGCGGCAAACTGCTGCTCCTCAGTCGGGTAATCGCTGTTTTCCAGATAAAGAAATTCGCTCCTGAAAAGTCCGATGCCTCCTGCGTCGTTAAGGAGCACAGCGCCTATGTTCTCTACTCCGCCTATATTGGCGAAAATATTGATTCGCCTGCCGTCAAGCGTGACGTTTTCCTTGCCCTTAAGTTCCTGTAAAAGCTGCTTTTTTTCTTCGTCTTCTTTTTGTTTGCGGCTCATACTGTCAAGCGTTCCGGCATCCGGATTCACATAGATTTCTCCAGTGTATCCGTCCACAATGATGCCGTCGCCGTCCTTTATTTTTGCGAGAAAATCCTCTCCCGCGCCGATTACGGCGGGTATGCTCATATTGCGCGCGAGGATTGCCGTGTGCGAGTTTGACGAGCCCCTTGCCGTAACGAAAGCAAGAACCTTATCCTTGTCTAACAGAACGGTTTCGCTGGGAGCCAGATCGTCGGCGCAGACAATCATTTTATCGGGCATTCCCATTCCGTCGCCGCCCTCCTCGGAGAGATTCCGGATTACACGGTTGGATATGTCCTTCACGTCGGCGGCTCTCGCCTGCATATAAGAATCCTCCATCGCCCCGAACATCTCCGCAAAATTGTCCGCAGTGACCGCAACGGCATACTCGGCGTTCACCTTCTGGCTGTCGATTATGTTATTGACCGACTCGTTGTAGTCGTCGTCCTCAAGCATCATCATATGGATTTCAAAAATCTGCGCGTTTGCCTCGCCGACCTCTTTGAGTGCCTTTTCGTGGATTTCGCCAAGCTGCTCAATCGCCTTTGCCTTGGCGCTCTCAAACCGCGCCTTCTCGCCCTCGCAGTCCTCGCTTCTCTCGCGCTTTACGACTGCCTCCCGGCGTTTAAAAATATACACATTTCCTATGGCTATGGCTCCGCAGACGCCCTTACCGGTGTATTTTTCCATAATATCACCCACTATTCTCCGAACCCGCTCTCAAACATTCCCGCCGCAGCGTCAAGAGCCTCCTGCTCGCCCTCTCCGTCACATACGATTTCAACCTCGGAGCCGCATTTGATTCCCGCCGCCATAATCTGCATTACAGCCGTCGCTTTGACCTCCTTGCCGTTTACCTTAAGAATCGTATTGCAGCCCGCAAACTTCTTC
Organism: Butyrivibrio sp.; assembly: GCA_014799955.1. Taxonomy (GTDB): domain Bacteria; phylum Bacillota; class Clostridia; order Lachnospirales; family Lachnospiraceae; genus Eshraghiella. The sequence goes on along the minus strand of JAAVHB010000048.1, from coordinate 7,652 downwards.
ATTTCCGCAACCAGCATTCCCGCGGGTCTCATGTGCATACCCTGCGCGTTCACAACCTTTACTGTCTTTGATACCATAATATTTTCCTCCTTAACTTTCCCGCGAGGCAGTCGCCGAACGGGAGTTTTATTATATATATTAAGCTTCTTTTATTTTCTTTTTGAAAAGAGCGAGCAAAAGCATTCCGACCACGGAGCCTGCCGCAAGCGCCACCAGATACATGGGCCAGTTGCCTACCACCGCGAATACGAAGATTCCGCCGTGAGGAGCCATGAGCGTACAGCCAAACGCCATTGACAGTCCGCCCGCAACCGCCGCGCCGATTGCGCACGCGGGAATAACCTTAAGGGGAGCCGAAGCCGCGTAGGGGATTGCTCCCTCGGTTATGAAGCTCAGTCCCATGATATAGTTGACCGTACCGTTCTTGCGCTCGTCGGACGTCCAGCGATTCTTGAAAAATGTCGTCGAGAGCGCGATTGCAATAGGGGGAACCATTCCGCCGACCATTACAGCCGCCATAATGTCATATCCTCCAGTTGTTATAGCCGCAGTTCCGAATACATACGCCGCCTTGTTGAAGGGACCGCCCATGTCAATCGACATCATCGCGCCGAGCACACAGCCGAGTACTACCTTACTTGTGTTGCCCATCGAATCAAGCAGATTGCTGAGTCCCGTATTTATCAGTCCCATAAAAGGGTTTACCGCGCACATAAGAACCGCTATAAGTCCGAGCCCGACAAGAGGATATATGAGCACGGGCTTGATTCCGTTAAGTGCCTTGGGAAGTTTATCGCAGAGTTTTTCAACTCCGAGCATCAGATAGCCGCCAGCAAATCCGGCAAAAAGCGCTCCGAGAAATCCCGAGGGAATGTCGCCCTTTACCGCCGCGAAGGTTGAGCCCGCCGCCGCGAGAGCGCCGCCCACAAGACCTACCAGAAAGCCCGGTCTGTCCGCGATGGATTTGCCGATATACGCCGCAAGCACCGGAATCATAAAGTTAAACGCATAATCGCCGATTGTTTTGAAAAAAGCCGCGCCCGAGGTATAGGTACCGAAGCTCGCGTCGTGCGGCGCACCCAAAATCGTATCTATAAGAAACGCCATTGCGATAAAAATACCGCCCGCCACCGTAAACGGAAGCATATTGGAAACTCCGTTCATAAGGTGCTTGTATAATTTGCGCCCGAAGCTCTCGTTTGAAGATGAGGAGCTGTCAGCCTTCTCACCGCTGTGCCTGTATACGGGAGCGTCGCCCGCTTCTATTCTTTTTATAAGCTCCTCGGGAATTTTGATTCCGTCGGAAACCTTGGTGCTTATTACCTTTTTGCCGTCAAAGCGGGACATCTCAACCGTTTTGTCGGCGGCGACGATTATTCCGTCGCATCCGGCGATTTCCTCGCTTGTGAGAATATTTTTCGCCCCGCCGGAGCCGTTGGTTTCGACCTTAATCGAAATTCCGAGCTTTGCGCCTGCCTTTTCAAGCGCCTCGGCAGCCATATAGGTATGCGCTATTCCCGTAGGACACGCCGTTACCGCAAGTACCTTGTAGCCGCCCTCTTTGGCGGGCTTGCTCTCCTTGACCGCCTCCTCGGGGAATTTTTCTTTTTCCGTGTCGTCTATTATTCCGAGAAATTCGTCAGCGGATTTTGCCGCTATGAGCCTTGCTCTGAAATCCTCATCCATAAGTATCGTCATAAGTCTGGAAAGAACCTCAAGATGCACGTCGCCGTCATTCGGCGCGGCAATCATGAAAATAAGATTGGAGGGCTCGCCGTCCATCGCCTCATAGTCAACACCCGCCGGAACCGTCATAGCCGCAAGCGACGGAGCCTTGACCGCCTCGCTTTTGGCGTGTGGAATCGCTATCCCCTCGCCCACCGCTGTGGAGCTTAAAGCCTCTCTCGCAAGGATTCCTTTGCGGTACTCTTCGGCGTCCGCTATCCTGCCGCCCTTGACCTGAAGCTCAACAAGAGTGTCTATCGCTTCGGTTTTTGACGTCGGCTCAGCGCCCAGAAGAATACTTTTTTCATTCAGCAAATCAACTATCCTCATATAAAACCTCCCCTTACATTCCCGAAAGATGCCCTACACCCGACGGGATTTTGATTAAAAATATTTTACGGATTACAGCTCTGCCAGCAATCCGAAAATTTCATCTCTTTTTGCCAGACCTTCGGAAAACGCGGTGGCGCCTCCGGCAGCGGTTCCGAGCTTCAGAGCGTACTCGTAATCGTTTTTTTCACAGCCCGCTATAAATCCGGCGACCATTGAATCTCCGGCTCCCACGGAATTGCGCACCGTGCCCTTGCACACCCCGCACCTGTGGGTTTTGCCGTTTTCATCCAAAAGAAGCGCTCCGTCGCCCGCCATGGACACAAGCACGTTTACCGCTCCCATATCCTTTAATTTCGCGGCATATCCGGCAATCTCCTCATCCGTCTTAAGCTCTTTTCCGAATATTTCCCCCAGCTCGAAATTATTGGGCTTAACAAGGAACGGTTTGTATTTCAGAACATTCATAAGCAAATCCTTAGTCGCGTCCACGACTACGCGAAGCCTCCTGTCCTTTAAATGCTCAAGTATTTTTTCATACATATCGGCGGGAAGCGTATTCGGAATGCTGCCCGCAAGCACCAGCGTATCCCCGTCCCTGATTTTGGCAAGCTTTTCAAAAAGACTGTCAACAGCCTCCCTCGGAATCTTCGGTCCCTGCCCGTTAAGCTCAGTTTCCTCGGCGGATTTAATTTTCACATTGATGCGTGAAAAGCCCTCCGGAAGATGAACGAAATCGGCTGCGATTCCCTTCGACAGAACGCCGTTTTCGATTGCGTCGCCCGTAAATCCAGCCACAAATCCGAGCGCTTCTGACTCTATTCCGAGCTCCTTTAACACGAATGATACGTTGATTCCCTTGCCCCCGAAATAAATCTCCTCTCCCGAAAGCCTGTTGACCTCGCCCACCTTCATTCCGTCCGTGTGCACAATATAGTCTATAGCCGGGTTAAATGTAACGGTATAAATCATTTTGGTTTCCTCCTAACATTCCCGCTAGACATCTCATGCCCAACAGGAGTTTCCTTAATATAAGTTTTATCCGAATATCTGTTATCATTCAGCTTATCCGTTATTATCGAAGCGTCGTTAAGCCTGCCGAATGTCACGGACGCGATGCTGTCAAATTTGGAGCTGTCGGCAAGCACATACGCCTCCCGGCTGTTTTTCACCGCCTCCGTCTTGACTTTTGCCTCGTTCAAATCCGGCGTCGTAAAGCCCGCCTGCAGCGACACTCCGTTAGCTCCTATGAAGCTTTTGGTAAAATTATACTGCCCGAGAGAAAGCGCGCACTCCGTACCGACAATCGCCTCGGTAGAATATTTTATCTCGCCTCCGGGAACCAATACCTTAAATCCTCTCTGCGCAAGCTTTCTTGCGTGCATAAAGCCGTTGGTGACAAAAACAGCTTTTTTTTCGGGAATATAAGGAATCATTCTGCCCGTCGTCGTACCCGCGTCGATAAAAACAAAATCATCGTCCTCAATTAAAGACGCCGCGTATCGCGCAATCGCCTCCTTCTCCTCTGTAAACAGTTTATCTTTTTCTGTCACATCATATTCCACAAATGCAAAACTATCGTTAATTGCCGTCGCTCCGCCGTGAACCTTATTTATCCTGCCCTGCGCCGCCAGCTCGTAAAGGTCGCGCCTTACGGTGGATTCCGACGCTCCGATAAGTCCGCAAAGCTCGTCGAGCGTTGCGCTCCGATTTTTGTTCACAGTTTCAAGTATAATCTCCTGTCTTTGTTTCGCCAGCATACCGTCACCTCTTCTTGAAATCTTTTGAATGTTTTTGATTGATTGTGATTAGATATTAGCATATAGAAAAAGAAAATGCAAATACTATTTCCAAAAGCTTTCACTTTCTTTCAAAAAAAGAAACCGGCTTGTATTATTTTACACAGCCGGTTCAAGAAAATATTCATTTTACGGTTACTCGTTTGCCTCGCAAATCCCGTCTATAACCTCCCAAATCCGCTCAAGTCCCTGCTTGGTCTGGGAGGAAAACGGAATCACGGTTCCCGATGAGGGAATCCCCAAGCCCTCGCGCACAAGCCTGAGCTGCTTCTGGAGCTGGCTGCGGTTTATTTTGTCGAGCTTGGTTGCTATTATGACTGGAGTATAGCCCTGATACACTATCCATTCGTACATAAGCCTGTCGTTTTCCGAGGGCTTATGCCTTATATCAATAAGCAGGAAAACCTGTCTCAGCTGCTTTGAGGTTTTAAGATACCGCTCTATCATCTTACCCCATTTAGCCTTTGTTTCCTCCGAGGTTTTGGCGTAGCCGTAGCCCGGTAGGTCAACGCAGTAAAAAACATCGTTTATATTGTAAAAGTTTATGGTCTGCGTCTTGCCGGGCTGCGACGAGGTCTTGGCGTACGACTTACGGTTCATCAGCGCGTTAATCATAGAGGATTTGCCGACATTCGACTTGCCCGCGAACGCCACCTCCGGCAGCGTATTCTCGGGCAGCTTGCTGGTAATTCCGCACACCGTTTCAAGATTCACTTTTTTAATAACCATACCGTACCTCTCTCAAAAAAGACAGCTCTGACCTACTGCCGCAGCGCCGCTTTTACGACGTCGTTCATTGATTTTACCGGACAGATATTCAGCTTCTCCGTTATTTCGGTTTCGATTTCCGCCAAATCCTTTTTGTTTTTATCGGGAATAAGGACATTTTTCATTCCCGCCATTGAAGCGGCAAGCAGCTTTTCTTTCAGTCCTCCGATTGGAAGCACCTGACCGTGCAGAGTTACCTCGCCCGTCATTGCGGTGTCATGGCTTACCTTGCGCCCGGTAAGCGCCGAAAGCATCGCAAGGGTAATCGTTATTCCGGCGGACGGTCCGTCCTTCGGAACCGCGCCCTCCGGCACATGCAGATGTATGTCGTTCTTCTCGAACACCTCGTCCTTGATTCCGTAGCCGCGCGCGACTGAGCGTATATATCCCAAAGCAACCTGAGCCGATTCCTTCATGACATCGCCGAGCTTGCCTGTCAGTACAAGACCGCCCTTTCCCTTCATGACAACCGCCTCAACGTCGAGCGTCGTTCCGCCCACGCTGGTCCACGCAAGCCCCTTAACGACTCCGACCGCATCCTTCTTCGGTTTATCCTCGCCGTCGTACTTCGGAGTTCCCAGATAATCTGAAAGATTGCGGACGGTGATTTTGTGGGACATTTTGGTGCCCTCGACTATAAATCTGGCTGCTTTGCGGCATGCCGCGCCTATCTGGCGTTCAAGCTCGCGCACGCCCGCCTCCTTGGTGTATTTTTCGATTATTTTGCGTACCGCGTCATCCGTAAAGGAAATCTGCGACGGGGTAAGTCCGTTTTTATCGAGCTGCTTATGTATAAGATGCTCTGCGGCAATATGGAACTTTTCAACAGCAGTGTAGCTGTTAAGCTCAATTACCTCCATCCTGTCAAGCAGGGGCTTGGGTATCGTACTCGTATCGTTTGCCGTCGCCATGAAAAGTACATCCGACAAATCGATAGGCGCTTCTATATAATGGTCGCGGAACGCCGAGTTCTGAGCGCTGTCCAGAACCTCAAGAAGCGCCGAGGCCGTATCTCCTCTTGCGTCCGTTCCGACCTTATCTATCTCGTCAAGAAGCATAAGAGGATTTGACGCGCCTGCGTTCTTAAGTCCCTCGACAATCCTTCCCGGCATCGCGCCCACATAGGTTTTGCGGTGCCCGCGGATTTCCGCCTCATCGCGCACTCCTCCGAGGCACACCCTGACGTACTTGCGGTTAAGCGCCTCCGCAACAGATGCGGCAATCGAGGTCTTTCCTGTTCCCGGAGGTCCCACAAGGCATACAATGGGGCTTTCGCCCTTGCCGTTTAACGCGCGGACGGCAAGAAACTCAACCATGCGTTCCTTGACCTTTTTAAGTCCGTAATGGTCATCATCCAGAGCCTTCTGCACACCCTTCAAATCATAATTGTCTTCTGTGCGCTTATTCCACGGAAGCTCAAGCATTGTTTCTATATAGGTTCTTATAACCGTAGCCTCGGAGGAGCTTCCGGACACGCTGTCGTACCGCTTTATTTCACGGCGGATTTTATCCTTCACGGCATCGGAAGCATCCAGAGCGTCAACCGCCTTGCGAAATTCGTCCGCTTCCTCCTCCATGTCCTCCTCGCCGAGTTCTTCCCTTATCGCGTGTATCTGCTCGTGAAGAATATAGTCCTTCTGGTTTTTATCAACACGCTTCCGCACCTCCTCGGAAAGCGATTTTTTCAGCTCCACTATCTCTATTTCACTGCACACAATGTCGCACACCTCGTCAAAGCGCATAAGGATATCCTCCATATCAAGAACATCCTGGCGCTCGGTGTACTCGGTAGTGCATTCCGAAAGCGAGGTATAAACTATCTCGTCAAGACCGGAAATCGCGTTCACCCTTGAGATATTTTCGCCCTGATTGCGTCCGGTTTCCATGTAATAGCGGTTCATCATCTCTTTTAAAAGACTGATTCTCGCGTCTCTTTCATTATCCGGAAGCAGATATTCCGTATTGGGCGTGATAACAACATTTCCGGCAAGCATATCGTCGTCAACCGTAAAATCCTTAAGCACAGCTCTCTCAAGTCCCCTTACGAGCACGCGGACAAGACCGCCCGGCATTTTTACGAGCTGCTTGATTTCGCAGACCGTTCCTACGTCGCACACCTCTTCCCTAGTGGGCTTCACTATATCCACGGACTTCTGCGTGACAAGAAAAAGCTTCTGTCCGTTTTTCATCGCGTATTCAACGCTCTTTATTGATTTCTTTCTGCTCACGTCAAAATGAATGACCATATATGGCAGTATGGTCATTCCTCTCAACGCAATAATCGGTAAATTAATTACGTCACTCATGCGCTTTCTCCGTTATTTTTCTCCAATTTGTGCGTGACACTTCTGCGTGCCGAAAGCTCGTCGCTTCTGTATTCCAGCAAGGGCGGCTCGCCGTTTTCGACGGTGGCCTCTGTAACCGTGCATTTTGCAATGGTGTCGTCCGACGGGATTCTGTACATAACGTCCATCATCGCTTTCTCCATTATGGAACGCAGTCCTCTCGCCCCGGTTTTACGCTCAAAGCTTTTTTTCGCAATGGCGGCAACTGCCTCGGGAGTAACCTCAAGCTCTACCTCGTCATACTCGAAAAGCTTTTTGTACTGCTTGACAAGCGCGTTCTTGGGCACTGTAAGGATATTGATAAGCGCCTGCTCGTCAAGCATATCAAGCGCAACTGTAACAGGTACCCGCCCGATAAACTCTGGAATAAGCCCGAATTTAACGAAATCCTGCGGAAGAGCCTTTGAAAAAAGCTCCCCGATATTTTTCTCGTCGTGCCGTTTTACATCAGCATTAAAGCCGATTGCCTTCTGGTCCATTCTCGCGTCTATTATTTTCTCAAGCCCGTCGAACGCTCCGCCGCATATAAAAAGAATATCCGTTGTGTCTATGGGAATAAGCTCCTGCTGCGGGTGCTTTCTTCCTCCCTGCGGAGGCACGGACGCAACCGTTCCTTCAAGAATCTTAAGGAGCGCCTGCTGAACGCCCTCGCCCGATACGTCTCTTGTGATTGAGGTGTTCTCCG
>JAAVHB010000047.1 GCA_014799955.1 Butyrivibrio sp. | reverse complement strand
GACGGACTTATGTCATATGCGGGAATAAATCTTGAAAAAAGCGATATGATTTATGATTTAGTTTATAAGAGAGGTGTAATGGCTAAAGAAATTGTTAGTCATTTATAAGGTGATATTATGAAAAAAGTGGAACTTATTCTTGGTACCATGACTTTCGGAGAATCGGTATTCTCACCTGATGTTAAAGATTTTATTAATACTTTTTTGGATGCGGGTTATTTAGAAATGGATACTGCCTATGTGTATAACGAAGGACAGTCTGAGAAGCTTCTGGGTGAGGTGCTGCCTTGCATTGAAAAGCCGTATAAAATTGCTACGAAGGTAAATCCGAGAATTTCCGGTAAACTTGATGCGGATGCTGCATATATGCAGGTGAATGAAAGCTTGAAAAGATTAAAAGTTTCCTGCATCGAAACGCTTTATTTGCATTTCCCCGATCCGGCAACACCTGTTGAGGGCGTACTTGAGGCATGTGAAAATTTATATGAGCAAGGAAAATTCAAAGAACTTGGTCTTTCTAATTTCCCCGCATGGATGGTATCGGATGCATGGCATAAATGTGATAAGAACGGATGGATTAAACCGACAGTCTATGAAGGGATATATAATCCACTGACCAGAAAAGTCGAAACAGAACTTAATGCTTGCCTTGATAATTTTGGTATGCGGTTTTGTGCATATAATCCTCTGGCAGGGGGGCTATTGTCTGGAAAATATAATAATTATATGGATTCCCCGTCTGACGGACGATTTACGCACAGACCTAATTATCAGAAACGATATTGGAAAAAATGTTATTTTGATGCGGTTGACTTAATTAAGAAGAGCTGCGGAATGCATGATATTACAATAATTGAAGCCACATATCGCTGGATGGCGTATCACTCAATGCTGAACGGGGAACGCGGAGACGCGGTAATCATAGGTGCGTCTAAACTTAATCATTTAAAACAGAATATTTCAGCAATGGACGCAGGAGAGCTTCCGACAGATGTCGAAAATGCATTTGAGGAGGCATGGAGTATTTGCAAGGCAGACAGTCCAGAGTATTTTACTTTGTACAATGGTTTAGGCTCGGTTGGCGGGATAAAGTGAGGAGGATGTAATGTTAAATCAGAAACTGGTATTAGACGAATTGGCAAAGAACGGAGTAAGTTTCTTTTCAGGAGTACCTGATTCATATCTAAACGGATTTTGCAATTATATTTTGAATAATGTGCCAAAAGAAAGGAATATTATTGCGGCGAACGAGGGAAACGCTATTGGCATTGCATCGGGTCATTATTTGGCGACCCGTGAGATACCACTTGTTTATATGCAGAATTCAGGTATTGGAAATGCGGTCAATCCTTTGGTATCTTTGGTTGATGAACATGTGTACGCGGTTCCTATGCTATTGCTTATTGGCTGGCGCGGTCAGCCGGGTACCGGAGATTGGCCTCAGCATCAGCTTCAGGGAGAAATTACTACCAAGTTGCTGGAGACAATGCATATACCTTATGAGATTCTCGAAGATGACAATAATAAAATGGCAGAGATTATAAAGAGGGCTGCGGCAGAAGCCGAAAAAACGAGAAAACCATACGCCGTTATTGCTCCAAAGGGCGTTATGGCAGGCGAGAAAGAGGATAATAAAGATAAATCTTATCCTATGAGCAGAGAAAGAGCGATAGAAATTATCCTTGATAATATGCCTGAAGATACCATTTACTCAGCAACCACAGGACGGGCTACCAGAGAATTGTTCTTCCTAAGAGAAAGAAGAAACGAAGCAAAAAACCGCGATTTTTTGAATGTGGGTTCTATGGGACATGCTTCTTCTGTAGCGTTTGGAATTGCGCTTTCAAGACCGAATCGCAGAGTCGTATGTCTTGACGGAGATTCTGCTGCTATGATGCATATGGGTGCTATGACAATGGTGAGCAAAATAGATGTACCGAATTTTTTACATATAATATTGAATAATGGTGCGCATGAATCGGTTGGAGGACAGCCGTCGTCAGGACACAGTGTTGATTTTACGTCAATAGCGGAGGCATGCGGTTACGTAACTGTAGGGAAGGCTGCAGAGAATGAAGAAGATTTTGTTAATGCGTTGGAAGAATTAAAAACAAAAAACAAAGCGGGCTTTATTGATGTGAGGATTCATAAAGGGCTTAGTGGTAAATTGCCGCCTCTTGATTTTTCGCATAGAGAAGCAATTAATGATTTGATAAATGAATTAAATCAGGAGGTATATTAATATGAATAGTATGGAACAAACAAGGGCTTTTTTGAAGTCTATTGGACAACCGGAAGGGGACGCATATAATCTTCCAACATCCGAAAAGCGGTTTACGGATGGCGGACAATATCGTTTTGAGGTACCGGGAATTCAGAACCCAAAAGTAATGAAAGCATTGCTTGAAGCTATTGACAGTTACGGTATTTCTCTGCATCGCGTTACGCAGACACAAGGAATTATGCGCTTGACAGATAATGAAATCTCGCAGATGGTAGAGTATGCACATCAATGGGAAACGGACTTGATTCTTGCCATAGGGCCCAGAGCCACAACAGATACTTCTGCTTCTGTTCATACCGAAGAGGGTGTGCGGATGGGATATCGGCTCCGAGGTCAGGAACAGATTATACGTGCGATTGAGGACGTAAAGAGGGCTGTCCGACTTGGCTGTCGTTCCTTCCTTGTCTATGATGAGGGATGTCTGTGGGCATTGAATGAGATGCGCAAGGCAGGCGAAATTCCTGTAGATTGTCATTTTAAAGTGTCAGCACACGCAGGTCATGGGAATCCTTGTTCTGCGAAGGTTTTGGAGATGATTGGAGCAAACTCGATCAATCCGGTACGCGATATACAGATTCAGATGTTGGCGGCTATGCGTAAGGCAATAGATATTCCGATTGATATTCATACAGAAAATCCGAAGTCTACAGGCGGTTTTATCCGTCATTATGAGGTTCCGGAGATGATTCGTGTAGCATCGCCTATTTATCTTAAGACCGGTGGTTCGGTAGCTGCTACGCATAGCTGGGATTCAACCGAGGAAGATGCCAGAAAACGCGCTAAACAGGTTAGTTTGGTTAAAAGAATGATTGATGAGTACTATTCGGAAGCAATCCAATCTCCCAAGGGAAGTATTAGATAAAAATCATCAGAGAAAGTCGAGGAAGAACATTATGAAGCATCATCTTTATAATCCTGATTTTAAATTTGTAGTTGAACCAGAGAATTTCAATAAGTATACGGACAGAGAGCTTCTTCAATACTGTTTGGGCGCAACTATGTATATGCCGGGGACGAAAGATTTTTCCCCCAAGATTTTATCAGGCGCAATGCCGGGACTTACGACAATCGTTCTTTGTTTTGAAGACGCGTGTCCTGAAGAACAGGTACCCGCAGCCGAGGAAAATGTACATAAACTTCTTAATACAGTTACATCAGCTGTTGAAGAAGGGACATTGTCTGAGGATAAAGTTCCTCTCATTTTTGTTCGTGTAAGAAATTTGGAACAGTTTAAACATTTTAGCGCAAAATTAACCAAACATGAAGTGAAATCTTTGTGCGGGATAAATTTTCCGAAATTTAATGCGGAAAACGGTTATGAATATTATGCTTATTTAAAGGACTTAAATGATAAATTCGGCGAAATTCTATACGGTATGCCTATAATTGAAGATCAGGAGGTAGCCTATAAAGAAACAAGAATGCAGGAATTGTTGGGAATAAAGAAAATTCTTGATAAATATCATGATTTAGTTCTGCAAGTGCGTGTTGGAGGTACCGATTTTTCCTCGGTTTTTGGAGTGCGCAGAGGAGTTGACTATTCAATTTATGACATCATGACAGTTCGTGAATGTTTGACGGATATTATCAATGTCTGCGGCAGAAATAATGATTACATTATTTCCGGACCTGTTTGGGAGTATTTTCGCGCACCTAAGAGTATGATGTTTGAGGATTTGCCAAAACACGGACTGGAAGATTATCTTATGAAGCGATTGCCGATTGTAAATAATGAGATTGACGGTCTGCTTAGAGAAGTTATTCTTGACAAGGCAAACGGATTCATTGGAAGAACGGTTATTCATCCGACTCATATTAAATTTGTAAATGCGTTAATGGCGGCTACAAAAGAGGAATATGATGACGCGAGAATGATAATGGGATGCACCGAAGGCGGTGTGGTTAAGGGAAACGGCAACAACAAGATGAATGAAATCAAGCCGCATACAAATTGGGCAATCAGAGTATTTATGAGAGCAAGAGCGTATGGCGTTATTGAAAATGAGGCGGCATATATCAGGTTATTTGCGGTAAACGAATAAGGAGATTAAAATGATTGAGCTTCGGACACCGATTTCCGATGAAGTAATTAAAAGTGTTAATGTTGGAGACATGGTTTATATTTCAGGATATATTTTTTGCGGAAGAGATGCGGCGCTTCCTAAAGTGGTAAAAATGACTCAGAATGAAACGGATACCGGACTGACAGCAGATATGAACGGAGGCGTTATCTTCCACACAGCAGTCAGTTTGGCAGGAGTGGGTCCTACTTCAAGTAATAAGCTTGAAATTGAATCCAGCATAGAACCGTTATCTAAGGCAGGGATAAAACTACATCTTGGAAAAGGTGCTTTACATAAAGAAACGATAAGGGCGTTGGATGAGAATAATGCGGTATATGCGGTAATCCCGCCGGTAACAGCGCTCCTTGGAGACAAAACCATTGAACAGAAGTTGGTTGCGTTTCCTGAATTAGGTATGGAAGCGTTCTATCGGTTAAAAGTTGAAAGATATCCGGCTATTATTGCAGTAGCACATGGAAGGAGCATATACTAATGGATAATGAAAAGATTGTTGAATTAGTAAGAGATACGCTTGTTGCCGCAGGTTCGACCTTTAAGCAGGATAAGAAGGACGCATATATAAAGGCTATAAGTACAGAAACAAATGAACGTGCAAAATGGGTGATGCGGACGATTATGGATAATGCAGAGGCTGCCGAAAAGAATAAAAGTCCGTTATGCGACGATTCCGGAATTCCGCATCTTGTGCTTGAAGTAGGACCGAACGCTATTGTTACAGGTAATATGCTTTCGTCAATAAAAAAAGGAGTACAGGAAGGACTCCGTATGCTTCCCGGACGACCTATGGGGATAATGGGCAACGACAGTCAAAGAATAGACCAGTCGGGCGGTTTGAATCCTGATCCTGCGGGAGTTGAGCCTTCTCCTATTCTGCTCAGGCAGATTGATGAAGATGTGATTAGACTGCATATTCTTATGTTTGGCGGCGGACCGGCTATTCGGGCGAAGACGTATAGGATTTTTCATAAACATAACACACAAAATATATTGGACGAAATTGTAAACTGGTCTAAAGAAGCGGCTTTGCAACTTGGATGTACGCCATGTACTCTAGCCGTAGGAGTAGGCAGATCCCATTTTGAGGCCGCCTCAATGATGATGCAGGCTTTGGTCGACGGCAGATATAACTGTCAGAGTGATATGGAAGAGAGTATTACTCGTAGAGTGAATGAGGCAGATGTCGGTCCGCTTGGGTTACACGGAAAAACGACGGTACTTGCGACATTTATGAAAATTGGACCGCAGCGGGCTAGCGGAGTACGTGTCGTCTGTGTTAGACCATGCTGCTGTTTTGAACCGAGAATTGCAAGCATTGATTTGTAATAAATTCAGGAATTAAATCATCATATCTAAGTGGTCATACGTAGAAGCGCTTTCAATAGAACTTGGAAATAACTTAAAATACGGGTACGATTATGAATATTATTCTTTTGTCAGGAGGAAGCGGGCAGAGGCTGTGGCCGCTGTCAAACAATATAAGGTCTAAGCAGTTTATAAAATTATTCCGAAACAATGATGGCAATTGTGAATCTATGATGCAACGGGTTTGTCGTCAGATTTATGAGGTGGATCCGAAAGCTAATATTGTTATTGCAACTAGCAAATCCCAAGTGAGTGAGATTTATAATCAGGTAGGGGATAGTATAGCCGTCTGCGTGGAGCCGGTACGTCGAAATACATTTCCGGCAATCACATTGGCGGTTTCTTATTTGGAGGATATTGCAGGAATTGATAAAGATGAGCCGGTTATAGTGTGCCCCGTTGATCCTTATGTTGATAATGATTATTTTGAGGCGATGCTGCGATTGGAACAGATTGTCAGACACGATGGTGATGGAATAGTATTGATGGGTGCAGAACCGGTTCATCCTAGCGATAAGTACGGTTATATTATTCCTTCCGATAATTCTGAGTTAAGTTTTGTTAGAGAGTTTAAGGAAAAGCCAGATATGAAAACGGCGGCAGAATATATTTCCAAGGGAGCGCTGTGGAATTGCGGAGTATTAGGATTTAAGCTCCGATATTTATTAGAAAAGTCTCATACAATGATTGATTTTGATGGATATGACAGTTTGGTAAGGCAGTATACAGATATGCCTAGCATCAGCTTTGATTATGCTGTTTTGGAACGTGAGAAAGGAATCCGTGTACTTAGGTTTGGCGGCGCATGGAAGGATATTGGGACGTGGAATACTTTTGTTGATTCGATGTCGGAACAGATTATTGGACAGGCGGTATTTGATGATACCTGCAAGGATATCCATATTGTTAATGAACTGAATATTCCTGTTATTTGTATGGGATTGAACGATATGATAGTTGTTGTCGGGAATGACGGAATTCTTGTGACGGATAAAGAACAGAGTAGCAAAATAAAACCCTATGTAGAGCGGCTTGATTCAAGAGCACGTTATGCGGAAAAGTCGTGGGGAACTTTCGTGATACTTGATGTTCAGGAGAGGGCAATGACGGTAAAAGTTTCGATAAGAGCCGGGAAAAAGATGAATTATCACAGTCATAATTATCGAAATGAGATATGGGCAGTTTTATCCGGTGATGGGGAATCGGTGGTTGACGGGGTACATAGGACGATAAGCGCTGGAGATGTGGTTTTGCTGCCGGCAGGTTGTAAGCATACGGTTCGCGCCATAACGGAACTTAATATAATTGAGGTTCAGGAGGGTGAGGAAATAACTGTTCACGATAAGCTCAGATATGAACAGATTTTATGATAAATAAGTAAACGGCAGATAGTGCGTACCTCGACTGCGAGGGAAAAATGTGTGACAATAGACTATATTTCTATCACGGTATGGAAAGTTAAGTCTCAACTTTTGATACCGAAGTGTTCTTGGGGATACTGAATTTATTCTTTCGTAAGTAGAATATAAGTCAGTCAGATCTGTAGCCTCCACAAGCTGACTTAGCAGCCGCACAGAATCGTCTTCCGGAATGATCGTTTCAATATTCAGCGGAAGTTTTAATTGATATCCGCCCTGATTTAGACTATAATTTTCCTGTAAGTTAATGTGTTTGGTCATACATTAATTTTACACCAACTGCCGGATTTTTTCGAGGTCTGGCAGTTATTTTTTGCATAGAAAAGGAGCTGCGCACTAATTACTTAGTGCGACAGCCCCTTTTTATCATTTATCATTTCTAGGAAGCGGTATTTATTATAATGTCATTATAAATATTATTTAAATATTCTTTTGCACGATTTACGGTGCTTTCGTCGGGAATCATAACGTAATTCGGAGAACTCAGCGAGAAGCAAGGCAGGTTATCTCCTGTTCCGTCTACGCTGAAACTTTGAATGTCCCATGTAGGCATAGTTTCGAGCTGCATTTTAACCAAATCGGTTATTTCGTCGTAAGACATATCCGTCGCCATACTTGCCGATACGGCATTTAGCACTCTTGTATAATTAATGAGCATATCAGAGGTCATCATTTTGTTAATCATTGCTTTAATTACAGCCATTTGATTTTTTCCTCTTTGTCTGTCTCCAGAACCAAAGGAATATCTTTCTCGTGCAAACCCTAGGGCTTGTATTCCGTTGAGATGATTATATCCTTTTACATAATGATATCCGCCGTGTATTGTCGTGAATTCATACTCCGAATATATATCAACACCGTTGAGGGCATCAATTATATTCACAAATCCTGTAAAATTAACTTTAAGGTAGTGGTCTATGTTAATTCCGTACAGCATTTCAATAGTGTCTACCGAACAGTCAATTCCGTAACAGCCGGCATGAGTAAGCTTATCTTTAACTCCGTTTGATATGGATAAAGGCACATAAAAGTCTCTCGGAGTATTTATCATCAGAATCTGGTGCGTGTTTGTGTTGACCGCTATAAGAATGTTTACGTCACTGTTTTGATTGACTGTGGGAGCGCCGTTGGTATCGATTCCGCTCACATATACGGTAAATACACCTTCTCTGGAGGGAGATTCGCCAGGCACATTGTTATTGATGACATCGCTTACCTGTTTATATGTGGAAATAAGTTTTATCTTTTTGTCAAGATCCTCGTAATCGGAATGCTCTGACAAAATATTTATATAGCTCTGGTTTATTATAATAGCAGTCACATTCTTACTGAGCAGGGCTTCTATTATTTGTGTGGTTCCTTCATATTCCACGATTGAAATCTCCGAGGAAATTTCTTTTTCAATATCGCCGATAGTTTTGTCAGTGGTTTTTCTGTCTATGTTGGCGATTATGCCAAACGGCGAATCCTTGATTTCGGCAATGCTGTCAGCGGGATTGTCCGCTAACACATATACACCCATTTGAGTTTCCTGGATTTTGCTCCCCGATATATTGCTGATGGCTTTTCTGGTGGAATTAATATATACGCACCCGACTATTAATATAACGGAAAACAGAACCGAAAATATTTTGGTAACTATTCCCGGTATTTTCCAGTACTGTGTAATCAGTGTCGCAAGGCAAAACAGTATCAAAAGCATCCCTATCATCATTTTAAATGAGGTTGGGAGTATATTAACATATTGTAAAAAGACCAGAAAGATGATTGTTACAATAAGCTGTACAGCAAATATCGCAAATCCCGATATATGCAGAAATTTATTTTTAGCCGACCTAGAGGTCTCGGATTGTTGTTTTTTTTGTTTGGTGCTGTTAGAGGTATTACCCATGAATATATCCGTTCCTTTCGTAAGTTATTACAGTAAATAAAACATCAGCTCGGTATCACGGAGCTGCTATTTATCTTCTTTATAATATAATGTAAAATTGCACCTTGATTATACTACTTACCTTACTCATAGGCAAGTGTTGATTTGACATATTACGACTTATTTCCGTAAAAAAGGTTGATAATAAATTTTATTCTATATATAATAAAGAGCAAGGAGGCGCTGGATGAAATCAAATAAAAAGCGAAACACCATTCTTATTGTGGCGGCCGCCGTTGTATTAATACTTCTGATCGTCGGGCTTTGGACTGCCGATTATTATAATCTCCTGCCTAAAAAGATTTATACCGCAAAGGATTTCGGGATAGATACGCTTCGCAGCGGCGTGGATTTCAACGGCAACGGGACGGACGATTATACGGATTTTCTGCTCGGAGCGAGGAAAGACGCCGAAAATCACCCGAAGTATGACGGCAGCTACCTTGACGGCGGATTTCCGCCGGACAATATAGGTGTATGCACCGACGTTATCTGGCGCGCGTTTAAAAACGCCGGATATAACCTGAGGGAAATGGTTGACCGTGACATTGCCGCAAGACCGGAGGCTTATACGGCGGTGGAGCGCCCCGACAAAAATATTGATTTCAGAAGAGTAAAAAATCTGCATGTCTTTTTTGAGGAGCATGCCGTTTCACTTACGACCGACATAAACGAAATCGGGGAGTGGCAGCCGGGGGATATAGTTATTTTTGACGATGACAGGCATATAGGCATGATTTCGGATAAAAGAAATAAGGACGGCCAGCCGTATGTAATCCATAACGGCGGTCAGCCGAGGCGCGAGGAGGATTATCTTAGGCGCGCGTCGGTTACGGCGCATTACCGCTTTGACGCGTCGCTTGCGGACGATGAAATAAAAACAGAGTGGAAGGAATGATTGGCTGTCCGCTTTGCTATTCATGTGATATAACCGGATTCTCCCGCATAGAATGTACAAACAACCATGCAGGGGACACCTTTGAAAGGATATATCGAAGAACGCGCCATCAGAATGGCGGAATACATTGTGGAGAATAAAGCAACCGTCAGACAGACCGCAAAAGAATTCGGGATAAGCAAATCCACGGTACATAAAGACATTACCGAGCGTCTTAAGGGAGTGAATCCGACTTTGGCGCAGGAGGCGAGGAAGGTGCTGGATGTAAACAAATCGGAGAGGCATATCCGCGGCGGGCTTGCTACCAGAGAAAAATATTTGCATAAACATTGATATGGGTATTAACAAAAAAGGAAAATCTGCCGATAAAATATGCAGAGTTTCCTTTTTTTGTATTTTTCAAAATTACCTCTTTTAAATTTGCGGGATATTGTATATAATGTCAATGTATGTGTGTTTAGTATGGAATTCTGCAATTTTTTTACGGGCAGATGAAAATATACTTTATCAAGCGAAAGGGGAATAAGATGATAGGTACAGATATCGGAATTGATTTAGGAACAGCCAGCATCCTTGTGTATATCAAAGGCAAGGGAGTTGTTTTGAAAGAGCCGTCGGTTGTGGCATTTGATAGAGATACCAATAAGATTAAGGCGATTGGCGAAGAGGCGAGGCTTATGCTCGGAAGGACTCCGGGCAATATCGTCGCGGTAAGACCGCTTCGTCAGGGGGTTATATCCGATTATACCGTTACCGAGAAGATGCTCAAATATTTTATAGAGAAAGCGCTGGGCAAAAAGGTAATCAAGAAGCCCAGAATCAGCGTCTGTGTGCCGAGCGGCGTCACGGAGGTTGAGAAAAAGGCTGTTGAGGACGCGACATATCAGGCGGGCGCAAGAGAGGTTGCGATTATCGAGGAACCTATCGCGGCTGCGATTGGCGCGGGTATCGATATTTCAAGACCGTGCGGCAACATGATTGTCGATATCGGAGGAGGAACCACCGACATCGCCGTTATATCGCTTGGGGGAACCGTTGTCAGCACGTCGATTAAGATTGCCGGAGACGATTTTGACGAGGCAATCGTGCGTTATATGCGTAAAAAACACAATCTCTTAATCGGAGAGAGAACTGCCGAAGACATAAAGATTAAGATAGGCAGCGCGTATCCGAGGGCTGAGGTTGTTTCCATGGATATAAGAGGCCGTAACCTTGTAACGGGACTTCCGAAGACCGTTACGGTAACGTCGGCCGAAACAGAGGAGGCGCTTAAAGAGGCGACCTCGCAGATAGTTGAGGCGATTCACAGCGTTCTTGAGAAGACGCCGCCGGAGCTTGCGGCGGACATCGCCGACAGAGGCATGGTTCTTACGGGAGGCGGAAGCCTTTTGCAGGGGCTTGAGGAGCTTATCGAGGATAAGACCGGAATCAACACGATGACCGCAGAGGATCCCATGACGGCGGTTGCAATAGGTACCGGCAAATTCATCGAGTTCCTTGCGGGAGAGCGGTAAGCTTTTTCGGAAACAGGGCGTAAGCCCTTAAGAATTTACATTAAGCAATCTAAGGGTTTTCCCTTTAGATAAATTATAAGCGGTCCCGCAAGGGGCAGTAAGGAGTTTAAAGGCTATGGTCAGAAGTTTATACACGGCACATATGGGTATGGTGCATCAGATGAACCGTCTTGACGTAATAACCAATAATATGGCAAATTCCGATACAACGGCTTATAAAAGAGAAGGGTGTACATCGCAGACATTTGACGCGGTAATGGGAATCAAGATTAACGACTGCTCGGTGCATTATATTCATCAGCCAATCGGCAGGATGAGCCTGGGCGTTAAGGTCGGTGAAACATATACCGACTATACGGACGGCAATCTTGAGGAGACCGGCAATACCTACGATATAGCTCTTGGCGGGAAAGGATTCTTTGCAATTTCTTACGCCGACAGAAACGGAAATGAATCAATTCGATACACAAGAGACGGTAATTTTACCGTCAATTCCGAAGGGATTTTAATGACCAAGGATGGCGATTTCGTTCTGGGTGAAGATAACGGGCTCATAATAATACCTGAGGGCGTTAAGATTTCGGTTGACGAAACCGGAAGAATAACGGGCGAGGGTCAGGAGATAGGCAGATTTCAGCTTGTCGATTTTGAGGATTACGATTATCTTAAGAAGTTCGGCGAAAATATGTACATTGCCATCGATGGTGCGACCAATACAGAACCGACTTGCAGAGTTTTTCAGGGATACCTTGAAGCCTCCAATGTCAATGCCGTATCCGAGATGGTGGAGCTGATTGCAATCGCCAGAGATTATGAAAGTAATCAGAAGGTTATACAATCCATTGACTCTACTCTTGAACGCTCAGTTGGATTAGGAAAAATGACATAGGAAGGGGAATGATTGACTTATGATGAGAGCATTATATTCTGCCGCGTCGGGAATGAAGGCACAGCAGGTTAACGTAGACGTTATTTCAAATAATCTTGCCAACGTGAACTCTACGGGATACAAGACCAAAACGGCAGAATTCAAGTCGCTGCTTTATCAGACGCTTCAGACAAGATCTACAAGCGCCAACGGAGATTTGAAACCGATAGGCGCGCAGGTAGGAACCGGAACGCGCACCGCGTCCATAACGACGCAGTTCCAGCAGGGACCTCTGCTTGAAACCGCTAATCCTTTCGGATTCGGTATCGAGGGTGAGGGTTTCTTCTCGGTTCTGGGATTGAACGGCGAGACATATTATACGCGTAACGGTAATTTCCAGATGGCAATTTCCACGGGGGGTTTTATGCTTTGCACCTCGGAGGGCTATCCGGTGCTTGATTCCGACGGAATGACGATTGAATTTGACGATACATATGTTGTTTCCAAGCTGGTTGTAACCTCGGACGGCACCTTCTGCTATCCCGACGAGACGAACAATCTCCAGAGTCTCGGAATAAGACTCGGTATGTATCAGGTAACAAATCCCGCCGGCTTTGACAGTGTGGGCAGCACCATGTTCAAGGTTACGGACGCTTCGGGAGAGGCTGTCGAGGAGATGGATAATCCCGCGCTTAAGAGAAGCGTTATCAGGCAGGGGCGCGTAGAGGGCTCCAACGTACAGGTTGCGGACGAGGTGGTTAATCTCATCGTAGCGCAGAGAGCCTATGAGATGAATTCAAAAGCTATTCAGGCTTCGGATGAGATGTTAGGTCAGGCCAACAGTCTCAGACGTTAGCGGAATGTCAGGAGGTAGGATAATATGAGCGATATGCTTGGCGGCATTTCCAATATGTATGCCAATACCGATTATTCGCAGACAACGTCGCAGCTTGAGGATAAGCTTAAGAATACGGATTATTCCAAGGCGTCGGAAGAAGAGCTTATGGAGGTATGCAAGTCGTTTGAGGCATACTTTCTTGAGCAGGTATTCAAGGGCATGGAAAAAATGATTCCCAAGGACGACGATGACGACTCGGGAATGAACCATGTCGATATGTTTAAGGATACTCTGTATCAGGAATACGCCAAAAGCGCGACCGAGCGCGGAGACGGAATCGGTTTGGCAAAGCAGCTTTTTGAACAGATGAAGCGCAATTACGGAATAAAATAATATAAATTCAAACAATAAAATAGCCGTTCGGGGACCTTCTGAGGGACTCGTGCGGCTTTTTTCTGTAAAAATTTAATCTATATTTTATACGGGAGAAAAATTTTGGAACTCAAGGGCTATGTCGAAAGAATAATATACACAAACAGCGATAACGGACATACGATAATGGAGGTTGCGCTTTCCTCCGAAGAGGCGCAGAGACTGCGGGACGAAAATCCTGATTTCGCCAAGGATATAGACGAAAGCATGGTATGTGTCGGAACGCTTTATCTGCTCAATACGGGTGAATATGCCGCTTTCAGGGGAGATTTCACGGTGCATCCAAGCTACGGACTGCAATTCAAAGTGACGGGCTACGAGGAATCGCAGCCGGAGGATATTGATTCTATGGAGAGATACCTCGGCTCCGGGGCAATAAAGGGTGTGGGACCGACGCTTGCGGCAAGGATTGTCAGGCATTTCAAGGCGGATACCTTCAGGGTGATTGAACAGAATCCCGAGGAGCTTGCCGAGATTAAGGGCATCAGCGAGAGAATGGCGATGGAGATTGCCGACCAGCTTGTAGAGAAGCGGGATATGCGGCGGGCAATGATTTATCTCGGAAAACTCGGCATCGGTATGAATCTTGCGGTAAAAATTTATAAAGAATACGGAGAAGGTCTTTACGACATAATACGGGAAAATCCGTATAAGCTTGCTGACGATATGGAGGGAGTCGGTTTCAAGATTGCGGACGAGATAGCGCGCAGCGCGGGAATTGAGCCGGATTCTCCGTACAGGATAAAGAGCGGGATTTTGTATACACTTTCCAGAGCCATGTCGGCAGGACATGTATATCTGCCGCTTGATATGCTTATAGAGTATGCGGGCGGGCTTCTCGGAGTCATGATAACCGAGGGCGAGGACGTACTCACTGAGCTTATGATAGAGCATAAAATAACGGTGCGCGACGCCGGAGACGTTAAGGCCGTGTACCTTGCGTCGCTCTACAGAACGGAGCTTTCGGTTGCTCACAGGCTTGCGGGACTTGCAAAAGAGGGAGCTGCGGACGCGGAGGCGCTTGAGCGCGATATAAGCGCGATAGAACGAAGCGAGAGGATAGAACTTGAGCCGATGCAGCGCGAGGCGGTGAGGGCTGCCGCCGTGAACGGGGTTCTTATAATCACGGGCGGTCCCGGCACGGGCAAAACAACGACAATCAACACCATAATAAGATATTTTGAGAATTTCGGAAAGGAAATACAGCTCGCCGCGCCTACGGGGCGCGCCGCCAAAAGGATGACAGAGGCGACGGGACGCGAGGCGCAGACCGTGCACAGGCTTCTCGAGCTTTCGGGAAACCTTTCCGAGGACGGAGCGAACGCCGCGTTTGAGCGCAATGAGGACAATCCGCTTGAAGCTGACGTGATAATCATAGACGAGATGTCCATGGTCGATATTTTCCTGATGAACAGTCTGCTTAAGGCGGTAAGCATAGGGACAAGGCTCATACTTGTGGGCGACGCGGACCAGCTTCCGTCGGTCGGCCCGGGCAACGTACTAAAGGATATAATCGCGTCGGACTGCTTCAGGGTTGTCAAGCTGAACAAGATTTTCAGGCAGTCGGAGGCGGGCGACATAATCGTAAACGCCCACAAAATCAACGAGGGCGAGATGTTTGAAATCGGTCCGTCAAGCAAGGATTTTCCTTTTATCAAAAGAAACGACGCCAATTCGATAATCAACGCGGCGGTTACCCTGGTTAAAACCAAGCTTCCGGCATATACCGGCTGTACGCCCGGAGATGTGCAGGTGCTTACGCCTACCAGAAAGGGAATGCTCGGAGTTGAAAAGCTCAATGAGGTTTTACAGCAGTTCCTGAATCCGCCGCAGTCCGACAAGACGCAGAAGGAGCTTGGCGGCGTGATTTTCCGCGAGGGCGACAAGGTAATGCAGACCCGCAACAATTATAAGATTTCGTGGGAAATCAGGGGCAGGCACGGAATAGCCGTCGAAAGCGGAATGGGAATTTTTAACGGGGATATGGGAATAATCAATGAGATTAACCTTGTTATGTCCGAGCTTACGGTATGCTTTGACGAGGAAAAATACGTCACCTACAGCTTTAAGGAGGCGGAGGAGCTTGAACACGCATATGCGGTCACGGTTCACAAATCGCAGGGCAGTGAGTATCCCGCGGTCGTGCTTCCTCTTCTTGACGGTCCGAGGATGCTTATGAACAGGAATATTTTGTACACGGCTGTTACGAGGGCGAGAAAGTGCATATGTGTTGTGGGCAGCGAAAATACCTTTTACAGAATGATTGAAAACGTAAACGAAACGAAGCGCTTTTCTTCGCTGGCACAAAGAATAGGGGAGGTTGAGCAGCAATAAACTTATACGGAATAATTGATGCGGCGCACACAATACTTTATCCGCCCAGATGTCCCGTGTGCGACGGCGCGCTTTTGCAAAAAAGGGATGGGAGGACGTGGATTTGCGGCGGATGCGAGGATAAGATAACACGGATACGTCAGCCCATGTGCTTTAAATGCGGCAAGCAGCTTGACGAGGAGGAGCGGGAGTTCTGCCGGGACTGCGCCGTTAAAAAGCATAATTTTGACAGGGGTGTGGCGGCGTTCAGCTACAGCGACGCCATGAAGAAATCCATGTATGCCTTCAAGTATAACAACCGGAGGGAGTATGCGGGCTTTTATGCGAAAGAGCTGATTGAACGGTACGGGGATATCATAAAGGGCTGGCGGGCACAGGCGCTGATTCCGGTTCCGCTGCATCCGTCGCGCTACAGGTCAAGGGGATACAATCAGGCGGAGGTTCTGGCGCGCGAAATCGGGCGGCAGACGGGAATAAAGGTGGACACGGAAACTCTTGTAAGAATAAAGAAAACAACGCCGCAGAAGGAGCTTAATGACAGGGAGCGCAATATTAATATAGAAAATGCTTTTCAAATTGCGAAAAATGGTGTAAAATATAAAAATGTAATAGTAGTGGACGATATATATACTACGGGCGCTACGGTTGACGGGTGCGCGTTGGCGTTAAAGGCGGGCGGTGCGGACAGAGTGTATTTTATGAGCGTCTGCATCGGAAACGGATTTTAGGAGGATGTTCAATGGATGTAAAGAACTGCAGGGGCTGCGGAAGGCTTTTTAATTATATCGGGGGAGGATATTTGCTTTGCTCGGTATGTATGGAGGAGCTTGATAAAAAGTTCAAGGAAGTTAAACAGTATATAAATGACAATCCCAGGGCATCTATGCATGAGATTTCCGAGAAAAACGAGGTTTCCATTCCTCAGATTGAGAGATGGATAAGAGAGGAAAGACTCACGTTTGCGGATGATTCGCCTATCGGAATCGAGTGCGAGAACTGCGGCGCGACGATAAAGTCGGGACGTTTCTGCGCTAAGTGCAAGGATAATGTTGCCAAGGGATTCGGCGAGCTGTACAAGGAAAATACCTATCGACCTACCAAGACAACCAAGGATAAGGCCAAGATGCGTTTCCTTGATAATTAAGAGTTATTTTGTGCAATTTTCAACGTAAAATAATTTATGCTGTTTTTAAAAATCGGGTCTGAGGCCCGATTTTTTTAATTTTACTCTAATGATTTTGCAAAAAACACCGATACATAATGTAGAGATTCCATTAATTCAGGAAAATATCTATTCACGGAAGGAGAGATAGCTATGAGAATCGATGCATATAATCAGGTCAGCCGGATTTATCAGACCGGCAATAAGCCCAAGGTTGCAAAGAAGGGCGCTGCAAAGGGAACCGATAAGGTTGAGATTTCGCAGTTTGGCAGGGATTATCAGGTTGCAAAGCAGGCAGTAGCGGCTGCGTCCGATATCAGGGAAGATAAGGTTGCAGATATGAAAGCCCGCATTGAAGCAGGTACCTATGACGTGAGCGTTGCGGATTTCGCGGCAAAGCTTGCGGAAAAGTACGGAACAACTGTATTTTAGGAGTAAAGTAAGTGGCAAGCTTAATTGAAAATCTTATCACTGTTCTTAACGAGGAAAATTCAGAATACGAAACGCTGCTGGCGGTATCAATGGAAAAAACCGATATTATAGTCAGAGGCGATGTGAATGCGCTTAACGAGCTTGTTGCCAAGGAGCAGAGCATTGTTGAGCGTATTAATAAACTCGAGAAGAAAAGAATTGAGGCGACCGGTGATATCGCCATAGTGCTTAACAGAAAGCCGGAGGAGCTGACGCTCGGCGGACTTGCGGAGCTTTTGTCTTCCAGAAAGGCAGAGAGCGACGCGATTAAGGATATACACGACAGGCTTAAGAGTACGCTTGAGCGGATGGTGAGGGTTAATGACAGCAACAGGATGCTTTTGCAGGAGTCGATTGAGATGGTTGACTTTGAGCTTAATCTGGCACAGAGCCTGAAGCAGGCACCGACCACCGCCAACTATTCCGGCAATACCTATACCAATGAATCTTACGGACCGACGGGTTCTTTTGACGCAAAACAATAATTTCGCCTGACGGCATAAAGGAGCAGTAATTATGGGCAGCATGATGACAGGTTTGTATGTTGGACTTTCCGGTTTACAGACCAGCAATAACGCGTTGAATACAACAGCCAACAACCTTACCAATGCGCAGACAGAAGGATATGTAAGGCAGCAGGTTATCAACAAGGATATGATTTATAACTTTGTTAATACCTCTTCGGGCGTCAACAGGGGTCAGAGCGGTCTCGGTGTAGCGGTTCAGACAATAAATCATGTGAGAGATATTTTTCTTGATATAGCATACAGAAGAGAATCGGGCAGACAGAAATTTTACGATAAATTATATGATTCGATTTATGAGATAGAGGTCCAGATGGGAATGTCCAAGGACGGAATCGACGGAATCGGATTTCAGAGCGCGCTCACGGATTTACGTGAAGCTATAAACAAGCTTACGGAGGCTCCCGGAGAGCTGGAGTTCAGAGCTTCGGTAGTGCAGAGAGCGGTTGAGTTTGTAGATAAGTCACAGCTGGTTTATTCCGGTCTTGCGAAATATCAGAGGACACTTGACGACGAGGTTGTTGCCACCATCAAGAGGATAAACCAAATCGGCGATGAAATAAAGGATTTGAACAGAAGAATAGCAAGAATAGAGGCGCCGCGTGTTGAGGTTGCGGCAGATCTGAGAGACCAGAGAGATTTGCTTCTG
>JAAVHB010000046.1 GCA_014799955.1 Butyrivibrio sp. | reverse complement strand
GTCGGCCGACGCATATGAGAAACTTAATTCAATCATTTCAAATCTTTCCGATAAGGAGCTTAACACCCCGTTTGATTTTGGGGGCGACCTGTCAAAAAAGGAGGCTCACTGGAGACGTGACAAAAATCTCAAGGATATTCTGATTCATCTTTATGAATGGCATCAGCTTCTGCTGAAATGGGTAAACGCTAACCTTAACGGTGAAAACAGAGCTTTTTTACCCGGTCCGTACAACTGGAAAACCTACGGAGATATGAACGTGGGATTCCGGAACAAGCATCAGTGCACCCCGCTTGATGAAGCAAGGAAGCTGCTTGACAAGTCCCATTCCGAAGTTATGAAGCTTGCCGAAACCTTTTCGGACGAGGAGCTGTTTTCAAAGGGCGTATATAAATGGGTCGGCACAAGCACTCTCGGCTCTTTTTTTGTAAGCAGCCTGTCAAGCCATTATAACTGGGCAATCAAAAAGCTTAACGCCCACAGGAAAAACTGCAAAAACATGCAGTAAACCGCCGCCGTCAGGAGAAACACTATGCACTATGCAGAATCAAAGGGAATTTTATCCTCGCAAAACGGAATGAATCTTTACCGCGGCTGTACTCACGGCTGCATCTACTGCGATTCCAGAAGCAAATGCTATAATATGAAGCATGATTTTGAGGATATAGAGATAAAAAGCAACGCTTTGGAGCTTCTTGAATACGCGCTTAAGCACAAGCGCAAAAAATGCATGATTGGCACCGGCTCAATGACAGACCCGTATATACCGTTGGAAACGAAACTTTGCCATGTAAGAAAGGCGCTGTCCCTGATATACGAATACGGCTTCGGCTTTACTGTTATTACCAAATCCGACCTCGTTCTCCGTGACCTTGACCTTTTAAAGAAAATAAACGACAAAACCAAATGTGTCGTCCAGATGACGCTGACCACCTATGACGAGGAGCTTTGCCGTAAAATAGAGCCGAATGTATGCACGACAAGAGCGCGCTTTGAGGCGTTGAAAAAGCTCAGGGACGCCGGTATTCCCACCGTCGTATGGCTTAGCCCGATTCTTCCGTTTATAAACGACACTGAGGAAAATATTTCCGGAATTCTGGATTTATGCATTGAAGCAAATGTATACGGTATTATCTGCTTCGGAATGGGGCTGACACTGCGCGAAGGAAACAGAGAATATTTCTATGAACAGCTTGACCGGCTTTTTCCCGGTCTTACGCAAAAATATGTCCGAAAATACGGAAACCGCTACATGCTGGACAGCGACAATAACGGCTATCTTATGAAGCTTTTCCATAAAAAATGTGCCGCCGCCGGAATTGTCCATGACAATAATCAGATTTTCTCTTATCTGCACACCTTTGAGGAAAAACAGAGCGGACGGCAGATGAGCTTGTGGGATATGGGGATTTAAACGACTGTCAGATATTCTCTATCTGCCAGTCTATCGGCTCAATGCCGTTTTCCTTGAGAAATTCGTTGCACTGACTGAAATGCTTACAGCCGAAAAATCCTCTGAAAGCCGAAAGCGGGCTGGGGTGAGGCGCTTTAAGCACAAGATGCTTGGGATTGTTGAGCATTGCCGCCTTGCGTCCCGCAGGCGTTCCCCAAAGAAGATACACTATCGGTCTGTCCTGCATATTCACCGCCTGAATCACGGCATCGGTAAACTTTTCCCAGCCTCTTCCCTGATGGGAATTCGCCTGATGCGCGCGGACTGTCAGAACGGTATTGAGCAACAGAACACCCTGCTCCGCCCACTTTTTGAGATAACCGTTATTTGGTATATAGCAGCCCAAATCGTCATGAAGCTCCTTATATATATTCTGAAGCGACGGCGGAATATCCTTTTGCTCAGGAAGCACCGAAAAGCTCAGACCGTGCGCCTGATGCTCGTTGTGATACGGGTCCTGTCCGAGTAAAAGCACCTTGACCTTTCCAAGCGGAGTAAAATGAAACGCATTAAAAATATCGTCCGCCGGAGGATATATAACAGTTTTGCTGTATTCGTCCTTTACAAACCGAAAAAGTTCTCTATAATACGGTTTCGAAAATTCGGGAGAAACCGCCTCAAGCCAGTCGTTATCAATAGCCGCCATAGCCCTTACTCCTTTGTTAAAGTCTTACGGGAATATTCCTTTCCGCAAGATATTTTTTTAGGTCCGAAATTTCAAGCTCTTTATAATGAAAAAGCGAAGCCGCAAGCGCCGCATCCGCATGTCCTTTTTCAAAGGCGTCGTAAAAATGTTCCTCACAGCCCGCACCTCCCGACGCTATAACCGGAATTCCCACGCTGTCTGCTATGAGCCTTGTAAGCGTGGTATCATACCCCGCCTTCGTTCCGTCGCAGTCCATGCTGGTCAGCAGGATTTCGCCGGCTCCTCTTTTTGACGCCTCGATTGCCCATTCAACCGCGTCAATTCCCGTATTGATACGCCCTCCGGAACGGTAGACCTCCCAGCCGTCCCCGCCGTCTCTGCGCTTCGCGTCAATGGCAACCACCACGCACTGGCTCCCGAACTTGTCAGCCGCCTCATTTATAAGCTCCGGCCTGTTAATAGCCGCAGAATTGATTGATATTTTGTCCGCGCCCTCACGGAGAAGCGCCCTGAAATCCTCGACGCTTCTTATTCCGCCTCCGACCGTAAACGGGATAAAAACCTTCTCGGCTATCCTTCTTACCAAATCGACAGTCGTGTTTCTTTCGTCCGAAGTCGCCGTTATGTCAAGAAAAACCAGTTCGTCGGCGCCTGCCTTGTCGTATGCCGATGCGACCTCCACCGGGTCTCCCGCATCCCTCAGATTTATGAAATTGGTTCCCTTTACCACACGCCCGTTCTTGCAGTCAAGGCACGGAATTATTCTTTTTGTATACATATAAACTCCTTAACACTCCCGCGAGTAGGTTCGCTCCGAACGGGACGTTCCTTAAAGTCCCGCAAAATTGGCGAGTATCTTAAGTCCCACCTCGCCGCTTTTTTCCGGATGAAACTGGCACGCAAAAATATTATCCCTCTCCACGGCAGCGTGAACATGCGCCGCGTAATCTGTGGAGGCCGCCACAATTTTCTCATCCTCCGCCTTGAGATAATATGAATGTACAAAATATACATACGATTGGTTGGGTATGTCCTTAAAAAGAACGGAATCCCCGCGAATTTCCAAGGAATTCCATCCAATCTGGGGGATTTTATAGCCTTTATCCCCCGGAAATTTATGTATTTTTCCCTTTAAAATCCCAAGCCCCTTAACTCCGTCCGATTCCTCGCTGGAATCGAACAGCAGCTGAAGCCCGAGACATATTCCCAAAAAGGGCTTGCCCATATCAACGGTCTCGCGGATTACGCCGTCCAGCCCGTATTCATCAAGCTTACGCATCGCGTCGCCGAACGCTCCGACGCCCGGCAGAACAATCTTATCCGCGCTTTTGATTATACTGCCGTCCCTTGTGACAACCGCTTTCTGACCAAGATACTCAAAAGCCTTCTCAACGCTCTTAATATTTCCGGCATCGTAATCAATTATTGCTATCAACGCCGTGTCCTCCGATGCTTTCAAGTATCGCGAAATACTCGTCATAATCCTTCATGGTAAAATAATCCAAAGCCTGCGCTTCGCTGATTCCGTATCTGTCCAGCATACCGATTACTCTGTTGTATACGGTATTCACTTCACCGGTAACCTCGTACTTTATCGCATTTTCCTCATTACGGTTCTTTCTTCCAACCGCCATAATCAGCGCGTCAAGCGCATGCGGAACATCGTCAAGCGCCATATAATTCTCATATGACTCGATTCCCTGATAGACCACCATTACCGTGCGGACCTTCATGTATAAATCATTGTCCTTACTTTTCACTTTAAGTCCGCTGAATCTGTTGTACGCCGCCGAATAATTGCCCGAATCAAAGTATTCCTGTGCGCTTTTTACGGTATTGCGGTATGTAAAAAAACTGCTGCCGAATATAATCGCCGCAACCAATACCGCCGCAATAAGTATCGCCTTAAAAAGAAGTCCGACATTGAAGCCGCCCTTTTGCGTGCTATCCTTCGGCTCTTTAACCTTCTTGGGCTTAGGCTCCTTTTTCGGCTTTTCCTTTTTCTCCTTCTTCTCTTTGACCTTCTTTTCCTTTTTCTTCTTGACGGAACCGTCAATATCGTTAGGGTCTGCGTCATCAAGGGAGCTTTTGCCCTCATAAAGCTCATCTATAAGCTGCTGATTGGCGTCCGCGGTTTTATTTTCCGAATCCTCTTCATCATAATCCATGAAGAAGCTTTTCAGACTGAATTTCTTTTCGCCCTTTTCCTTTGCGGGCTTTTGCTTCTTTTCTTTCTTCGCTTTATTTTTTGACTTGGACTTTTTCGTATCCCCGACCGGTTCTTCTTCGATTTCTATTTCATCACGGTCGCCTGAAGCATCGGCGCTATCTTCCTCCTCTGACAAAAAAATATGCTCCGGCTCCTCATCTAATTGAGGCTCCTCCATACTCTCAGAAACAGAATCCGAAAGCGGACTCTCCTCGTCAAGAGCCAGTATATCCTCCAGACCGCCGTTTTCTTCCGGTTCCTCATATCCGTCCGACAAATCCTTTGCATCCTCCGCTTCGGACATCTCAGCGTCAGAAGAATCTGCATCCTTCCCGAAATCCTCCAAAACATCAAATTCACTCTGATTTGAATCCGACTCGACGATATCCTTTAAGTCATTCAGATAATCAGGTTCCAATCCGTCCGATTCCCATTCTTCGTCTTCTTCCGGTGTCTCCTCCGAGACGGTACTTTCTTCCTGAACGCTGCTCATCGGTTCGTCAAGCGAAAAAATCTCATCGTCAGCCGCATTTTCCGTTTCCTCAGGCATCGCCTCCGAAGTGTTTTCAGAGGCAAACTCTTCCTCAAGAACAAGCATATCTTCGGAATTATCGTCTGCCGTAAAATCCGCCGTTTCTTCATCCGGTTCGGAAAAAATATCCGTATCGAAGTCTAAAACATCCGATTCTTCATGTGCCGTATTCTGCATTTCCTCGTCCGGCTCAAAAAGAAAATCCTCCTCCGGCTCTTCGTCCGGTAAAATTTCCTGCTCGTTCTCAAAGTCCTCAGAAACGCCGTCTGTTTGATTGTCTTCCTCCTCAAAGCCGGCATCCTGCATCATTGCGTTTTCCAAAAGCTGATGCAGATAGTCCTCTTCTTCATTCATGCCTGCCATAAATGCCTCCGGTATATCTTTTTATTAGTTTCTTGCAACAAGCTTGTCAATTTCCTCAACCAAAAGACCGATTTCCGGCTTGGAAAGCTGTGAATCTGCTCCCAGTTCAAGACCCTTAACTTTCATTTCCTCATTAATCAGCGACGAGAAAATAATAATCGGTACCTGTTTAAGCACATCGTCACTCTTGATAAGCTTGGTGAGCCTGTGTCCGTCCATAAGGGGCATCTCAATATCGGTGATTACACAGCCGACATACTGCTTGACATCATCCTTATGATCCTTCCCGATCTTTGATAACTTATCCCAGCATTCCTGACCGTTATACGAAAGGTCAAGATTGACATAACCCGACTTCCTGAGTGAATCCGAAATCAGCTTCATAAGAAGACCGGAGTCCTCGGCAATATAAATCGGAACATCATTGCGCTCTCTTGAAGAGAATTTCTCAACCTCAGATATCTTAAGACCTGTTTCCGGCGAAATATCGTTAACAATATGCTCGAAATCAAGAATAACAATAAGCTTTTCATCGATTTTTACTATACCGGTAGTAATACTTTCATCACCCGTATTAATTGACGCGTCAGGGGTAATTATATCGGTCCATGATACCCTGTGTATACCGCAAACTTTATGTACATGAAAAGCAATATTAAGTTTATTGAAATTAGTAATAATCAACATATCCGTATCCGGATTTCCGGCCGCCTGAGTTCCGGTTGCCTTTGCAAGGTCTATAACCGTTATCATAACGTCGCGCGGCATAAAAATACCCTCCACGAACGGATGAGAATTAGGTACGGGCGTAACTCTGCGGTACTGCACAATTTCTTTAATCTTAGCGACATTAATTCCGTAATAATTATCCCCAATCATAAATTCAAGGATTTCAAGCTCGTTTGTACCGTTCTCCAGCAATATACCAGTTTCCATAAAAACCTCCTCTTTTTATAGTTAAAATATATACGGATATTATATCATATCTTAATCAAAAAAAAAAGAGGTAATCATTGATTACCTCCCATTAATTATAATATCAGCAACAAAAAATTAATAAAAGTACCCACAAAACTACACATTAAAACTCTCTCAATCCATCTCTTCCCTCTTCACCTGACCTTGGTCAAGCCCTCGACCTATTAGTATCAGTCAGCTCCATGCATTACTGCACTTC
>JAAVHB010000045.1 GCA_014799955.1 Butyrivibrio sp. | reverse complement strand
GCCCTTCAGCCCCAGCGAGCTGGTTGCCCGCGTTAAGGCGCATATCGCGCGCTATGACCGGCTTGTCGGCGAGTTGACTCCCCGTAACGACGTGGTGGAAATCCGCGGAATAAAAATCGATTTGACGGCGCACCGTGTTTTTGTAAACGGTGAGGAAAAGCTTTTTACCACCAAGGAATTCGATTTGCTTTTGTTCCTTGCGAAGCATCCCAACCATGTCTACACCAAGGAGGAGCTTTTTAAGGAAATATGGGATATGGAGTCCGTGGGCGACATAGCCACCGTCACCGTACATATCAAAAAAATCCGCGAGAAAATCGAATTTGACACCTCCCGCCCGCAGTATATCGAGACGATATGGGGTGTGGGATATAGGTTTAAGGTGTGATATGAAGGGAATATGAAAATGCAGGAATGTATAAGGGCTTATTTTAAAAAATTAAATACGGTCGGAATAATGGCAAATGCCGAAAGCAGGGAAAAGATTATAAACAGAATATGTAAAATGCCTGAGGATATGCTTAATGATCTTGATAATTCCCGGCTGATGGGGATTATCCTGGATGATTTGGGATATCCGTCGGAAAATAATGATAAAGAACTGTCGGTATATTCTTTTGATACGGAAGTTTTTAGCGTTGATTCCATGTACACGGATTTCCTGAACTGTATAAATATATTGACTAAAGGCGAACTACAGATTGAAGTTATCAAAGAAGATATAAGCAAGGTGAATTTTGAAGAAGGAAACGGAATACAGACAATAGAGTTTAAATTGTTGGGCGAAGAATACAGATTTAATGCAAGGGCTTACTATGATTGGTTTGACGTTACAATAATCGGTTATTTAAATGAAATTGTCAGGAACCGCAATCAGGATAAATCATTTTATATTACCGGTGACGGCTGGCAAAATTGCATAGTATTTTATAATACTGATGAATGGGCGGATAAATATAATAAAATCTTTCCGGAGTTAATGATAGAAAAGGTATAGATAAGTATAAAAAGCATATATCAACTCCCGGTTGAATCCCGTTGCCAAACTCCATGATTTGTTTATTGTTATCCTTTGTACGGCATTGATAAAATTATTGTAAAAGCATAGAGGTAAGTTCCGTTCGGTGCACAAGGAAAGTCAGGAGGTTACGGTAATGTTAGACAATCATAAAATAGCGGAGTTTATTGCAAATAAGAGAAAAGAGCTGGGAATGACGCAGGCGGAGGTGGCGCAGAGGCTGAACGTATCATTTCAGGCGGTTTCCAAATGGGAAAACGGTACACTGCCGAATGTGGAAATGCTTGTGGAGCTTGCGGCACTTTTAGGAATTTCGGTTGACGAGCTGCTTGCGGGAAGGGAGCTTGGCGACGAGAAGTTTTCATACAGCAGGGCGGGCGTTGACATATCCTATACGGACGCGATGAAAAAGGAGATGGCGGCGTATCTGCACACAGATAATCCCCGTGTTTTAAACGGGCTGGGACCGTTTGCGTCGCTGTACGATATTTCGTTCCCCGAAATCAAAAATCCCGTTCTGGTTCTGAAATCCGAGGAGCCGGGCTCAAAGCAGAAGCTTGCGATGGAATACGGCTACAGCGAGTCCGTCTGCCATGATATGATTAACCATCTGGTCAATGACATAGCCGTTATGGGCGCGAAGCCTCTTGCGGTGCTTGACACGATTGTCTGCGGAAACGCGGAAAAAGAAACGATAAAATCCTTCGTTAAAGGAATCTCGGAGGCGTGCAGGGAAAACGAATGCGTTCTGGTCGGAGGCGAAACCTCGATACAGCCCAATGTAGTGGATAACGGCGTATATATTCTGACGTCCAATATCGCCGGAATCGTTTCAAAGGAGAATATCATTGACGGCTCTTCGATTGAAGAGGGAGATACGGTGCTTGCGGTTTCGTCAAACGGACTTCATACGAACGGCTACTCACTTGTCCGGCTGCTTATGGATAAAATGCCGCAGATGAAGCTTGACAAAATTGACGGGGAAACTTTTATCGAGCAGATCATGAAGCCGCATACTCCGTATTACAGAGCCGTTAAGAATATTTTCGGCATATCGGGTGTGCACGGAATGGCGCATATTACGGGAGGCGGCATAGAGGGGAATCTGTGCAGAATTATTCCCGACGGTCTGTGCGCCGAAATCGATTTGGCAAAACTGAAGCCTCTGCCCGTTTTTTCATATATACAGAAAATGGGAAATATCGATACGAAAGAAATGCTCTCGACCTTTAACTGCGGAGTCGGTTTGAATATTGTCGTATCCGGCGAATGTAAAAACGGGGTTATTGACAAAATAAATAAGTACTGCAATTGTTATGAAATCGGTGTAATCGGACGGGGCGGCGCAAAGGTTGTTTTCAGAAACACGGTAAACTGGTAAGACATAGGCGGCTTGCTTTGCCCGACTCCCGAAAGTGTGGACGGATTTGTAAAAATGTGGTAGAATATAAGTACGGAGGAGGGATGCGCTATGAAAAAATATTTAAGAGTGCCTTTTGAGGTTGAGGCAGTCAAGTATGAGATCGGCAAGGGAATTGAGGACGGTTTCCGCCCGCTGTCGGATGTGATTACACAGGGATTTGTATCAAGGGATAAGCTGGTGCAGATTACCGATAAAAACGGCGTTATACTGTGCCCCTTTGTTACGAGCAGGCGCGGGGTAATCTTTATCCGCGAAGGAGATTATGTCATAATAGAGAGCAGCGGCGACAAGCATTGCTGCGGCGGGGATGTTTTTGCGAGCCGCTTCAGGGAAATCGACTAATGAAGCCGGATATAGTATATGAGGATGCCGATATAATCATATGCAATAAGCCGGCGGGTATACCCTCCCAATCGGACCGCTCTTTTGACGCGGACCTGTTGGGAGCGGTAAAAACCTACCGCAGCGAGCGGGGAGATAAGGGAGATACGTTTATTGTAAACCGTCTGGACAAGCCGGTGGGGGGACTTGTTCTTTTTGCGCTGAATAAAAGAACCGCGGCGGCGCTTTCGGCTATGACCGGCGAGCATTCCGTTGAAAAATGCTATTACGCGGTTGTATGCGGAAACACAGAGCAGAAGGGCAGCTTTAACGACTGGCTTTTAAAGGAAGCGAAGGCAAATTATTCAAGGGCTGTGCCGGAGGGAACGGCGGGCGCGAAAAAGGCGGCGCTTGCATACGAAACTCTTGGCTCAGGACAGCTTGACGGCACCGTGTACTCGCTTGTAAGGATAAGGCTTTACACAGGACGGCATCATCAGATAAGGGTGCAGTTTGCGGCTCACGGACACGCACTTTACGGCGATATAAAGTACAATCGGGCTTTTGAGGGGAAAAAGGGTGTGACGCCCGCGCTTTTTGCGTATATGCTTTCATTTAACAATCCTTCTGGAGCCGAGAGGATAAGCGTTGAGGTAAAGCCGTCCGGCGGCGTATGGCAGGAGTTCGCGGGTCTGTACTGAATATTTTTATAAAAGCTGCGGATAATCTAAATAACTACTGTCTGCGGAGCGTGGTTATGGATAAATCGGCGGCTTACAAATTGAAAATCGTGCTCATTTATGTGGGTGTTACTGCGGGAGTGTGTCTGGCAATAAAGTTTATTTTGCCTTTGGCAACTCCGTTTGTAATTGCTTTGCTGGTAGCGGTAGCGATAGATAAGCCGGTCACGTTCCTTACCAAAAAAATACACCTGAAAAGAAACATAAGCTCCGGGCTTATAATTGTGCTGGTTTTTGCCGTGATAGGCGCGGCGCTGTTTTTCGGCGGAAGGGCGCTGATACGGCAGATTAACAGCTTTGCGGTTAATTTTGACAGCTATTATGACAGCTTTAACAAATTTATTGAAGGGTGCTGCAAAAATGTGGATTCCTGCTTTCATCTTAGCAAGGGGACGAGCTATGAATTCGTGAACGAGCAGATGACCAGAACGGTGGACAGCATAGCGCAGAAGGCGGGTCCGGTCATTATGAACAGCTCACGAAGCTTTATGACCTGGTTCACGCTGTTTTTTACGGCGTTCACCTTCTGTATTATGGCGACGGCTTTTTTCAGCAGGGATATGGAAAAAATGCGCTACACGCTCAAGGAGTCCGTATTCAGGCAGGAGTTGGCGTTTGTTACGGGGAATTTGAAGAACATTCTCGGCACATATTTAAGGACGCAGCTTTTGATAATGCTTCTGACCTGCATAGTCTGCTCTGTCGGGCTTTATCTGCTCGGCAATCCTTATGCGCTTTTGTTGGGAATTTTAATAGGAATAATAGACGCTTTTCCCATATTGGGAACGGGAACGGTTTTTTTGCCGTGGACGCTTGTGCTTCTGATAATGGGGAGATTCAAGACCGCGGCGGCGATATTCGCGATATATCTGATTTGTTATTACGGCAGGGCGTTTCTTGAGCCGAGGCTTATGGGGCATAAGCTGGAGATTTCGCCCATAATTATGCTTGTGTCGCTTTATGTCGGGCTTTTGCTCTTCGGTATAAGCGGAGTTATAACCGGGCCGATTGCGGCGCTTCTGATTAAAGAAATCGCCGCGACGCTCGTTAAAAATATCGGTTGAGGTATCTTTATGGTATTCAGTTCGGGAGTATTTTTATTTATATTTTTGCCGACGGTGCTTCTTGCGCATACGCTGATCAGAAACAATTCCGTACGCAACGCTCTGCTGATTGCGGCAAGTCTTGTTTTTTACGCATACGGCGAGCCGGTGTATGTTCTGCTGTTGCTTGGCTCTGTCGGAATAAATTATCTGTTCGGACGGATTCTTTCCACCCGTAAAAACAGGGGAATTCTGGCGGCAGCGGTTGTTTTTAACCTGTTGCTGCTTGCAGTGTACAAATACGCGGGCTTTCTTGCAGAATTGCTGAACGGACTGCCGTTTGTGAACCTGCCCGTTCCGAATATAACGATGCCAATCGGCATATCCTTTTTCACATTTCAGGCAATTTCATATGTGGCGGATACCTACAGATCAAAGGACAAAGAGAAAACGGGTTTTGCAAACGTGCTTCTGTACATATCGCTTTTCCCGCAGCTCATAGCCGGACCGATTGTAAAATACAACAGCGTCAGGGAGCAAATTTCGGGGCGCACCGTCACCGTGGACAAGCTTGCGTCGGGCATACGCCGCTTCATAATCGGTCTTTCCAAAAAGATGCTGCTCGCCAATCCCGTGGGCTTTGCGGCGGACAAAATTTTCGGAATGGCTCCGGGAGCAATCGACACTCCGCTTGCGTGGCTTGGTGCCGTGTGCTATACCTTGCAGATATATTTTGATTTTTCAGGCTACAGCGATATGGCTGTTGGGCTGGGAAAATGCATGGGATTTGATTTCCCCGAGAATTTCGACTATCCGTACGCTGCGGCGGGAATCAGGAGCTTT
The DNA here is from genome assembly GCA_014799955.1 of Butyrivibrio sp. GTDB lineage: Bacteria > Bacillota > Clostridia > Lachnospirales > Lachnospiraceae > Eshraghiella. The sequence goes on along the minus strand of JAAVHB010000045.1, from coordinate 6,774 downwards.
TGGAGAAGATGGCATATGTCGCTTACGGGGTGGTTCAGAGAGTATCTGTATATCCCGCTCGGCGGCAACCGAAAGGGCAGGGGACGGCAGATATTAAACACAATGACGGTTTTCGTATGTACCGGAATATGGCACGGAGCGAATCTCACTTTCATTCTGTGGGGTTTTCTGCACGGACTGCTTATGTCTGCGGAAACGCTTCTGACGCGCAAAAACAAGCCGGAGCGCCCTGCGTTCAAGCCGCTTAAATGGCTTTATACGGTACTGTTTGTTATACTGGGCTTCGTAATTTTCCGTTCCGACACGGTGAGTTATGCCTTCGCGTATATCGGAAGGATGTTTGCGTTTGTAAGGCTTGACGGGGCTTACAGGGTTTTTCTGTCATGCCTTACTCCGGTGTTTATAATTACGCTTGTGACGGCGGTTATCGCCTGCTTTCCGATTGTGCCGTCGGTCGGGTCGGCGCTTAAAGAAAAGCCCTGCCGCAAAGCGGTCAGCGCCGTCTGCTACGCTCTGACCTTCGGGCTGTATCTGCTCTGTGTGATGACGCTTGCCGCGGATTCGTACAATCCGTTCATATATTTCAGATTTTAAGGGGAGGAGGACCGTCCGTGAAAAAGAAAATCCTTAAAACAGTATATACAGTGCTTTTCTTCCTTGCGTTTGCGCTGCCGGGCATCTTATCCCTCGTACAGAAAAAAGAGAGCATAGGAAACGAACATAAGGCGGAGTTGTCCGATATGAATTATCTGAATTTTACAGAAAAATTCGACGCCTATTTTTCGGAAAGCTTCGGACTGCGCAATGTGTTCGTGGAATGGAACAACAGGCTCAGATACGGACTTTTTAAAGAGTCGGGGGAGAAATCTGTGATTGCCGGAAAGGACGGCTGGCTTTTTTATGAAAGCGCGCTTCACGATTTTAACGGGGAGGATATGCTTTCGGACGGCGAAATAGACGAAATAGCCGATATGCTTAAGGATACACAGGATTATGTGGAAAGCTCGGGCGCGGAGTTCGTTTTTGTAATCGCGCCCAACAAAATGGAGATTTACGGCGAATATATGCCGTATTACTGTGTCGAAAATACGGAGGACGGAAACTACGAGCGCCTTATGGCGGCGCTTGATGAAAGGGGCGTCAGGCACACGGATTTAAAAGCGGTGCTGAAAGACGCGAAGGAAGTCTCGGACAATCTGCTTTACCATAAGCTTGATTCCCATTGGAACAATCTCGGGGCGTATACGGCCTACTCCGCTATTATGGAACAGACGGGCTTTGAGGCGGCGGACTATTCCGGAATCGGATATACCGTACGGAATATATTTGACGGTGACTTATACGGAATGCTTTTTCCGGGCGGAAATAAAAAGGATGAGCAGATTGTTTTTGACACGGAGGATAAATTTTATTATACCTCCAATTTCAGGGGCAGCGACGATTTGCTGATAAGCACCGCCAATGACGCGGGGAGTGGCAGCGTGCTTATGTTCAGGGATTCCTTCGGCAACGCGCTTTATCCTTTTGCGGCGAATGATTTTGAGAAGGCGCAGTTTTCAAGGGCGCTGCCTTATAATCTTACGGATGCAAAAGCCTATGATCTGGTAATAATCGAGATTGTGGAGCGTAATATCGGCAATCTTCTGGAGTATCCCCCGGTGTTTGAGGCGGCGGAGTAGCGCCGCGCATATATGTATAAGGGTCAAAAAGTCATATATGCTTGAAATATTGAGTTTTTTGTGTATAATTAATGGAGTATTCACGATTTGAGGGAGAATTTGGAAAATATGAAAAGAATAGTCTGCATTATATGTATAATGATGCTGTGCCTGACAGGGTGCGGCGGCGGGGCAGGCTCCTCGTCCGGTGATAAAAAGGACGGCTTAAAGGCGGTTGTAAACGGAAATGTTGAGATAGAGCTTGGCAGGAGCGCCGCCGATGTGATAAAAACTCTCGGGGAGCCCGATAAATATGAGGAGGCGGCAAGCTGTTATTTTGACGGAATGGATAAGGTGTATAACTACGGTTCCTTTGAGATAAGAACCTATCCGAGCGGAGAGGACGATATGGTTCAGGATGTATGCATAATGAAGTCCGGCGATAAAGCCGCGGGCTCTGATATTACCGTCGGAAGCAGTCTTGACGACGTTTTGTCGGCGTACGGCGAGGACTATACTCTGGTCGGCAAGATGTATAAATACTATTACGACGACGCAAGGTATACTTATTTTTTCATAATGGACGATGCCGTAAAATATTTCGGATACGCGATAGATGTAAAAAACTAAAAACGAATTGACAGGAGCAAGAAAATGAGAAAACACAACATTATATTTTTCCTGATGTTGATTGGTTCCGTGGCGCTGTTCCTTTGCGGCTGCGGCGACAGCAGTATGAGTTCAGGATATACTTATTCTTATCCGACGGGAAGTACTCAGAAAAACGACGGCACGGACGCATCCGAGCAGGGGACTACCACCGTTGACGCCGTGGTGCAGAATCCTACCGTGACACCGGAGGTTCCGACAGAACCGCCCGTTACCGAGGCACCGACGCAGCCGTATATAGGGCCGTGGACGCTTTTGTCCCAGGAAACGCTTACGCCGACTCAGTCCGGTTATCCGGAGCTTGACACATTGGTCAATGACCTTATAGCTAAGGTTGTAACGGACGATATGAACAATTATCAGAAAGTATGGGCGCTTTATGAGTGGATGATAGACAATATTACCTACAGCAGAGGAATGGACGCCAATACCGGAGCCTATTCAAGCTCGGATCCCAATACAACTCCCAAAGAGGTGCTTTGGGCGACGGATTTGCTTAACGCGGGTCAGGGCTGCTGCTACAATTACTCGTCGGCATTTATGTATATACTGCGCGCGCTCGGCTATGACGCGCATCTTGTTTCGGGAAGTGTTCCGAAGTACGGCGGAGGCGAAACGCCGCACTGCTGGCTTTATGTTAATCTGGACAACGGACAGCAGTATACGTTTGACCCGGATTTGGATATGAATTTTTATACGAGAGAGCTTGGCGAGGGAGCGGAGGCTCCCGCGAAGGACAGATTCTTCTGCGCGCCGATAGCTACATACGAATATTTTTATACACCGGAAACATATCACACAAATTAACAGGAGGAAAATACAGTGGGAAACGATAAAAAGCTGGTAGAGGCGATTACCTCTATGGAGGAGGATTTCGCACAGTGGTATACTGACGTGGTCAAGAAGGCGGAACTCGTGCAGTATTCAAGCATAAAGGGCTGTATGATTATAAGACCGAACGGATATGCAATCTGGGAGTGTATACAGAAGGAGCTTGACAGGCGTTTTAAAGAAACGGGAGTTGAAAACGTATATATGCCCATGTTTATTCCCGAAAGCCTTTTGCAAAAGGAAAAGGACCATGTCGAGGGCTTTGCGCCCGAGGTTGCGTGGGTAACTCAGGGAGGGCTTGAGCCGCTTCAGGAAAGAATGTGCGTGCGCCCCACTTCCGAAACGCTTTTCTGTGATTTTTACAAGGATATAATACAGTCTTACAGGGATTTGCCCAAGTGCTACAATCAGTGGTGCTCGGTTGTCAGATGGGAGAAAACCACACGTCCGTTCTTAAGGTCGATGGAATTCCTCTGGCAGGAGGGGCATACGGTTCACGCCACCGCGGAGGAAGCCGAGGAGAGAACCATACAGATGCTTAACGTATACGCGGATTTCTGCGAGCAGGTGCTTGCGATTCCGATGATTAAGGGACGCAAGACAGACAAGGAGAAGTTTGCCGGAGCTCTTTCGACATACACTATTGAGGCGCTTATGCATGACGGAAAAGCTCTGCAGTCGGGAACCAGCCATAATTTCGGCGACGGGTTCGCAAAGGCGTTCGGCATTCAGTACACGGATAAGGAAAATAAGCTTCAGTACGCTTATCAGACATCGTGGGGACTTTCAACCCGCATAATCGGCGCGATAATAATGGTTCACGGCGATAACAGCGGACTTGTGCTTCCGCCGAGAATCGCACCCGTACAGGGAATGATTGTGCCGATAGCGCAGCATAAGGAGGGCGTGCTTGACGCCGCGCTCGGACTGCGTGACAGACTTATTGAGGCAGGCTTCAGAATAAAGATTGACGATTCCGACAAGACGCCCGGCTGGAAATTCGCAGAGCAGGAAATAAAGGGAATTCCGGTTCGTATCGAAATCGGTCCCAAGGATATCGGGGCGGGTCAGGCGGTAATCGTCAGACGCGATACAAGGGAGAAAACGACGGTTTCCCTGGATGCGCTTGAAACGGAGCTTGCCCGTATTCTTGAAAATATGCAGTCGGATATGCTTGAGCGTGCGAGAAAGCACCGTGATGAGCATACATTTGAAGCACGCGATTATGAGGAATTCAAGAATATAATCGCCGATAAGCCCGGTTTTGTAAAAGCGATGTGGTGCGGAGAGCAGGATTGCGAGCTTAAGATTAAAGAGGACACCACGGCGACAAGCCGCTGTATGCCTTTTGAGCAGGAAAATATAAGCGACGTGTGCGTATGCTGCGGAAAGCCTGCCAAGAAGCTTGTATACTGGGGCAAGGCGTATTAGGATTGGATTTTTATGAAAATTATTTTGCCGGATGACGTAAAGGTCATCGTCAGCAGGTTAATTTCAAACGGTTACGAAGCTTATGCTGTCGGCGGCTGTGTCCGCGACAGCATTATTCGTCGTGTGCCGGGTGATTGGGACATCACCACCTCGGCTCGTCCCGAGGAGGTAAAAAAGCTTTTTAAGCACACGATAAATACCGGAATACAGCACGGTACTGTCACGGTCATGCTTCATCACACGGGATATGAGGTTACAACCTACAGGCTTGACGGCGAGTATGAGGACGGAAGGCACCCCAAGAGCGTCGAGTTTACAAATTCGCTCATAGAGGATTTGAAGCGGCGCGATTTTACGATAAATGCTATGGCGTATAACGACGAGACCGGACTTGTCGATGAATTTGACGGCAGAGAGGATTTGCGCTCAGGAATAATCCGCTGTGTGGGAAATCCGGCGGAGCGCTTCGGCGAGGACGCTCTCAGAATGCTGCGGGCAGTCCGATTTTCGGCGCAGCTCGGATTTGAAATAGAGCGGGACACCGCCGCTGCGATAAAGGAGCTTGCGCCCTCCATAGCGAAGGTAAGCAAGGAGCGGATTCACACGGAATTCGGAAAAATTCTATTATCGCCCCACCCCGAATATATGGGAAGGGTGTATGAGTACGGGCTTTCACGCTATACTCTTCCCGAGCTTGACAGTATTGCAGAGCGGGAAACGGCGCTTAAGCTTGCAGGAAGAGTTCCGGAGAAGCTCTTTTTCAGGTATGCGTCGCTCTTGTATGAGCTTGGAGCCGACGGGGTGAGAAACGCCCTTAAGAGCCTGAAGCTTGATAACCGTACCGTAGATGGGGCGGTAAAGCTTTCCGGGCTTCACGGAATGGAGCTGTCCGATGATGAAAAAGAAATCAGGCGGCTTGCGAGCCGATGCGGAGCGGACTGGTTTTCACACGCGCTGGAATTTGAAGCCTGCTACTATGAGGTTACAAAGCAAAAGACTTTGGCGGAGGCTGCCGAAAAGGCGAGGGAGCTTTTTAAGACAATCACGGACAGGGGCGACTGCCTTGACACAAAGAATCTGGCAATTGACGGAGCGGCTCTTATAGCCTGCGGAATCCAACCGGGTAAGGAGGTAGGCAGGCTTTTGAATGAGGCGCTGGAGCTCGTGCTTGAGAATCCTGAGATTAACACAAGAGAACGGATTCTGGAGCTTTTGAGCTTAGGTCCGACGACGCATAAATAAGCTTATTTTACCCTCATAAAACATAAACTCAACTCATAAAATTAGATAGTTTAGAATCAAAGAGGCACATACGGTTTTAGCCGGAGCCGGAAGAGGATGGGTTTATGGCAGATAAGGGTTTGGAAGTACTTGAAAAATATGATTTTGAGGTTTCGCAGACCGCGCGGGGACGCGGTGTGCTGGTTCTATATACCGACAAGGGGATTAAGGTGGTTAAAGCCTATTCCGGAAGCGGAAAGCATATTTTGTGGACGGCCGGGGTGCTTGACGCGGTGAACCGCTCCGAGATCGTGGCGGTGGACGCCTATGTGCCCAATACCGAGGGCGGATACATAACCGCGGGAGCGGACGGGACCAGATATGTGGTCAAGGAATGGTACGACACACGGGACTGCGACGTGAAAAACTACGGCGACTGCCTTTTCGCGGTAAGGGTGCTGGCTCTTCTGCATAACGAGCTTAACAAAAACCGTCCCGCCGAGCTTGAGTACCGTGCCAGAGGTCTTGAGCTTGATATGGAAAAGCATAACAACGAGCTTCTCCGTGTGAAAAAATACCTTTTCAGGCGCAACAACAGGAGTGATTTCGAGCTTCTTGCCGCCGGCTGCTGCGACGGATTTTATGACGAGGGCGTTGCCGCCGCCCGGAAAATGAAGGAATTTGCGGCTGCGGGCAAGGGTACGAAGGGGCTTTGCCACGGCAGCTATAATTATCACAGCATCTGCTTCGGATACAGGCTTCCGGTGGTAATCGGCTTTGAAAAGATGAACTACAATTACCTGATGTCCGATTTATATAATATAGTCCGTAAAATAATGGAGAAATACGACTGGGACATAAAGCTTGGTTACCGTCTGATTGACGAGTATGACAGATATAAGGGAATTGGGGCGGAGGATTTGGAGCTTCTGTCAATTATGTTCGGATATCCCGAAAAATTCTG
>JAAVHB010000044.1 GCA_014799955.1 Butyrivibrio sp. | reverse complement strand
TGCAGCGGCATATAATACGCGGACATCCGCCTCCCGTTTACATCAGCATTTTTATAAAACCTTGATTTGTTTTCGTCTATAACTTCCTTTTTAATCGCGGCATTCGCTCTTGTCCCAGCCATGGAATTACCGTCCGTGTCCTCGAGCGTTGTGACATAGCGTATGTCCCCGTAAAAAAAAGTAATCTCCGAATCGGTGTCCTCATAAATATTTTCAAGAAAATCAATGGTTTCGGCAAGGTATTTATCGCCCTTCCTCAACGCCGTCAGAGTATCCGAGCTGATAACATTATAATCCCCCGGATAAATCCTGTCATATATATTGGCAACCATAAGCGCCGTATTTTCAAGCTCCGTTTCCACCTCGGTATATATTGAATTGCCAAATCTGCTGGTGCTGAAAATGGCAAGAACAATTCCCAGAGATAAAACCGGCAGAACCGCCATAACTATTAAGCTGTTACGGAGCGTTCCTTTTTTCTTCCTGTCTTTACGCGCCATTGCCACTCCTCCTTTGTAATATAATGTAAATTCATTATATTCTCTGCAAAATCACATATATCCCGATAGCATATATTCAACAGGGGAAGCTTATCACTTCCCCTGTCAATCCTATTAAACAGCCGCAGAAAAATTACTGTTTGCCGTCATACTTATCCTTCAAATCATCAAGGCTTGAGTCCCCGAAGGTTTCAAGAGGCTTATTAAGCATTCTCTCCAAATCCTCCTGCTCCTTGTTCTTCTGTTTCGTCTTTGCTTTCCACAAATTCACAAGCAGAACTACAATTATAACCGCCGCAAATATTGCTACAATCACGATTACAACATACCTCATGCGCATGGGACCCGACATGATTTCTCTGCCCGCGTCCGTAAATGTCTTGGAGAAAAGCTCGTCAACATCAAGCGAGGTATCGTTATAGTAATATTTAAACCTTGACTCCAGTATCTTCTTGGCTTCCTCGTCCATAACGGTTTCGGTAGCCTCTCCCGTCACATAATACCAGTCTCCGTCCATAACATAGGGCGAGTCGTTCTGACAGGCAAAATAACAGAAAAGAAGATGTCCCTCGTCTCCCGGGAAAAGCCTGTCGTACATATCGTTTACATACTTTTCCTCGGCATTGAAATTAAGCTCTACAGTTCCGTAGCTCACGAACATAATATAGGGCTGTATTCCTGTTTTCTTATAAAAATTCTCAAGTCCCTTAATAAGAGTTCCGTTATTGCGCCCAATCCAACCCAGCTGGTCCTCGTACCAGTCATTATTGTATTTAAAGCTGTCTGACTGCTTGTATTTTTCGCGCTTCTCACTGCTCTTTACCATATCAGAGGAAGAGTTGACACAGTTTATGCCATAGCAACTGATACAAGACAGTCCCTGTATGCCCGCAACAGCAATAAACAGAATCCAGACCACAACCACAACAAATATCAAAGATGCCAGGGATGTGGCACAGCCCCCGCCTCTCCTTGAACCTCTGTATCTTACCGGACGTACTGGAGGTCTGTAATAGCCCCCTGCGGGTCTCGGTCCGCCATAGCCTCCTGTCGGTCTCGAACCGCCTGAGCCTCCGATGTGTATCGAGCCGCCGGAATAGCCTCTGCTTCCGCCGGAACGGCTTCCACCGCCAAAGCTGCCGCCTCTGCCGCCGAAACTTCCGCCCCCTCCGGAGCGTCCGCCTCCGCTGTGTCCTCCAGAACGGCCTCCGCCGCCTCCGCCTCTAGCCATCTTCTATTCCTCCCTGATTCTGTAATCGCTAAGATATTTTTCCTCAAACACTTCAAAAGGAAGCGGTCTGTCATGCAAAAAGCCCTGAACCGCATTGCAGCCGCATTCCTGAACAATCTTTTCCTCCTCGCGGCTCTCTATTCCCTCGCATATAACCTCAAATTCTATATCCTTAAAGGTTTTCATAAGATTCTTCATAATCTTGCGTCCGGATTCAACGCCGAGACTATTAAGCACAAAGCCTCTGTCGAACTTAATAACGTCCACCGGTATCTTGCCGAGCATATACAGTGAATTATAGCCCGAGCCGAAATCGTCCATGCTGATTCTGTAACCCTGTTTTCTTAAGAATTCCACCTGCCTGGTTACGGAATCAAGATTCTCGCAGAAAATCGTTTCAGTCAGCTCAAACTCGAAAAATTCCTTTGGAACTCCCGATTCGCTGATAACATTGTCAATCCTGCGGACAAAACCGGGCTCCCAGAAGTCAACCCTAGAAAGATTCATGGATATGGTCGTAAGCCCATAGCCCTGTTCCAGCCACTTTTTCTGAAGCTCTATGACCTTCATTATGACATAATTGTCAAGACGCGCTATAAGTCCCGTGGTTTCCAACGCGTCTATATAAACCGCCGGAGATATGACGTTGCCGTCCGCGTCAATAATTCTCGACAAAGCCTCCCCGCCTATAAGACGCTGCTCCGAGATTGAAAATTTGGGCTGTATATACACCTTGATTCTGTCATTCTCAAGAGCCGAGAAAAACGCCGGAATAACGCCCGCCTCCTGATGCGTGCGTATTTCCATATCCTCGGTGAAAAACGCCATGGTAAGCGAATAGTTGTTTTTGATGCTTCTCCTCGCAAACTGCGCGTTGTCAATCATGCGGGTGAGTTCCATATCCGTTTCTTCAACGATATACGCGCCCATATACATACGGATTCTTGCCAGAGGATATTCTTTATTTATCTCGTCGGCAAAGCTTATGCTGAGCGCGTCATACTTTGCCTTAAGCTCATCCCTGTCGCGGTTGGCTGCCTCAACAAGCATAATTACGTGGTCTACATAAATTCTGTAGGCAAGAACGCAGTCGGGATTATTGTGGCAATACCTGAATACGCACCGTTCAATGAGCTTGTCACCCTCACTGTAACCGTACACCTGATTAAAATACTTAAAATTACTGATATCCAGCGACATAATCACCGGAGTAACCATCTCGTGTCGTATAAGCTTTACAGCCTCACTTCTGAAATAATCCCCATACGGAAGCTTTGTAAGCCACTCCACATTTGTCTTGTCTACCTTCATACTGTTTCCTTCTCATATAATAAAAACTTTCACCCGCATTACCGTATATGTAAAATAAAGCTATGATACTAATTCTAGCATAAATTATTACTTAAGTCCACCTAAATATTGCAAATTATTTTTCACAGACCGATACGTTTTCATTCAGTGTCGGTTATATTTTTGAACAGAGCTTTGTTTTCCTTTTTATTTTCGCTTATCGTCTGCGTCCCCAGCTTAATCATCTGCTTTATTATGCTCCTGACCATTCTGCGCGTGGTCTTGTCAAGCCCGCTGTAGGATTTGATTACATAGTTCATAGAGGTCAGCATTTTGGAGGTAAAGCCGGTGATTGTGTCGGCCTCTCCGGATTTTAAAATCTGAAAAACAATCTGTATAAACTGCTCACGTTCTCCGACACTTATCTCGCTCACCCATTTTTTGCAGGCGGCGCCGAAAATAATACTGCTCTTGTCAAAGCCGACGTCTCTGACAAAACGGTTCCCGATCACCTCCCAGCTCAGCGAAACATGCTGCTGCATACCCTTTTCGGTGCTGTGTACTATATTATATTCTCCCTCATGGTACATAATCATTCCGACTATGGAGCCCTGCGGCATATAGGATTCTATTTTCGGCAGAACGCTTCTGTATTCGGGTCTTTCAATAATATCCTGTAAAAATCCCGGTCCGTCGTAATTCATTATCCGGACGATCTTTTTCTTATCCTCCTCGCTCATCATCATCGACGAGTAAACCGCCAGATTGCCGCCCTTGGAATGCCCGCATATATATATTTTGCCGTCCACGCGCCTGCATACCTTGCGAAGGTACCGCTCCGCCTCTATCTGCGCGCCCACCGGCGTCATGTAGCAAAGCTTGAAATCCTCCTCCCAGCCCGCAAGCGTATCGTCCGTCCCGCGAAACGCCACAACATAAGTATCGCTGTCTATCTGAATCGTAACCGCCCCGAACTGCTCGGAATCCTCCTTATTATACCTCTGCGCGTAATTAAAAAGCGTTAAATCTTTGAATCTGTCCGCTTCCGCTATTTTCATAAACACCGTATAACTGTTGACCGCAAGGCGGCTTAAGGTTTCGGTTTCCAGTCTGTCAAAAATCTTACCGTATCTTTTGGCAGCCTTGGACAGCTTCACCGGAGTGCCGAATCCCCGCCGCACTATTCCGTCAAAATCCACATAGGCAAGCTGCGACAGTATAAGCCCGTCTATCGGATTAAATTCGGATTTATCCATCATTATGTCTCCGCGCCAGTCAACATAATCCAGAATATTTCCCATATTTATCACTCTCCCGTAATTAAAAAATATACATCCTCATCAAACCCAGCACAAGCATATGCGCGGGATAAAAAATATAAAACAGGCAGGCGGGTGTCCTTCCCTTTTTTCCGTTATACAGATGAATCGGAACAAACGCCGCCGGAGCGCAAAGTCCTATGAGCGTGCTGTTTACAATAAGTATCAGGGAACCCGCCGTATACCTTACCGCCGTTTCAAACCTTGTCAGGTACAAAACCGACGCGAGCAGAATACATTTCCAAGAGTAATCAAGCCGGAGTACAAAGGCCGCAAGCATCGTCACCGCTATAAGCGATGCCGAGTAAAAATATCCCTTAACACCCATGCCCGAAAGCTTTGAAACCGCCCACACAACCGCAAGCGCCAGAACAAAGGTAAATAGCACGTTGTTTTTGGCAGGATAAAAAAACACCCCGAAATTCGTCATATCGTATGGAACCTCGGACAGGAGCGCCATCGCCGCAAGCCTGCCGAGATATTTGGGCACCGAACGCGTATATGTAAAGCCCGTAACCAGCATAAAGCAGTATATCGGAAACGATATTCTGCCGATTCCCCGCATTGCCATATAAACTCCCGACGGTATGCCGCACAGCGACAGAACCACGGCCAGATGGTCAATGAACATGGCGGTCATCGCTATTATCTTAAGTCCGCCGCCGGACAGTATTTTACGCATCTTTTTCCTCTCCCGTTTTCATATAAACAAGTATAGCACAAAAAAATTTTTTTAACAGTAAAAATTGAGTACGCATACGATATGTGCTATAATAATATACGGTTTTCGAAAGAACTTTTTCTCCGAAAATCCATACGGAGGTCTGCTATGTATAAATACGAAACTCATCTTCATACCTTTGAGGCAAGCCAGTGCGCTAAATCACCGGCAGAGGAATACCCCATATATTACAAGTCGTTAGGCTACGACGGAATATTTGTCACCGACCATTTTTTTAACGGAAACACCCGTATACCCGTATACGAAAGCTGGGAAAGACGCGTCAACGAGTTCTGCCTTGGCTACGAGCACGCCAAGGCAGCCGGAGACGCCATAGGCTTCCCGGTATTCTTCGGGTGGGAGGCGAATTTTGACGGAGACGAATTCCTGATTTACGGGCTTGACAAGCAATGGCTTTTAGAGCATCCCGACATTCTCTCATGGAGCCGCACAAAGCAGTACGACATAATCCACGGCGACGGCGGGCTTGTGGTTCAGGCGCACCCGTTCAGAGAGCGCCCCTATCTTCACTCGATATACCTCAATCCCGAAACCTGCGACGCGTGGGAGGCTTACAACTCCTGCAACGAAACCGTACATAACAAAAACGCCGAGCTTTACTGTCTGGAGCATGATATTTTCATGACCGGAGGCTCGGATATACACCTTGCTCCGTCCATACCGAGAGAAAAGCTTTCGGGCATGGCGTTTGACAAGCCCCTGAACTGCGAAGCAGACTATGTCCGCGCCGTTCTGAACCGTCAGGGCAGCATAATAATGCCGGAATCGGAACACGCCGCAGGCGGCTCTATCGAAGCAAAACTCCCCGTGTTCATCAACCACAGGGAGTTTGTATAAGGTCTTGTTCTTTATATGTCAGTATGACGGAACCGTCGCTGTTATACCTAGCGTTCCTTACCGTAATGAATAAGCGCAAGCATATCGGGGCCTGTATGCGCTCCGATAATAGGGCTGAGCATGGTTACCCTGACAGTAAGGTCCGGGAATTTCTCAAGGAGCATACCCTTAAGCGCCTCGGCGTCCTGCATGCAGTCCGCTCCGCATATATACACTACCTTTCCCACTTCGGGGTCAAATGAATTTTCAAACTTCTCGATAAGTCCCTTAAACGCCATTTTGTTGCCGCGCTTTTTGTCTATCGTTTCAAGCTTACCCTCGGTATTTATCCTGAGTATGGGCTTGATATTGAGAGCGGTTCCCATAACTGCCGTTGCCGCCGAAACTCTGCCGCCCCTCTTAAGGTACATAAGGTCCTCGACCTTGAACCAGAGATTTACCTTCATGGCGTGCTTACGGAGCCATTCCGCGTTCTCCTCAAGCGACATTCCCGCCTCCATATTGGCAAACGCCGATTCCACAAGCAGTCCCATTCCTCCGGTAGCGCTGTATGTATCGACAACCTCAATATTTACATTGTCATAATCCGACTTAAGATTCTGTACTGCCAGAAGTGCGGACTCATATGTATTGCTCAGACCGCTTGACAGTGAAAGATAAATCAAAGATTTGCCTTCCTTAACCAACGGCTCAAAAAGCTCCATATAATGATTGGGCGTTATCTGGCTGGTCTGCGTTTTAATCTTATTCCTGAGCTTCTCGTAGAAATCGTGCATCATCTCGTCGCTCTCAGGCTCTTTGCAGTAAAAGGTTTCTTCTCCAAGCACATATTCCATAGGCACATATCCGATGTCATGGCTCGCGGCAAAATCCTTGTCTATATCCAGTGACACATCCGAATAAATCAAATAACTCATCGTTCTTCCTCCATATCGGTAATAGGGCATAACTAAAGTATCTTATGCCGTCAGCCCATAATAACATACTTTTACAGAAAAAGCAATGTGTAATAATAATTTACATTTTTTTATTTTTGTCAGTTTCTATTATCCTAAACAGTCGCTGAACCGTCAAATGCGTCCTGACGCTTATGCCCTGTTCATTCGCAAGCCTTATCACACAGCCGTTGAGCGTGTCAAGCTCCTTGGAGATTTCCTCCCCCCCAAAATATACATTGCCATACCTGCGCATAACACAAAAGGCTACGCCAAAGCATAGCCTTTCGTATATTATATAAATTAAAGCAAGTTATGTCAATCAAATTCAGGAGTTCTTTACTTTGCGGACTCTCTTCACGGTGACTGCCGCTATCGCCGAAATCATCGACAGGGAGAGCAGACCCCAAAGTATTTTTGCGGCAGAATCACCTGTATTTACGGATTCCGCTTTTATAACATATGTCTTCTGTACCTGTCCCTCGTAATCACCGATAAAATCAACCGTAACCGTATACTCCCCTACTTTTGATGAACTTTCGGGGAATGTAACCGTGTAATCCACTCCCTCGGTCAGGATTTTTCCGATACGGTCCGTTACCGTAACCGAAGGTTTCTTGTCCTTTCCGTCAAATAAAAACTCTTCGTCACTCAGCGTTACTTTATCAATTGCCGGTACTGTTTTCTGAGCTTCTATTACAAAATGACATTTTGAACAGCTGGCACCTTCTGTCTTTCCGTCTTTGTCCGTCGTCGCCTTTAACGCGCTGTCGGTTACAATGTCATGCATACTGTATACAAGCTCCTCGTAGGTATCCAGACTGTCAAAGGTATAGAGGAATTTATTCGGCACAAGCTCCGCATCTTCCTTGTCGCTGTCCGAGAAATAAAATCCCACATAGTTCGCGGTCGGTACGTCGAGTGCTGCCGTCCTCTGACCTTCACCGTTCGTAAATATAATTTTATCCCATTTGCTCTGATTAACGGTAACACAGTAAATCTTGACTCCGCTATTTAACACCTTAATCTGGGATATTCCCTGAGCGGTTTCCAATGTGTTAATACCTTCTCCGGTTTCGCTGTTGTAAATATAAGCGTTTACCTTGGACCAGCCTATATCGTTGCAGAAATAAACCGTCACCACATTATTCTTTTCTTTCATCGAAAGAAAACTGTTATAAGCGTCCAAGAAATCATTATAAGCCGACTGTACTTCGCCTTCGCTCAGCTCCGAAAGCTCCAGATCTTTATAATTATAATACGCCTTCTTAAGCCTTGCGTAGTCCACATAGGAAGAATATCTGTAGTCCGTTCTCAACAAGTCCTTTGTAACATCGGTTAATTTTTCGAGCGTCGATACGTCTGCTTCGGTCTTAAGCGATGATTCGTCATCAATAACGGTAATCTCCGATTTATCAAATTCAAGCGGAAGACTTTCATATGAAAGCGTAAGCGTACCGTCATTATTTACTTCAAGCTTAAATTTAATTTTTCCAGACGGTACAAACAGCTTTTCAGGATTGGAAAGCGATGTCACTTTATAAAGCGGCGCCGAAACTACATCCTCTCCGAGCCATCCGTTTGTCCAGTAAGACGTGCTTGCGGACGATATCAGATATACATAGCTGTCGTCCCAAAACTGGATTTCCAATACGCCGTTCTCGTCAAACTCATATTCTCTGCCTTCATAATCGGCTCCGTCAAAATATCCTATAAGATAGTATTTTGTGTTCTCGTCCTCCGTAAACTCCTTGCTGGAAGTCCATACGGACGCGCCGTCTCCTGATAAGTTGATTGCGTCACTGCTTTCTTCCCTTGCAACCAGCTCCCATTTATTCCAGTAAGTGGTGACCGAATCCGTCTTATTTCCTCCGCCCCATTCAGCCTGACAGCGGTAAACCACCAGATTCACAGCCGACTTCGGAATCGTTGCTATTTCGTCTATTACTCTGTAATGCTCTCCGGTATCCACGTCATACAGGTATACTGCTGCCCCTGCTGCATATACATATGAGGTAGAAGTTGTATCCTTTACCAGAATATCCACCGTATCTTCGGCGGCGTCCGCAGCGTATACTTCCATGCCGTCGCTGAATACCGTAATATTCGCTGCAGCCGATAAATAATTTTCCGAGAAAACTTCAAAATTACTTTCCGTTGCCGTAAGCTTTGTGCTGTCGGGCGCGTCGTCTCCGGCTACAATAAATACTTTACCGTCAAGCTCGGATATTGTATACGACTTGTCCTCTATCGCATACTGGAATATGGCTGTCGAGCCCGAGAGTCCCTGCATCTGTATGCGGTTAATTCCTTTAGTATCGTACTCTTCCGTATATTCTGCGGAAAACGTATATGAGTAAACCTTTAGTCCCTTATAGGTTTTTCCCGTATCCGCCAACGTCCGCGCGGTATGAGGATAGCTTCCGTCCGCACACCGTATATTCATTTTGTACGTATATCCGGCGTCCGCGTAATCCTTAGGGATTGCCCAATAAACCGTCGTTTCGGTATAGGTTTTTGTTGTCTCTTCTTCCGGCGCCGTGGTCTCCTCTTCCGATGACGTAGTTTCTTCTTCCGATGACGTGGTCTCATCTTCCGTATCACTTACAAAAGTCACAAAGTTATCATTTGTTGCCGTAAGCTTTGTGCTGGCAGGCGCGTCGTCTCCGGCTACAATAAATACCTTACCGTCAAGCTCGGATACTGTATACGCCTTGTCCTGTATCGCATACTGGAATATAGCTGTCGAGCCTGAGAGGCACTGCATCTGTATACGGTTAATTCCCAGAGTATCGTACTCTTTCGTATATGCTGCGGAAAACGTATATGAGTAAACCTTTAATCCCTTATAGGTTTTTCCCGTATCCTCCAGCGTTCGCGCGATATGAGGATAGCTTCCGTCCGCACACCGTATATTCATTTTGTACGTATATCCGGCATCCGCGTAATCCTTGGGGATTGCCCAGTAAACCGTTGTTTCGGTATAGGTATCATTGCCTTCATTCGCCGCAGTGGTTTCCTGTTCTGTCGGCTTTTCCTCGGGATAAGAAATCGTGCCTTCCTTCCATTCGTAGCTTGAGGAACTTGCAACAGAGAATATATTCTGTCCTATATTCCTCTTCAACGGTCCGTATTTATTCCAATACGAGGTTATGTTGTCGTTCTTGCCTTCTTCACCGCTGTTCCATGAATCCTTACATCTGTATAATGTAAGATTTCTTGCATTTTCGGGAATCCTGGCAATTCCCGTTTTGGAATCAACCGGATAAACGGTTCCCGACTCATTGTTATAGAAGAACAATTTTGCTCCGGCGTCGTAGAGATACGAAGTTAAGTTTTCAATCTGAATGTCAATCATTGTGGCGGACTCTTCAGTCGATTCCTCTTCCTCTGTAGGTGTCTCTATCGGTTCATGTGTATAATCACCCGTAGCTACAATATATGTATATGCCGGATAAATAAGGTTATCAACTACACTCAGACCGTTTGAAATAACCATATCGTCATATACATCAACAATATAGCACTGAGAGTTGTTCTCATCCATATAGTAATCCAGCTTGCCGTCCGTCACATGTGTCGTACATGCCGTTGCCGGAATATGGAAAAGATTTGCCGTCTGGCCGCCTTCATTGTCATAATTCCAGTTATATTCAAAATCCAGATGGGAATGTCCGGTATAAAGAAATACCTCCGTATACGTGTCCATAAGCTTTCTGAATCTTTCATTTCCCGGATAAGCGGAGGTAGTTCTCAGTCCGCCCGAATAATAATGAGCAACCTTATCGTCGCCGGGACCCCATCCGTGGAAAAACGCATGTTCAAAGATGAAAATATGCTTGCCGTCGTTATAGTACTCTTTTAACCTGCTTTCCAGCCAGTCAAGCTGCTCCATACTGAATTCATCATTTCCGCCAACATCGGAAGAGGTTTCCAGCGCAAGGAAAATAAAATGGTCTCCGTTAGGCGCCGTAATTTCATACCAGGGATTATCACCCAGCTCGGAGTTATCTGCGCCGAGTCCGGTCGCAGTCTCAAACGCAGGCAGACCGTAGCCGATATCGCTCTTCATGCTGTGGTTTCCGTTTGCCTCGTAAATCGGATTTGAGTAAGGCGATGCAGCGATAATCTTCTGGAATACCTGCCATTCCTTTGATGTTCCGTTCTGATAGTTATTTACGCAGTCTCCGGATATAGTTACAAAATCAACCTCACGGGCTGCCGCATTCTCAAGCGCCATCGCAAAATGTTCAAGCGCAAAAGTATAGAATACGGAAGACTGTAAATCCAGCTGCGTATCTGACAGCGCTTCAAAGGAGAGTGTTTTTTCATCGCTCTTGTGGGGATTTACTTTCTCGGCGGGGATATCATAAACAACATCCGCATTTTTTACTGATTTGTCATCCGGTTCTTCATCCGCCTTAAACGCAATAATTTTCGTTGCGTCGGCGGGAATCGCAGTATTGGCAAGAAAATGCCATGTACCGGTTCCTTCCGATACGTCTACTTGGGATATTTCGTAATATCCGTTAAGCGCCGTACTGTCGTCAGCCCAGTACAGCCAGTAAGTTCCGTTATCATATTCGTCGGTTCTAATCGTTACGGTTCCTTCCGCAAAACCCGCTTTCTGATCCGCAAACGCATACGATATGACGGGAGCTTTCGCTGCCTTCGCTGCCTTTACGTTCGTCGGGATAAACGGTAAAATTGCTGTAAGCAAAACCGCGCTCATGAAAAACGATACTGCTTTTTTTAATTTTCTACTCATTCATGTCATCCTTTCTCTTATTTTAAACGTTTCCCATATGATAATTCCAGTTTAGCATTTTACCGTTTATCCCGATATGCCTTTGTTATTTTATAATATCCTAATCTTGTTTCAATACGACTAATTTTCGACTATTTAATCATAATTTTTCGCCATAATTCCATCATTTTCCTCAAAATAGGCAAAAATAAGCCATTTATGCTTATTTCTGTCTGCTGAATATATTTTCGTCAACCAGTTTGTTAAATCCGTGAATTGCCGGCAGCGAATTATTGTCGCGAACATATTGCGAAAGCGTACATTTATAGTTTCTTTTAAATGTATGTATAAATGATTTGACATTCGCAAAACCGTTGTTCAGCGCGGCTTCCGTTTCCGTTACCCCGTAATTTTCCATATCCGTTAATGCATGTACCATTCTGATGTCATTTAAATATGTATGAAAGGTTTTATTTGTCTTAACTTTAAAATACTTTGCAAAATATGTCGGGCTTAATCCTACAAAAGACGCCACTGACTCAAGCGTAATCGTCTCCGAATAATGTTCGTTAATGTGCTCTACCGCCTGTCTCGCATAATCATAATTCGGGTCCTCAGTCAGTATTTCATCACACGAGCGCGGTACTTTACAATATGTAAACAAAATATCCAGAATGTATATCAAAGACGAGAGTATATGTATTTCCGCCAGCTCGTCCTCCGTATCAAGAAATCCGGCAATCCGCTCCAGATGCTTCCGGATAGTCTCTTTATACACGCTGTTTTTTATTTCAAATCTGTATTTTTCAAAATCCGGAAAATACTGCTTCAAAAAAACATATGAATACCTGATAACCATGTACTTAATATGCACATTTTCATATTTCCCGTTTGTATGGTGCACATCGTTTGAATTTATTACAACATATTCATTATCCGAAAGTATAAAGTTATCCCCCTGAACACTCACCTTCAAATCCCCGCTTAAAATATAGTCAATCTCGAGTATTTTGTGCCAGTGCTTGTCAATATAGCATTCCTTTCCCGGCTTATCGAACAGCGAAACACGGGCAGGGAAATTACTTTCGGTTGATGACAGCTCATATCTGTATGAATAATTCTGCGGCATATGCCATCTCCTCCAACACCGGTCGAAAATTTTTTCATTCACACTCCGGCCGTATATCATATATTATATATTTTTATCGGAATAATCTCCACTGTTTTTTTTAACCAATATTCGTCCCGATAAAAAAAGATAAAAAAACTGTTGCCATTTCCCCGGATTTATGATAGATTATTTTGTGGACGTGCTGCTATGGCTCAGTTGGTAGAGCGTCGCCTTGGTAAGGCGGAGGTCACGGGTTCAAATCCCGTTAGCAGCTTTTGGATAACCGTAATACACGCGGTTATCTTTTTATTTTATCCGAAGCAAAATAAAACCTCTCTGCCATTTCAGGCTGAGAGTTTTTTTGTCCGATTAAAGCGGTTATCTCAAATTACTTATTTTGCTTCGTATTCTCTGTATCGCGTTATCGACGGCCTTGGTCGTCTTATTCAGGTGCGCCGCGATTTCGCCGTAGCTCAAGCCCTCTCTGTAAAGCTCAAGCACCTGAAGCTCAAGCTTGCTTAAGGTTCCGTACAGCGCTTCGATAAAACGCTCCGTCTGTTCCTTATCTATAAGCAGCGCCTCGGGATTAAGCTCGTCCTCGGAAGGAATTACGTCTCCGAGCCTCGCGTCGTCGCCCATCTCGTCCGTGACCGGCGTATCAAGAGAAATATATGTATTCAAGGGGGAATTTTTTCTTCTGTTGTAAGAGGTCATCGCCGTCCGAATCTGCCTGCCGATGCACAGTGACGCAAAGGTCATAAAAACCGCGTCCTTGCCGGGATTATAGTCACGGATTGCCTTGTACAGTCCTATCATTCCCTCCTGAAGCAAATCGTCGTTGTCGGCTCCCGTCAAAAAAAACGCCCGCGCCTTCATGCGCACAAGATTTTTGTACTTGTCCACAAGCCAGTCCGCGGCGCTTTCGTCCCCTCCGTGATACATCGCAACCAATTCCTCATCCGACATTCTGGAATATTCGTTATTCACCGCATATCCTCCCCAAAAGCTTCCCGCACACGGTTACGACAGTCTCTGCCTTACTATTTCGTAAGCCAGCACTCCCGCCGCCACCGATGCGTTAAGAGAATCTATATTACCCTTCATCGGGATTGCCGCTGCCATATCGCATTTTTCCTTCACGAGACGGCTCACGCCGTCGCCCTCATTTCCTATAATCAGCCCGATCGGTCCTTTGAGATTCAGCCTGTACATCAAATCGCCGTCCATATCGGCGCAGACAAACCAAAGCCCTTCTTTTTTGAGCCCGTCAATAGTATTTCCGATATTTGTAACCTTTGCAACCGGAGTGTAATTAAGCGCGCCCGCCGAGGTTTTCGCAACCGTGGCGGTGAGTCCTACGGCGCGGTGCTTGGGTATAATCACGCCGTGAGCGCCCGCGAGATTTGCGGTTCTTATAATCGCACCGAGATTATGCGGGTCCTCAATTCCGTCAAGTATGAAAATAAAGGGCGGCTCACCCTTCTCCTTCGCAGCGTTCAATATGTCCTCCACCTCGGCATACTCATATGCAGCCGCGCTTGCGACCACACCCTGATGATGCCCGTTTGAGGACAGATAATCAAGCTTTTCCTTGGGTACATAATTAATTATCGTACCCGCCTTTTTTGCCTCGCGCAGTATGGTCATGACCGGACCGTCCTTACAGCCGTCCAGAACGTAAAGCTTGTCTATTGTTTTGCCGGAGCGGTACGCCTCGATAACGGCGTTTCGCCCCTCAATCATAAATTCGTTGTATCTCATTTTTTCCCCCGACTGTTATCAATAACCGCCCAGCCCGCAGACACGATTTCCATAATACGTTCAAAGGATTTCCGTATATAAAGCCAGCCTATCAGCGCTTCAAAGCCCGTGGCGCGCCTGTAATCGGCAACCGTAGCGTTCTTTGCCTTTGTCGGCGAATGGGCATTGCGTCCACGCCTGTATGCGGCTTCCTCCTCGGCGTTTAATATTCCCGCCGAAAGAATAGCGTCCGCCATAACCGCCTGTGTTCCCGCCTTGGCAAGCCGGCTCGCCCTGCGGTTAAGCATATCCACCGGAGCATTGCCCGGATTCACAAGACTTGTCCTTATTATAAGCTCGTATACACAGTCTCCGATATAAGCGAGCGTCAATGGCGAATACTCCGCGGCATCCGCCTCCCTGAGCGCGAATACCTTCTCCATCGCCTCATACAAATCTACTCGGTCTCCCATACGGTTCCTTCCCTTGTATCCTTAATGCGGATTCCCTTTTCAAGAAGTTCGTCCCTTATCGCATCCGCCTTAGCAAAATCCTTTTCCTTTTTGGCAGCCTTGCGCTCCTCTATTTTGGCAAGCACATATGCCTCAAGCTCGGCGTCTACCTTCGGCTCATCGCCCGCGGCTCCCTGCATTCTCGTAAGGTTAAGGGAAAGCACGCAGTCAAAGCTTTTTATCAGTTCAAGCTTTGTGAAATCGTTTAAATCGCTTCGTAAAACGTCGTAAACCACGGTTATCGCCGAGGAGGTGTTTATATCGTTTGCCAGAGCATCCTCAAAGCTGCTTCTGAACGTGTCAAAGCCATCCCTGTCAAGCTCGCCCTCCGCCTTAAGCTCGCCTATCTTTTTAATCAGCTTACTGTACGCCGAGGTCATATTGTCCATAACCTCGTACGAAAATTCCAGTGGCTTGCGGTAATGCGACTGGAGGCAGAAAAGCCTGTAAACCAAGGGGTCGTAGCCCTTCTCCTCAAGTAAGGACACCGTGAGGAATTCGCCGTTTGACTTGCTCATTTTGCCCGACCTGTCGTTGAGATGATGCACATGGAACCAGTAGTTGCACCATTTATGCCCGAGAAACGATTCGCTCTGGGCAATCTCGTTAGTGTGGTGGGGGAAAATATTGTCAACGCCGCCGCAGTGTATGTCCATGTACTCGCCAAGATGCTTCATGCTGATGCACGAGCATTCGATATGCCAGCCCGGGTAGCCAGTACCCCAAGGACTTTCCCACTTAAGCTCCTGATTGTCAAATTTGGACTTCGTAAACCAAAGCACAAAATCCGCCTTGTTGCGCTTGTTCGTATCCTCCTCAACGTCGTCTCTTACGCCGACCATAAGCTCCTTTTCGCTCTGACTCGAAAAAACATAGTAGTCCTTAAGCTTTGATGTGTCAAAATAAATATTTCCGCCCGCCTCGTACGCGTAGTCCTTTTCGAGAAGCACCTTTATCATATTGATAAATTCGGCTATGCAGTTGGTCGCAGGTTCAACGACGTCGGGACGCTTGATATTGAGCTTCTCACAGTCCGCAAAAAAAGCGTCCGTATAAAACTGCGCAATCTCCATAACGGTCTTATGCTCTCTTTTGGCGCCTTTCAGCATCTTATCCTCACCGGTATCGGCATCGCTCGTAAGATGCCCGACATCGGTGATATTCATAACGCGCTTAACGTCGTAGCCCACATACCGGAGCGTTTTTTCGAGAACATCCTCCATAATGTAGCTGCGCAGGTTGCCTATGTGCGCAAAATGATAGACCGTGGGGCCGCAGGTGTACATACCGACCTTACCGTCCTCGTTCGGCACGAATTTCTCGACTTTTTTCGTCAGTGTATTAAAAAGATTAACCTTGTTCTCCATCGTTTTTTTCCAACCTTTCCATAATCCGCTCAAGCTGTTCCTTAAGAAAAACATTCTCGCTCTTAAGCATATTTATATCGTTCAGCACCGGGTCGGGCAGATGTATCTGGTCCAGATCCGTGTTGGGAAGCCTTACGTCGTTGCTCTTGACTATGCGCCCCGGAATTCCGATAACGGTGGAATGAGGCGGCACCTCGTTAAGCACCACCGAGCCCGCGCCGATTTTGGAGCCTTCGCCTATCGTAAAGGAGCCCAACACCTTCGCTCCCGTACTTATCATAACATTGTCCTCTATCGTGGGATGGCGCTTGCCCTGCTCCTTTCCCGTTCCGCCTAACGTTACGCCCTGATAAATCGTGACATTGTCGCCGATTACCGTCGTTTCACCGATTACCACGCCGTGACCGTGATCTATAAAAAAGCCCTTGCCTATCACTGCTCCCGGATGAATCTCTATTCCCGTTTTACGCGCCGAGCGCTGGGAAATTTTGCGCGCCCTGTAAAATTTACCCTTAAGATAGAGCCTGTGCGCCTTGCGGTACTTCCATATCGCCCAGAAGCACGGGTACAGGAACACCTCCCTGCGATGCTTCATCGCCGGGTCCCTGTCCTTTATAACCTCGACGGATTCCTTAATATAATCCCTGAATCTCATTTTTTCCTCCAACAGACATTTGTATATCTCTATTATATTACCGCGCGCCGTTGGAGTTACAACAGCCGGGGCAGCTCCCGCACTGTCTGCCGTCGCTCATAATATCTCCGTACATATAATTTTCAACTTCCGTAAGCAGCGCAGACGCCTGCGCGGCGATTCCCTCGCCCGAGCCGGTAAAACCGAGCCCCTCCTCTGTCGTCGCCTTAACGCTGACGCGAGATACGTCTATTCCGAGCGCGTCCGCGATGTTTTTCCGCATTGCCTGTATATGTAGCGAAAGCTTAGGCTTCTGCGCAATTACCGTGCTGTCTATATTTTCGATTATATAATTATTGTCGGCAAGAATTTCCGCCACGCGCTCCAGAAGCTTTATGCTTGATATTCCCCTGTACGCATCGTCGCTGTCCGGAAAATGCGCTCCGATGTCGCCTAACGCCGCCGCCCCCAAAAGCGCGTCCATTACCGCATGCAGAAGCACGTCGGCGTCCGAATGCCCGAGGAGCCCCTTCTCATAAGGAATATCCACCCCTCCGATTATAAGCTTCCTGTCTTCGGTTAATCTGTGAACGTCATAGCCCGTACCTATCCTCATTAAATCCTCCTGAATATAAAACAAAACCCCTTTGATTAGATAATCAAGGGGTTTCCAGTAGCGGAGAAGGGAATCGAACCCCTGACACCATGGGTATGAACCATGTGCTCTAGCCATCTGAGCTACTCCGCCATATTCGATTGAAAAGTGGGGCCTATAGGGCTCGAACCTATGACCCTCTGCTTGTAAGGCAGATGCTCTCCCAGCTGAGCTAAGACCCCATATTCAACGTGCGGTTTTTTACCCGCTTGACTATTATATTATTATTACTGCCCAAATGTCAACAGTTTTTTACAAAAAATATTTATTTTCTGTTTTTGAAGGTAAATTGCCCGAAATTTCTTACAAGCGTCGCCGAAAGCGCGAGGATTATTCCGAGCGCAAGCCCAACCCCGAGCGCAAACTGAAGCGAGCTTCCGTTTACATATATAAACATCGCGCATATTATATACATAACCAGGCTTATCATTGTGTAGCGCGCGCTTCCCTCCTGAGGGTTTTCTCTGTACGGCTGCATCATATAGTATACCGAGAGATTAAAAAGCGTAAAGAAGCAGCTCAGTAAAATTATTCCCGCGCATACGGAAACAACCGTGACAAGACTGCCCTCCTTGCCAATCAGCGCTCCCGTCGCGGCGTATGCCGCCGACAGCATAAGCGCCGGAATCAAATCAATAATAATCAGATACCTGAGCCTTATCAGATAATTGGCGGTTACGTCATCTTTCCGTCTGTAATATCCGTTCTTAAGCAAATCCACGTCGCATCTGTAATACATACGCCTGCATATCTGACCGCTTGCCGAAAGAGCGTACATCGCAAAAACCAGAACGGGCATCGAATACGAAATCGCCTTGTACACGCCTTCCTCCATACCCTTGTTAATCATAATCAGCACCGCCGCAAAAACCATAAGAACAATAAGCACCCTGACCGCAACGCACCTTGATATGAATTTTCTGTCGCGCTTAAAGAAAATCCGGTTGGCGTATCTGTACGCGCCCATATTCGAGTCCGATAAAACCTTTTCTTTGATTTCTCCGCCGTTTTTTTCAAAATAATCGTCGTCCGCCGGATTAATCTCACCTATTTCCTCTCTGCTGTCAAGTATCTTTTTCGTAAAAAGAACGGAGGCTATCTTTGCGTAATCGTTGTAATTCCATATATAATATATGAAAAACGAGGATACAATCAGGATTACAAGCATCCACAGCGTATTATAAATAAGATTGTACGCGTCCGGCACATAACCGCGTATGTACGGCAGGAAATATGCCGTCAGAATCGAGATAAGCATCACCGCGATGCTCGCCCCCTTTATCGACGCAAAAGACCTCTTCGTGCTTCTGAACACGAGAATATTTATTGCCTCCCCTATAAATCTAGAAAGCACTACCGTCAGCGTCAGATAAAACGCCTTGAAAATATCCATACCGAATACCGAAAATACCAGCCAGAATGAAATCAGCTCATAAACTGCTCTTCGCAGAATAATCATTCTGAAATAATCCTTAGGAGTGCACTTAAGCTCCCGCAGCATTACAAAGCCTTCCTTATTGACCTTGAAAATTCCCGAATTGTTTATAGAGCCGCAGAAGCAGGACAAAATAATCGTAAAATACACAAAGCAGTTTTCAATCGCAAAACCGTTTACGCCCACCGCCGAATATCTCGCGAAAAAATATCTCGGCATCAGCATAAAAAACGCCGTATACAACGCCGTCTGCACAATCTGCCACAGAATATGGAAAAGCTCGCCGACAACGCATGCCGCCGTCTGCGCCTTTCCCGGACTATAGGCGCTTGATTTTACCAGTCTTCCCAAAAGCGGGATTCTGTTTATAATGTATATAAGTCTGTTGCCGCGCGACACATAGGACGCATAGCCGGCACGCAGTATTGTCTTAAGCATTTTCCTCTTCCCCATTCTCCGTAGTTATTGATTCGATACGCTTCTGTATATTATCGTCGTCAAGCGCGCTCGCCGTGAAGCCCTCGACGGCTCCGTGATTAATCGTGAGAAACTCGTCGCTTACCTCGCGCACGCTTTCGAGAGAATCCGCTGTCATTATAATGATATGCTCCGGCTTCATCGAGCTTATAAAACGCTTTACGGCGTTTTTGTTATTGCAGACAAACGGCTCGTCCATAAGTATGACCGGAGAATTCACCGCCATGATAACAATCATCTGAAGCGCCTGCTTTTCTCCGAAGGTATACTCCCTTATCATCATATCAAGAGTGTCCTCGCCCATTCCGAGCATAGCGAAGTATTCGTCAATCTTTTCCTCCCCGCTGTCATGAAGCTTAAGGCAATAGCGCACGTATTCCCTGCCCGTCATATATTCCATAAGAAGCGGCTCCTTGGTGACAAAGCCGAAATCAGAGTAATCCGCCTTTTTGGCTTTGCTCCCGTTATCAAGAATTATGCTTCCGCTGTCCGGCGTGGCTTCCCTGCCTATGCAGTCAAGAAACGTGGTTTTGCCTGATTTGGCGGCTCCCAGCACGGCATAAACCCGTCCCTGTTCAAAGGTATAGCTCGCGTTTCCGATAATCGTAACCTCATCGTATTTTTTGCACAGATTCCTGACGAGTAACTTCACCCTGCCACCTCCGTATGATTCGTATACCGTATTTATTGTAACCCTTATTGCAATTTTTGTAAATGACAAAAAGACTTCTTTGTGTTATACTCTTTATCGGATTTCCAAAAGAGTCAAATTCACAAAGGAATTAAGGGGAGATTTTATTATGAAAAAATTTTTTCTCAAATGGGGCCACGCACTTATGGCGCTTTATCTTTTTATACATATGCCGTGCTTTATATATCTCGAATCCCATGTCACCGACGATTACCATTTAATACACTGCCCGCTGGACGATTTTATCCCGTTCTGCGAATATTTCATACTGCCGTATTATTTCTGGTTTGCTTTCATAGCGATAGCCTGCGTATATTTTTTCATGCGCTCACAGGCGGAATGCATAAGAATGGGCTCGTACCTTATAATAGGAATGTTCATATCGGTTGTCATATATTTTATATATCCAAACGGACTGGGCGACTTCAGACCTCACGAATTCCCGAGGGAAAATTTCTGCACCGACCTTGTGCGCGGGCTGTATAAATCAGACACCTCTACCAATGTGTTTCCAAGCCTTCACGTATACAATACGCTCTGCGTCGCCGTCGCGGTCTTTAAATCCAAGACCTTCGGGAAAGCACACACCGCGGTCAAGGTCACAACCGCCGTAATCTCGCTGCTTATATGCGCGTCCACGTTATTTTTAAAGCAGCATTCGGTATGGGATGTTGCTGCAGCGGCGGTTTTGGCAGCCGCCCTTTACCCTCTTATTTACAAATGGAAATTTTTTGCTTCCATCGGCGAAAAGAAATCTCCCGCCGAACAGGCGCTTTAGCATACGAAACGGAGCTATTCTAAGGGGAGGTGCCGTATCTTGAACGACAGCTACGACGATATTATCAATCTTCCTCATCACCAATCCGAAACCAGACCTCACATGGACCCCGGCGACAGGGCGGCGCAGTTTGCCCCGTTTGCTGCCGTGACGGCACACGGCGCCGTCATAAGGGAAACCGAAAGGCTCACGGAGGACAGAATATTTCTCGAGGAATCCGATACCGCGCTTTTGAATGAAAGGATACGTTTTATCTCAGAAAACATTTCCTCCCGTCCTTTTGTCCGCGTAACCTATTTTCAGCCCGACGAAAAAAAGTCCGGCGGCGCCTATATTGACGCGCAGGGCCGCGCAAAAAAACTCGACGCCTACGAGCGAAAGCTTATCCTGACAGACGGCACAAAAATACCGCTTGACGATATAATCCGTATTGAAGGAGAAATACCGGATATTCCCGGGGACTGATACCTACAGACGTCCGCAAATCCTTGTTTTACGGGCTCTTTATTCAATGTAAACAATGATATACACGGATGCAAAGAGTTGTTGCGTAAACGCCAACTTCTGTTGGTGGGGATTTTTTGTTCAGAATGATATGATTCAAGCACAAAAACGAAAGCGAGGTTCATATTATGGTATTCGGTGAAAAACTTCAGAATCTGAGAAAGGCAAAGGGCTATACTCAGGAGCAGCTTGCGGAGGCGGCGGACATATCCCGCCAGACTCTTTCAAAATGGGAGCTTGGCACGGCAAAGCCCGATGCGGACAACATCGTTGTTATAAGCAAAATTTTCGGCGTATCGACGGATTATCTTCTGATTGACGATTACGACAGCGACGAGGACATACCTGCGGTACGGCAAAACAGCCAAAAGATTTCCGCGCATTACAAAAGCCGTCTGCGCCTCACCGTCGGAGCCGTTATAACGGGCGTTTCACTTGCCGCGCTGCTGATTCTCGGAATTATAGGAAGCGTTATGCCGGTCACTCATACTGAAATTTCCGGGGGATACGAAAAAACCTATTACGGTCTTATGGGATTTTTAAAATATTCCCGTCTGGAATGGCTTTTTATTCTTTTTATCGCTGCCGCCGTTTCCGGCATAGCATTAATAATCCACTCCGTCATTTCTGAAAAATCACGGAAAACAAAATAAGACAAAACCGGAGCGTCCACGCTGTAATCAGCCGGACGCTCCTTTTTCTAACACGCTTCAATCTCTTTTATGTTTACCTCATTGCCCTGAACAAGCCATGTTTCTCCGCTTCCGCAATGCGGACATACTTTGCCGTGTTCCACGGTCGGATAGGTACGGCAACAGCCGCCGCAGTACGTCACCGCCGGAATTTGCTCGATTAAGAGGTCAGAGCCCTTTAACAGTTCCCTTTTATCCGCAGCCCACCTCCAGCAGTCCGTAAGGTACGACGGAATTACCGTCGATACCTCGCCAAGCTCCAGCGTGACCGCCGCGACCTCCGTAAGCCCGTTTTCCTTTGCAACCTTCTCGACGCTTCGGATAATATTGAACACCACTCCAAGCTCATGCATGGCTACGCCTTCTTTTTGCGGGAAAATTTAATCTTAATCGCCTGTTTTGCCCCGTTGGGAAGTATGTATTTGAGCTTATCCTCGCTCGCAACCATCTTGCTGCATTCAGGATTCTCACGGTGCAGCCTGATAGCGTCAAATGCGCACTTTGTCGTGCATATACCGCAGCCTATGCATTTGTTTTCGTCAACCACGGAGGCGCCGCAGCTTAAGCATCTGGAGGTCTCGGTTTTCACTTGCTCCTCCGTAAACGGAAGCTTTGCGTCTCTGAATGAACGTCTGCCGTCAATCGATTTATCCCTGCCCGGAACCTGACGTGAGGAATTGTCATACTGCCCGACACTGATATTTTCCTTGTCAAGCTGAACATAATCACGGCGGTTCCTGCCTATGGTAAGGCTTGAATGAGGCTGCACGAATCTGTGAATCGAAATCGCGCCCTCTTTGCCCGCCGCAATCGCGTCAATCGCAAATTTCGGACCCGTATAAACGTCTCCGCCTATGAAAATATCCGGCTCCGCAGTCTGATATGTAAGAGCGTCAGCCGCAATCCTGCCGCCGCGCTCCGGCTCAAGCTTTGAGCCTTCAAGAA
Organism: Butyrivibrio sp.; assembly: GCA_014799955.1. Taxonomy (GTDB): domain Bacteria; phylum Bacillota; class Clostridia; order Lachnospirales; family Lachnospiraceae; genus Eshraghiella. The sequence continues at coordinate 1,622 of JAAVHB010000044.1, read as the reverse complement.
GAGCGCCCCACTCGATACTCTGTCCCACTGCCAGAATAACATTCTCGCACGGAACCGTTACAGTGTCATTTTCATCATACGAAGGATTGAAGCGACCGGATTCGTCGTTTACGGAAAGGCATCTTTTAAACACGACTCCGCTCACTCTGCCGTTTTCCGTAAGTATTTCCTTGGGTCCCCATCCGCATCCGAGTTCAATTCCGTCTTCCGATGCCTCGGCAATCTCTTCCTCCGACGCGGGCATGGTATCGCGGCTTTCAAGGCAGTACATCGAAACCTGAGACGAACCGCAGCGCACGCTTGTGCGCGCCGCATCAACCGCCACATTTCCGCCGCCCACGACAACGGTTCTTCCCTCAACATTGTACGACTCGTTCTGTGCCGCAGCGCGCAAAAACTCAACGGCCGTTGTCACTCCCTCGGCATTCTCGCCGGGCACACCCGTCATGCGTCCGCCCTGACAGCCAATAGCTATATAAAATGCCTTGTAGCCCTGAGCCCGCAGCTCGTCGAGAGTTATGTCCTTTCCGACCTCAACTCCCGTTCTGATTTCGACGCCCATGGCTTTAATTATGTCTATTTCCGCCTGAACCACGTCTTTTTCAAGCTTATAGGACGGGATTCCGTATACGAGCATTCCGCCCGCCCTGTCGTTCTTTTCAAAAACCGTGGGGCTGTAGCCCTTCTCCGCAAGATAAAAGGCACAGGAAAGTCCAGCCGGACCTCCGCCGATAACCGCTATTTTTTCGGGGAAGGAGCCGTTTAGCGAGGGCACGACCTTCTCAGGAACATACCGGCTTTCCGCCTTCAGATCCTGCTCCGCGATAAATTTCTTGACCTCGTCGATTGCAACCGCCTCGTCGATGCTGCCTCTCGTACAGGCATCCTCACATCTTCGGTTACATATGCGTCCGCATATCGCGGGCAGCGGATTTTCTTTTTTAATCAGCGCAAGCGCGTCGCGGTAGCGTCCCTGCGCCGCAAGCTTCAGATAGCCCTGAACCGCAATATGGGCGGGGCATGCCGTTTTACACGGCGCGGTGCCCGTTTCATAGCAATTTATACGGTTATTGTCCCGGTAGTCCTCATCCCACATCTCGGGTCCCCACTTGCGCTCGCTCGGGAGAACATGCTTTGGATAACGTATTTCCTCTCCCTGCCTGTCGCAAAGCTTCTGTCCCAGCTTTACCGCTCCCGCGGGGCAGTATTCAACACACCGTCCGCAAGCCACGCATTTATCCTTTTCGACCTTCGCCACATATGCTGAACGCGACATGTTCGGCGTATTAAAAAGCTGTGAGGTTCGCAAAGCGTAGCATACATTGACATTGCAGTTGCAGATTGCGAAAATCTTATTTTCGCCGTCAATATTGGTAATCTGATGCACAAAGCCGTTTTCTTCCGCCTGACGGAAAATATCAAGCGCCTCCTCGCGCGTGATATATCTTCCACCCTTGCCCGTTTCAACGACATAATCCGCCATATCGCCTACGGCAACACACCAGCCCTCCGGGTCGTCGGCACATCCCTCGTCAAAGGTTTTGCGCGAACGTCTGCATGAACAGGGGCTTGCCGCGTATTTGCCGTCGTATTTGTCAAGCCAGTGGGATATATGTTCAAGC
>JAAVHB010000043.1 GCA_014799955.1 Butyrivibrio sp. | reverse complement strand
CCCATAAGCCCGAAAAGCTCGATAAGATACGCCGTAACAATCTGCATTACGACAATCAGCATCACCGACTTTGCGGGTCCCAATAACGCCATGCTCTTGATTACGGTAATTGTGATAAACGCGCCGATTACTCCGCCCGCAAGCATATATTTTGGCGAAACGTGCCAGAGCGCGCTGACACTTTCACGTCCGGTAAACAGCCACGCAATCACGCATACTACAAACGCCGACAGCTGAACAAAGCCCGCCGCCACCCAGATGCTTGTCTGCTTTGTAACTCCCGTATTCATAACGCCCTGGACGCTCATAAGAAGTCCCGACAAAAGCGCGATTAAAAATCCCCACATAAAAATACCTCCCGAAACAGTTGACATAAACATTGCCGTATTATTTTAACCGTTTCAGAAGGTTTAATTCATTGAAGCTGTATTTTCATGTAGTCGTCGATTTTCTGAAGTTCCGTTTTGATGTCCTCTCCCGCGACAATATTGTGAAGCGCTATCTCGATAAGCGGATAAACCTGCTCTCCGTAAAGAAGCTTGTTTTTGGATACGGATTTATCGTATGAATCGTATACCTTTGTCAGCTCCGGATTGGCGCAGTACGCATTGCGCTTCGTCGAAAGCGTTCCCGTCTCCTCATAAAATTTATCGGCGCGTTCATAGGTTATATATTTCGCAAACTCAACCGCATCCGACTGATTAGCCGAATACGGATTGACGACAATCGCCGTAGTAATCGAAAGCGGCGCTGTTTTGCTCTTATTATCGTAATCGGGGAAACCCGCAATACGGTAATTTACGTCACCCGCGTCTATATCAGCCATCGCATCAAGTCTTACTATAGTCGCGAGAATCCTGCCGGAGGTAAACTGCTTTACGCAGTCCTCGTAGGTTACGTCTGACTTAAGGCTGAAATAATCAATAAGCGAAAGATAATCCTCCGCCGATTTTACGGTCTGCTTGTTGTTTATATTGAAATCCGTAGGGTCGTCGCCGCATACGCCGCCGAGCGTCATTCCCGCCCCGATAAACCCGTAGTTTCCGAACATCTGGCTTATATTGCATCTGAAAATACTCTCGATTCCCGCAGCTTCCTCCGACGACAGGTCAATCTCAGTCGAATAGTTTTCCATGCTGGCAAAGGTTTTTACATCCTCGTCGGACAAAAAATCGGTGTTGTAAACCAGAAAGCTCGTCTCATAGCCCAGGGGATACGCGACAAGATTTCCTTTGTAGGAGCAGGCGTCAAGCGCCGTCTGGCAATAATGGGAATTATGGTATTCATGCGCTGTATTCTTCGCGGCAAGTCCCGCAAGATACAGAGTTCCCAAATCATTGTTCTGCGCAATATATAAATCTACGTTTTTGCCGCCCCGTATCGTATCGTCGCTTATTCCCTGAATATAATTTTCGGATGCCACAAGTTCCAGTGTAATCTCCACGTTTTTGTGGTTTTTCTCATACTCCGCCCCGCAGTTTTTGAGATAATCTGTATATTTTTCGTCGGAATACCTTATATTAAGGTTTACCGTTTCCTCTGCCTCTGCCTTTACGGTTACTTCATCCGGAGAGGTCAGTTCATACGCGTACTTTACGCCACAGCCGCTAAGCGTCAGAGCCGTAAGCCCCGCCGCTAACAGTATAACTTTTCTGTTCATATATCCACCCGTTAATTCAAATGCATTTCTTAAGTTTCTCAATCATTTCATCAACATTTTCCGTGCCTATAACAAGAGGCGGCAAAAATCTTACAACATTGCTTCCAGCTGAAAAGGTCACAACCCCGCTCTCAAGAAGCTTTGCTATAATTCCGCCGACGGGAGCATCAAACTCAAGCCCCTGCATAAGCCCGATTCCGCGATGCTCGGCGATATGAGGATTTTCGTTTGCTATTTCGTCAAGCCTCTTATATAAGTATGCACCAACCGAGCGTACATTTTCAAGTATTTTATTCTGTTCAAAAATATCAAACACCTTCGAGGCGGCGGCACACGCCAGAGGATTGCCCCCATAAGTGGTGCCGTGGTCTCCGGCGGCAAGAACATCCGCAACCTTATCGGATGCCGCAAATGCGCCTATCGGAACTCCGCAGCCGAGAGCCTTTGCCGAGGTTACAATATCCGGCTTTACGCCGTAACACTGATACGCGAACATCTGCCCGCTTCTGCCCATTCCGCACTGGATTTCATCGAGAATAAGCAGAATATCCCTCTCGTCGCACAGCGCGCGCACACCCTTTATAAAGTCTTCGTCCGCGGGTCTTATTCCGCCCTCACCCTGAACCGTTTCCATTATGATTGCGGAAGTATTGTCATTTACAAGAGCTTTTACGCTCTCCAAATCGTTATAACGCGCAAAGGAAACCTCCGGCAGAAGCGGCTCAAATGCCTCCCTGTAATGAGGATTGCCGGTAACCGAAAGAGAGCCTATGGTTCTTCCGTGAAACGAATGCTCCATCGCTATGATTCCGGTTCTTTCCGGTGCGCCCTCCCCCGCCTTTATATAGGAGTATTTGCGGGCAAGCTTCAGCGCGCCCTCCACGGCCTCGGCTCCGCTGTTTGTAAAAAATACCTTGGCAAGCCCCGTCGCCTTCACAAGCTTCTCCGCAGCATTTGCCGCGGGCTCGTTGTAAAAATAATTCGAGGTATGCACAAGCCTGTCAACCTGTGCCTTTAACGCGTCGTTATATTCCTTATTGCCGTAACCGAGCGCAAAAACGCCTATTCCCGACCCGAAATCAAGATATTTTCTGCCCTCTGCGTCATAAAGATATACGCCCTCGCCCCTCTCAAGCGCGACCTGATACCTGTTATATGTATGTATTATGTTTTTTTCGGCTTTTTCTATTATATTATTTGTCTGTGACATAAAATCTTTCGGCTCCTTTGTTAAGAATCGCGGTTCCGATTCCCTTATTTGTGAAAATTTCCAGAAGCAGGCAGTGCGGAATCCTTCCGTCCATGATATGAACTCTCGACACGCCCTGTCGAATAGCGTCAATGCAGTTGGTAAGCTTAGGAAGCATACCGCCGCCTATGCAGCCGTCATTTATAAGCTCCTCCGCCTCGTCAAGCACCAGCTCGGAAATCAGCGTGTCCGGGTCGTCCTTATCCCTGTACACGCCCTCGATATCCGTAAGGAAAGCGAGCTTTTCCGCATTTACCGCTCTTGCTATCGCGCAGGCGGCGTCATCCGCGTTTATATTGTAGGTGTTAAAATCGTCGTCAATTCCTATCGGACATATAACGGGGAGAAAATCGTTTTCAAGCAGCGTATATATGACCTTGGGGTCAACCTCCTTGATTTCCCCTACAAAGCCGATGTCCTGCCCCTGCGAAAGCTTTTTTTCAACCTTAAGCATTCCTCCGTCCTTTCCGCTTATTCCGACGGATTTAATTCCGAGCTGCTGTATAAGATTGACAAGGCTTTTGTTCACCTTGTTCAACACCATCTCGGCAACCTCCATGGTGGGCGCGTCCGTAACGCGCAGACCGCCGACAAAGCTTGTATCCATTCCCACCTTGTCAACCCATTTGCTGATTTCCTTGCCGCCTCCGTGCACTATTATGGGCTTAAATCCGACCAGCTTAAGAAGCACAACGTCCTCTATGACTTTCTTTTTGAGCTCCTCGTCAACCATCGCGCTGCCGCCGTATTTTACGACTATTATTTTACGGTTGAATTTCTGTATATAGGGAAGCGCCTCTATAAGTACCTGCGCCTTTGCCATTTCATTATCCAAATTGTTCATTTCCGAATCCTCCTGCTAACATTCCCGCGAGGCAACTTGCCGAACGGGACTTTCCTTTAACGGTCCGTTTACGATCTGTAATCCGCGTTGATACTCACATACTCGTGCGTCAAATCGCAGCCGTATGCCGTCGCGCCGAATTCTCCCTGCTTGCAGTCGCATATTGCAGTCACATGCTCCTCAGCAAGAATCGCTGTCGCGGTTTCCTCGCTGTAATCCGACGCCAATCCGTTTTCAACAATCTTAAGCTTCCCCGCCTTGCTCTCAAAATAAATATCGACCTTTTCAGGCTCAAATTCCGCGCCCGAATATCCCATAGCGCATAGAATCCTTCCCCAGTTCGCGTCATGCCCGTAAACCGCCGCCTTCGTAAGGCTTGACATTACGACGGATTTTGCAAGGGTTCTCGCGTCGTTTTTGGACAGAGCGTTTACGACGCGCACCTCAAAAAGACAGGTACAGCCCTCTCCGTCTCCCGCTATCATTTTGGAAAGCTCCTCGTTTATATAATAGAGGGCGTCAAAAAACTTCCTGTAATTTTCGTCCTCCTCGGTAATCTCCCTGTTGCCCGCAAGCCCGTTGGCAAGCAAAAGCACCGTGTCGTTGGTTGAGGTGTCACCGTCCACGGAAATCATGTTAAAGGTATCCTCGATTCCCGCGCTTAACGCCTTCTGCAAAAGCTCCTTGCTGATTGCGCAGTCGGTCGTGATAAAGCAGAGCATCGTGCACATATTGGGATGAATCATTCCCGAGCCCTTGCACATTCCGCCGATTGTAACCTCAACACCGTCAATATCGATTCTGACCGCTGCCTGCTTGCTCTTTGTATCGGTGGTCATAATCGCCTCCGCCGCAAGCAGCGCGTGAGCCTCGTCCGCCGCAAGCCCGCCGCAGAGCGCTTCTATTCCCGCTCCGATTTTATCCATAGGAAGCGGCTTTCCAATAACTCCGGTAGACGCTACAAGCACGGAATCCTCCGGTATTCCGAGGCCTTGGGCGGTCTTTTTTGCCATTTCCAGACAGCAGGCATAACCCGACTCGCCCGTGCAGGCATTGGCGATTCCGCCGTTTACCGTAACCGCATGAACACACTCCGACTCGTGCACTACCTTATAATCCCATTTGACGGGAGCCGCCTTTACCCTGTTGGTGGTAAAGGTTGCGGCCGCCTTGCAGGGGGCTTCGCTGTAAATGAGAGCCATATCCTTTTTGCCGTTGTTTTTTATGCCCGCGTCAAGACCGTTTGCCTTAAAGCCCTTTGCGGCGCACACGCCGCCCTTAATGTCCTTTATCATATCTTTATTCCTTCTTTCTTCATAATCCTTAAGGAAACATGGGTGCTGCCTTAAGCCCCTCGTTCTCCTCAAGTCCGAACATAATATTCATATTCTGAACCGCCTGTCCGGCAGCTCCCTTTGTTATGTTGTCAAGCGCGCCCATCATAACAACGCGCCCCGTACGCTCATCCGGCTTAAAGGATATATCGACAAAATTGCTGCCCTCCACCCATCGCGTCTGAGGGCATTCGTCCTTATCAAGCAGTCTTATAAAATATTCATCCTTATAATATTTCTCGTATGCCGCCCTGATTTCGTCATATGTGTAGCTTCCGGTCAGCCCGGCGTACGCTGTGACAAGGATTCCGCGGTTCATGGGCACAAGATGCGGAGTGAAAATAATTCTGACATCCTTGCCGCAGGCATATGAAAGCTGCTCCTCAATCTCCGGCGTATGCCTGTGCGTAAGCACACCGTAAGCCTTTATATTCTCGTTTACCTCGCAGTAGAGATTGTCGAGCTTCGCGCCCCTGCCCGCTCCCGAGGTTCCCGATTTCGCGTCTATTATGAGCGTGTTGGGATCGATAATTCCCTCCTTTACAAGCGGATACGCCGTAAGAATCGAACAGGTCGTGTAGCATCCGGGGTTGGCAAGAAGCCTCGTCCCCTTAATATCCTCCCTGTTGATTTCGCACAGTCCGTAAACCGCATTTTTAATCAGCTCCGGACTTTTGTGCTCTATTTTGTACCAGTCCTCATATGTTTTTACGTTCTTTATTCTGTAATCCGCGCTCAAATCAATAATCTTCGCCTTGGATAAAATATTTTCGTTAAGCACCGACGCGCAGTAGCCCTGGGGCGTTGCGGTGAAAATAACGTCAGCCTCCCCGGCAAGCGCCTCCATATTGTCGTCCATACATTTTTCGTCAACCAGCCTGAACATATTACGGTAAACCTTCGCGTATTCCTCGTTTATGTAGCTTCTCGAACCGTACCATACAATCTCTGCGTCCTTATGTCCGAGCAAAAGTCTGACAAGCTCGTTTCCGGCATAGCCCGTAGCCCCGATAATTCCTGCCTTAATCATGTTATTTTCCTGCTCCTGTAAATTAATCTCCAATTTTTTATCTTATTACTATACCTTCCCGCTGTAAAGCTTTTTTTGAAGCCGCAAAAATACGTTTTACCGCTCCGCCATTCGGGTGAGGTTTTTTATTTTTCATAATTATACATATTTGATGTATAATATGCAACCTTTTTTTATTTTTTCAAGAAAATCAAAATAAATATTGCATAAAAAAACCTTTTGATGTATTATAAAAATAATGCGAATACATAATTTTCAGGAGGAAATAAAAATATGAAAGAAAAGGTTATTCTCGCCTATTCTGGCGGACTTGACACTACCGCGATTATACCGTGGCTTAAGGAAAATTTTGACTATGAGGTAATCTGCGTGTGCGCGGACTGCGGACAGGGTGAGGAGCTTGACGGGCTTGAGGAAAGAGCGCTCTCCTGCGGAGCCTCCAAATTATACATAGAGGATCTGACCGACGAATTCTGCGACGATTACATCGTTCCCTGCGTACAGGCGCACGCAGTTTACGAGAATAAATATCTTCTCGGAACCTCAATGGCAAGACCCGTAATCGCCAAAAGGCTTGTCGAAATCGCGCGCAAGGAGGGCGCTACCGCAATCTGCCACGGAGCAACCGGAAAGGGCAACGACCAGATACGCTTTGAGCTTACCATCAAGGCTCTCGCTCCCGATATAAAAATAATCGCCGCGTGGAGAAGCGACAAATGGACCATGAATTCCCGCGAGGAAGAAATAGAATATTGCAAACAGCACGGAATAAATCTTCCGTTCTCCGCAGATTCAAGCTACAGCCGTGACCGCAATCTCTGGCATATCAGCCACGAGGGACTTGAGCTTGAAGAGCCTTCAAACGAGCCTAATTTCAAGCATCTTCTGGTTTTGGGCGTAACTCCCGAGGAGGCTCCCGAAGAGGGCGAGTATGTCACGATGACCTTTGAAAAAGGTATCCCCACCTCCGTCAACGGCAAAAAAATGAAGGTTTCCGATATAATCAGGGAGCTTAACGCTTTGGGCGGCAAACACGGAATCGGCATTGTCGATATCGTTGAAAACCGCGTTGTCGGCATGAAGTCCCGCGGTGTATACGAGACTCCCGGCGGCACAATCCTTTATGAGGCTCACCAGCAGCTTGAGGAGCTTGTTCTTGACCGCGACACCACCACAATGAAGCTTGACATGGGCAATAAATTCGCTCAGATAGTATATGAGGGCAAGTGGTTCACTCCTCTGCGCGAGGCTGTTCAGGCATTCATTGAGAAAACTCAGGAAAAGGTTACCGGAGAGGTGAAGTTCAGGCTCTACAAGGGCAATATCATAAAGGCGGGAACCACATCTCCCAATTCGCTCTATAACGAGTCCATAGCCTCCTTCACAACCGGAGAGCTTTACGACCACCACGACGCCGAGGGCTTCATAAATCTTTTCGGTCTGTCGTTAAAGGTAAGAGCAATGAAGGAGCTTGAGAACAAGAACGATTAACAGAGAGGACCGTTTTTATGGAAAAAAGACGAAACAGACAAACCTATATGCAGGGTATCGAAAAACTCTTTTCGCGCGAGCTACTGACCGTAATATGCATAATGGCATTGCTTGCCATAGTCAGCAGTATTATTTTTGCGGTAAACTCCAGCAGAAACAGCATGAAGAACTATCTCAATTCCTATCAGAGGGAAATTGACGCATACATAGCAGGAATCAAGGGAGAAGCCACGGTTTTCGCGCTGGCAATGGAAACGGGCAGTCTAAACAGCTACGACGACGAAATTTCGATAGCCGAGACAATAGTCAACTCCGATTCTCATATCGCGGCAGCTTACTACTGCCACAGCGACGAGGCTTTATCCTATTTCAATTCGACCGACGGAATATGGGTTCCCCAGGAGGGGAGCGTATTCACGGACCGCAGCTGGTATACCGGAGCTATGGAGGACGGCGTTTACATATCCGAGCCGTATCTTGACGAGGTCAGCGGTCAGTTCTGCATCACCGTTTCCGAGGAGGTTAATATTGACGGCGAAACCGCCGGCGTAGTCGGAATAGACTTCCTGCTTGGCGACATAACCGACCTTGTGTCGCGCTCCGACGTCGGTAACGGTTATCTCATGCTTGCAAGCGGCGAGGGCGTTATAATGGTACATCCCAACGAAGGTTTTAACCTTGCAAAGGATAAGTCCACCTCCATGTCCGAGGCAGCGGGCGGAGGCTACAAGTCTCTGTATGAGAATCCCGGAAAAATTCACAATCTTATCGACTATGCGGGAGGTCCCAAGACCGCGATTTCCTATAAATCGGACGTAAGCGGCTGGTTTCTCGTAATGGTAAAGCCGGTTATAAGCGTTTATCTGGGTGTAATCATTCTGATTCTGCTTATCATAGCCTTAAGTACCGGTGCCGTAATACTGTTCCGTCTATATAACAGGAAGCGGTGCGGGCTTTGGTTTGCCCCCATCGAAAAAGTCAGCGAAATGGTTCCCCTGCTTGCCGACGGAAATCTGAGCCTTCATTTCTCGGATGATACGGATATAGACGAAGTATCGGCTCTGAGCGACTCGCTCAACAAAACCGTCGAGCAACTCAACTACTATATTAAGGATATTACCAATGTGGTCACGGGAATCGCGGGATACGATTTGTCCGTTGCCTCCGATGCCGAATATCACGGAGATTTTCTGAATATAAAGGACGGTCTTAACACAATTCTTGACAAACTTAACGACACATTTATGAAAATAAGCGAAAAAGCGGATACCATGGTTTCCTACTCCGGCCAGATACAGAAAAGCTCTGAAATGGTCGCTGTCGGAACTTCCGAGCAGTCGCTTGCCATATCCAATCTCAACGAAAATATGAGGGAGCTTGACGCACAGATAAAATCAATTATGGACAATACTCAGATTGCGATTGACAGCGTGGAGCTTACCAACGAAAAGCTTGAGGAAGGCGGCTCCAAAATGCGCGAGCTTGAGCTTGCGATGGATAAAATCGAAGAAACCACCAACAGCATCGACAATATCATGAAATCAATCAATGAAATTGCGCAGCAGACCAATCTGCTTTCACTGAACGCCTCAATCGAGGCGGCAAGAGCCGGGGACGCCGGACGCGGATTTGCCGTAGTCGCAACCGAAATAAACTCTCTCGCGCAGGAATGCTCAAAAGCAAGCGACAGCATAAGAGAGTTGGTTGAAACCTCCAAGCAGACGGTTGCGAGAGGCACCGACCTTACCAAAATCGCTTCGCAGTCGCTTAAAGAGGGAATTGATATTTCAAAGCAGTCGTCGCAGAAAGTTTCCGAGATTCAAAAATATGTCGGCAAACAAAAGGACGCTATTGAAAGCATCGACACTCTGACGGGCGAAATCGTCAAAGTCGTTGAAAACAACGCGGCTGCCGCTCAGGAAAACGCCGCTTCGGGTTCAGATCTCACGGGCTGCGCCAACGAGCTTAAGAATTTCGTAGAAAAATTCCGCCTGAGATAATCCCCACGCGGAAATAACAAAAAATACCGCCTTCCCTTTAACGGGCCGGCGGTATTTTTATTAACTAAACCGTATAATCAAAACTCTGTCCTACCTGCTTTTCTTCCTCGGTTCTTACATTGTCGCTCATCATGTTGAACTGGTAATCCTGAATTTTTTTAAGCAGCTCCTCCGGTGAGCTCGCGGTCAGTGTAACCGTTTCCTCGTCGTCATCTTCTTTTCTGCGGTCCTCTATCCGCTTCTCGGCTTCCTCACGCTTTGCCTTCTTAGCTTCCTCGCGTTTTGTTTTTTTTGCTTCCTCACGCTTCTTTGCAATACGCTCGCTCTGACTTTTGAAGGATTTATCCATAACGGCGAAGAACTCTGCCGTACCGTCCTTCTTAATCGACATGCCGAAAGCATTTACCTTTGTATTGCTCTTGGCAAGCTGCTGCTGAAGCTGATTCACTCCCGAGGACGCGTTGGCAATTGTAGCCTCAACCTGCTTGCGGTACTTCTCGTCAGTAGCCATGCGCTCGATTTTTTCCTCGTCGATAAGAACCGTCATTTTGCCCGCTACCGCAAAGCTTCCCTTCTTGGCGTCCGCCTCGGCTTTCTTGTCCGAAGATACAAGAACAAAATTCATTCCGCCGAATTTCTGTCTGAGGGAATTATAATACTTCATCCCTGCCTCGCTGAGCTCGGGATCCCCGTAGGTCCTTCCGGAAGTAACCTTTTTCTTGTCCGAAGTTTCTTCCTTTTTGGAAACGCTCTTACTCTGATTTGTTTCCTGATACTGTGACGCTGCCTGTGTGTAGGCTGTCTCTCTTACTGTGCTCATAACTTTTCCTCCCTGATATGATTTTGCCGGCAAATCCGTTTGCCGGATAAGGCTTTAACATTCCCGCGAAGCGCTGGGCGCGAACGGGAGTTACTTTTAATATTTTTATCGGCTGCGCCGACTGATTTATTAACGGCTATGCGCGAATGGACAAAAATATCGCATGAAAGTGCTGTTTAGAATCCCTGAAAAATCAAAAAGGGGTGCCAAACTTGACTATATCCGGGAATTAATATATAATTTAACAGTTAATGGAGGATACGGTATGAGATATGTTGATATTGTGGTGCCGTGCTACAACGAACAGGACGGGCTGACAACCTTCTACCGCGAAACGGACAGGATTGTGAGCGGCATCAGGGGGTACAGTTTCAGATATATTTTTGTCAACGACGGAAGCACGGATGACACGCTTATAGTGCTTAAGGGTATGGCTCAGAGCTACGATAATGTGAAATATATATCCTTTTCCCGCAATTTCGGCAAGGAGGCAGGCATATACGCAGGACTTGAAGGCTCCGACGGCGACTATGTCATAGTTATGGACGCGGATTTGCAGCACCCCCCGGCTCTCATTCCCAAAATGATAGAAAGCATAGAAAACGGGCACGACTGCTGCGCTGCGTACAGGACGACGCGCACGGGCGAGAAAAAAATACGCAGCTTTTTTTCTCGCGCTTTTTATAAATTCAACAACCGCCTTACGGATGTAAAAATCCCGTACAACGCCGTGGATTTCAGGATTATGTCAAGGCAGATGGTAGATTCCATAGTCGCGATTTCCGAGAGACAGCGCTTTTCAAAAGGGATTTTCTCATGGGTTGGCTTTGACACGGAATGGCTCCCTTACGAAAATGTCGAGCGGCAAATAGGCACTACCAAATACAGCTTTAAAGGGCTTATCAAATACGCGCTTGACGGTATAATGTCGTTTTCGGTGGCTCCGCTTAAGCTGGTGGCTGTTATGGGCTTTATCATATCGGCATCAGCAATAATTTACGCGATTTTTATTCTCATAAGGACGTTGGCTGTCGGCAAGGACGCTCCGGGCTACGCCTCGACAATCATAATACTGCTTATTCTGGGCGGAATAATAGAAATTTCGATAGGAATCGTGGGCGAATATATTGCGAGAGTGTTCACGGAAATAAAGCACAGACCCATATATATCACCAAGGAAAGCAATCTTACCGAAGATAAACCTAAAGCTCGCGCCTGCCGTGAAGAGGAGGAGGGCAATGAAAAAGCTTCTTCACAAACTGATAAATAAAGAAACAATAACATACCTTATTTTCGGGGTGCTTACTACGGCGGTAAGCTTTGCCACGGCGGGAGCCGCAAAATTCCTGCTTGAGCAAGCCGGCTGCAACGACAAAGTCGTTTCGGATGTCAGCACGGTAATATCATGGATTTGCGCCGTTACCTTCGCATATATCACAAACCGTATATGGGTTTTCAATTCCCGCGCGCATGGCTTTAAAGCCATTGTGAAGGAAGCCGCCATGTTTTACGGCGGAAGGCTCTCCACGCTTATTATTGAAACCCTTATGATGCGGCTGGGATATTCCGTGATGGGCATCAACTACTGGATAACCAAGATTACGGCGAATGTCGTCGTACTCATTCTGAATTATATTATAAGCAAATTTTTTATTTTCCGTAAAAAGAAGGAGGAACCCGATGAGTAACAGTAAACCGGTTAAAATCGAATCAACTGGAAAAAAATCCGCCCGCGCAAGGGCGATTCATGACCTCACACACGGCAGGTCCGTATATGTGATGGCTTTTATCGTACCGCTAGTCATAATGACTGCCATTTTTGCCATAAGGGGAATTTATCCTTTCGGAGACAAGTGCTACCTGCGCTCCGATATGTATCATCAGTACTGCCCGTTTTTCTCGGAGCTGTGGAATAAAATACGCAACGGCGAAAGCCTGTTTTACAGCTGGAACATCGGAATGGGTACCAATTTCCTCGCGGTTTTCGGCTACTATCTCTCAAGCCCCTCCAACTGGATTGTAGGACTTTTCCCCCAGAAGTACATGATTGAGATAATGAATGTCATTATCCTTTTAAAGCTTGCGGGAGCGAGCCTTTCCTGTACCTACTATCTTTGCAAGCACAACCAAAAACGCAGTATTTCGGCGGCTGTTTTCGGTCTTTTCTACGGACTGTCAGCGTTCATCGCCGCATACAGCTGGAACCTCATGTGGCTTGACTGCGTGCTTTTGCTCCCCCTCGTCGTATTGGGGCTTGAAAGGCTCGTAAACGAGGGCAAAGGACTTTTGTACGCTGTAACGCTCGGATTTTCGATACTTTCCAATTACTATATAGCTATTATGGTCTGCATTTCCATGGTCATCTACTTCGTTGTCATCATGGTATCAAGACCCGTTCCGGACGACAAGGCAGATTACTTCAAGGCAATTCTCCGCTTCATTATGTACTCGCTGCTCGCCGGAGGTCTTGCCGCCGTATTGCTGTTGCCCGAGGTCTACGCGCTGGAGTATACGGCGTCAAGCAATATCAGCTTCCCCAAGGTGATGACAAGATATTTTTCCTTTATCACCATTATAAAAAGACATCTTATAAATATGGATGTGAGTCTGGGACTGGACCATATCCCCAATATATACTGCGGCGTCGCCGTTTTGCTGCTGTTCCCGCTGTATGTACTAAACAAAAATATATCGCGCCGGGAAAAGGTTTCAAAGGTTCTTGCGCTTTTTATCTTCTTTACGGCGTTTAACATGAACATACCTAATTTTATATGGCACGGCTTCCACTATCCCAATTCGCTGCCCTGCCGCCAGTCCTTCATATATATTTTCCTGCTTCTGGGAATCTGCTATGACGCGTTCCTCCATATCAGGGAATACAAGAGCTCGCAGCTCGCGGGCAGTATGTGGGGTGTGCTGCTATTTCTGATTTACCTCGGAAACACCTTAACGGACGACGATATTGATTTCAGAATACTTTATATAACCGCAATTTTTATAGGAATATACGCACTGATTGCTTTCATTGCGCGGAACAAAAAAGTCAACGTCAATTATCTGATGATCGGTCTTTTTGCCGTGGCGATTGTCGAATGTACGATAAATATGGATCATACGGGCTACTCCACCACGGGGCGCACATACTATCTTTCCGATTTGGAAAAGGTTGACACTCTGCTTAAAAATGCCGAGGAGATTGAGGGCGATGAAGCCTTTTACCGCACCACCAAGTTCAGAGGCTACCGCACCAAAAACGACGACACATGGCATCATTTCAAGGGAGGCTCCGTATTTTCATCTACGGCATATGCGTCCTTAACCTCGTTTTACGACAAGCTGGGACTTGAGCATTCCACGAACGCCTACGCGTTGAACGGCTCGACTCCGCTTGTATACTCGATTTTTAACGTAAAATATCTTCTCAGCAACAAGGAAATAAAATCCGACGGAATTTACTCCTTTATCAACAGTGCTGACGGCGAATATCTGTACCGGAACAATTACGCCCTTCCGCTGGGATTTATGCTGCCGTCTGATTTCAATCAGGAATTTGACAGGATTAACGACGCAAATCCCTTTAACGTACAGAACGACTGGGCAGAGGCTGCAGCCGGAATCGACGGGCTTTTTACGCGAATCAGCTTCGAGGATAACGCGACCTCCGCTGTCATCACACCGGAAAAGGACTGCTATCTCTATATGTATATCATGAACAAGTCCATCGAAACCATATCCGTAACGATTGACGGCAGCTCCGAAACCTTTACCGGCATAAATCACGGAAGAATGATTGACCTCGGATATGTCAATAAGGATATACCGATTCACGTTGCGGAATCGGGAGGCGACGGCACGCGCAATCTCCAGATGTACGCCTATGTGCTTAACACCGATAAGCTTGAAGAGCTGTATAACAAGCTTTCGCAGGAGGCTTTAACCATAACAAAGTACAGCAGCACCAATATTCTCGGTCATGTCACCGCGGCCTGGGACGGTCTGCTTTTCACCTCCATACCTTATGACGAAAGCTATACTGTATATGTGGACAATGTAAAAACCGATTACACCTCAACAGGCAACGGCGCTTTCATAGCCCTGAACCTGACCGCCGGAACACATACGGTAGAATTCAGGTATATGCCACGCGGATTTAAAGCAGGTGCGGTTATCTCCGCTATATGCCTGCTGATACTTATAGGCTGTGTTGTTTTCCGCCTGAAAGCAAAGCGTGAAATCACGGAGCCGAACACCCCTCGGAATGTCGGCGGACTTCCTCCGAGACCTGTCTCCAAAACGGATAACGGCAAGGCTTCCGGAACAAAAACCGTCAAGCCCAAGGAATCCGGCACGGACGACAAAGAGGAGAACACAAAACAGACGCAGGAAAACAGCGCGGACGACGCTAAGGAGGAAAAACCATGAAGCTTTGGGGCGGACGTTTTACCAAGGAAACCAATCAACTTGCTCACGACTTTAACGCATCCCTGTCCTTTGACCAAAGGTTTTACAGACAGGATATTGACGGCAGCATCGCCCACGTAAATATGCTCGCCAAGCAGGGAATCGTTACAAGCGAAGAACGCTTTGCAATACTGAACGGACTCGAGGGAATAAAATCCGACATCGAAAACGGGATTCTGGAGATAAGCCCCGAATACGAGGATATACATTCCTTTGTCGAGGCAACTCTTATCGAAAGAATAGGCGACACCGGAAAGAAGCTGCACACAGGCAGAAGCCGCAACGACCAGGTCGCTCTCGATATGAAGCTGTATGTGCGTGACGAAATAGCGGAAACGGACGGACTTCTTTCAGAACTCCTCAAGGTTATTTTAAGAATCATGAAGGAGAATACCTCAACCTATATGCCGGGCTTTACTCATCTTCAGAAGGCGCAGCCTGTAACGCTGGCGCACCATTTCGGCGCGTATTTTGAAATGTTCAGACGCGACCGCGGCAGACTTTCGGATATTCGCAAAAGAATGAACTCCTGCCCTCTGGGCGCCGGTGCGCTTGCCGGAACCACATATCCGCTTGACAGGGATTTCACGGCGGATTTCCTCGGTTTTGACGAGGCGACCAGAAACAGCATGGACTCCGTTTCCGACAGGGATTACATAATCGAGTACCTCAGCGCTCTTTCAACGATAATGATGCATTTAAGCCGCTTCTGCGAGGAAATCATAATATGGAACTCCAACGAATACCGTTTTGTCGAGCTTGACGATTCCTACAGCACCGGAAGCTCGATTATGCCGCAGAAAAAGAATCCCGACATCGCCGAACTTGTGCGCGGCAAAACCGGACGCGTATACGGCGCTCTTATCTCCATTCTCACAACAATGAAGGGGCTTCCTTTGGCATACAACAAGGATATGCAGGAAGACAAGGAGCTTACGTTTGACGCAATCGACACTACAAACGGCTGTATCGCTCTTTTTACCGGAATGGCAGACACGATGACCTTCAACAGGGATAATATGGCCAAAAGTGCCATGGCGGGCTTTACAAACGCGACCGACGCTGCGGATTATCTTGTAAACAACGGCGTTGCTTTCCGCGACGCTCACGGAATAATCGGACAGCTTGTGCTGCTCTGCCTTGAAAAAAACATCTCGCTCGGCGAACTTCCGCTTGACGAGTATCAGAAAATCTCTCCCGTATTCAAGGAGGATATATACGAAGCGATAAGCCTTGAAACCTGCGTTGAAAAGAGACTCACAAAAGGTGCCCCGGGTTCAAAGGCAATGAACGCCGTTATTAAAGAATGCGAAGCATATTTAGAAGAAGGAAAGGATGAATGACTATGCCCGAATGGCTGAATAATGCGGTATTTTATGAAATCTATCCCCAGTCCTTTAAGGACACTGATTCGGACGGAATCGGAGATATAAACGGAATAACCGAAAAGCTTGGATATATAAGGGATTTGGGCTGCAACGCCCTCTGGATTAATCCCTGTTTTAAATCGCCCTTCGGCGACGCGGGCTACGACGTTGAGGACTATTGCACCGTTGCGCCGCGCTACGGCACCAACGAGGATTTGATAAGACTGTTTAACGAGGCTCACGCTCTCGGGATGCACGTCATTCTTGACCTTGTCCCCGGACATACCTCCGTAGCGCACGAATGGTTCAGGCAGTCCCTCAAGGCGGAGAAAAACGAATTCACCGACCGCTATGTATGGACCGACAGCATTTGGACAGAACCCGACGGCATGAACTGCATAAGGGGAATTTCCGACAGGGACGGCTCATGCGCCGTGAACTTTTTCTCGCATCAGCCCGCTCTCAACTACGGCTATTACAAGCCCGACCCCGACAAAAAATGGCAGCAGCCCATGGATGCCGAGGGACCGAGGGCAACCTTGGAGGCTATGAAAAATATAATGCGCTTCTGGCTTGGCTTAGGCTGCGACGGCTTCCGCGTCGATATGGCAGGCTCGCTCGTTAAAAACGACGAGGACGGCAAGGGTACCGTAAAGCTGTGGCAGAATGTACGCGCGTTTCTCGACAGCGAGTTTCCTGAGGCTGCTATTGTCTCCGAATGGGGCGAGCCGGACAAATCTCTTATGGGCGGATTTCATATGGATTTCCTGCTTCATTTCGGTCCGTCGCATTACAACGACCTTTTCCGCTGTGAGGAGCCTTATTTTTCCTCAAGAGGAAAGGGCGACGTCTCCGCATTTGTACAAAAATATATAGAGAATTATAATAAAACCGAACGCCGCGGGCTTATCTGCATACCCTCCGGTAATCACGATATGGACAGACTCGCACGCAGCCTGAGCCCGGACGAAATCAAGATCGCTTTCGCGTTCCTGCTCTCGATGCCCGGCGCGCCATTCATATATTACGGCGACGAAATCGGCATGAGATATGTTGAAAACCTTACCTCGGTTGAGGGCGGCTACGGACGCACAGGCTCACGCTCTCCCATGCAGTGGGACGGCACGCCCAACGCGGGCTTTGGCAGCTCCGCGCCCGAAAAGCTCTATATTCCCATCGACAGCGACGCAGACCGACCTACAGTTGAAAAGCAGGCGGCGGACAGCTCTTCGATTTACAACGAGGTGCGCAGGCTCATTGAAATACGCCAGTCCCATAAGGCTTTGCAAAGCTGCGGCGAAATCGAATTTGTTTACGCAGAAGAAAATGCGTATCCGCTTGCCTATATAAGAAGCTGCGGCGAAGAAAAAATCCTCGTGATAATAAATCCCTCAGATAAGGAGCAGAAATTCTCCTACTCTTATCCCGTATCAACCGCCCTTTATTCAATCGGCGGCAACGCGGACTGCTCGGACGGAGTAATTACCGTACCGCCCTGCTTTGCCGGATTTTACGGAGGCTGACATATGAAAAAACTGTTTAACGACGGCTGGAGCTTCAAAAAAACCGATGTAGAGCTCTCCTATGAGGACGCTCTTAAAAACGGCGCTTGGGAACGCATTGACATTCCCCACGACTGGCTTATACATCAGGCTGCAAATCTCTATGAAACGGGCGCCGGCTGGTACAGAAAGGTTTTTACCGTACAGGACACAAAGCCCGCGCGGATTATCCGTTTCGAGGGCGTATATATGGATACGGAGGTCTATGTAAACGGCAGTAAAGCCGGAGAATGGAAATACGGCTACTCCACGTTTGAGTTTGACATAACCTCCCTTCTGCTTTCGGGCGAAAACGAAATCGTTGTCAAGGTTTCTCACCGCGCCCCCAATTCCCGTTGGTATTCAGGAGCGGGAATTTACAGGAATATCTATCTGCTTGAACATGAAGAGGCATATATAAAATCCGACAGCGTTTATTTTTCGGCAGCACAAAACGGCGCGGACTGGAATGTCAGACTTTTCTGCGAAGCCGAAGGACCCGGCAGGCTTTCCGTGACCTACACAATTAAGGACGACGACGGGCGCGAACTTCTTACCGCTTCGGGCGCTCCCGACGCGGAGCTTACCGCCGCGGTTAAGAATCCCCGTCTTTGGGACATTGACGCTCCCAACATGTACACATTGGAAACAAAGCTTTTTGACGGCGGAAAAGAAACCGACAGCACCTCCTGCAAGGTCGGTTTCAGAACGATAGAATTCAAGCCCGACAGCGGCTTCTGGCTTAACGGAAAAAATATAAAGCTAAAGGGCGTTTGCCTACACCACGATTTGGGCGCGCTGGGCGCGGCTGTAAATAAAGCCGCCGCAAGACGGCAGCTTTTCGCGATGAAGGAAATGGGCGCAAACGCTGTAAGAACCTCCCACAATATGCCCTCAACCGAGCTCATGGATTTATGCGACGAAATGGGTATTCTGGTTGACAGCGAAGCTTTCGATATGTGGGAGCTTAAAAAGACCGACTACGACTATGCCCGTTTTTTTGATGACTGGTACAAAAAAGACGTGGCGTCATGGGTAAGGCGCGACAGAAACCGTCCCTCGGTTATAATGTGGAGCGTCGGAAATGAAATTTACGATACGCATGTCTCCGCTCGCGGCGCGGAGGTTACGAAGCTTCTCTGCGATGAGGTCAGAAAGCACGATTATAACCGCAACGCTTACACGACCATAGGCTCGAATTATATCGAGTGGGAGGGCGCGCAGAACTGCGCCCGTGAAATTGACGTGGTAGGCTACAACTACGGCGAATATCTTTATGACACGCATCACGAAAAGTATCCCGCATGGTGCATTTACGGCAGCGAGACCGCCTCAAGGGTACAAAGCCGCGGTATTTATCATTTCCCGAAATCAGCGGCATATATAACCCACGACGATTTACAGTGCTCCTCGCTTGAGAACTGCCGCGCCGGACTTACCGAGAGAACCGCACAGACCTCGATAATCGCTGACAGGGATACTCCATTCTGCGCCGGACAGTTTATATGGACGGGCAGCGATTATATAGGCGAGCCAAGCCCCTATTCCACCAAGAATTCCTATTACGGACAGATTGACACGGCGGGCTTTAAAAAGGACAGCTACTATTTGTATCAGGCTGCGTGGAGCGACAAGACCGTGCTTCATCTCCTCCCTTACTGGGATTTTAACGACGGGCAGCTTATCGACGTTATGGTTTACACAAACCAGCCCTTCGCCGAGCTTTTCCTTAACGGCAAATCCCTCGGCAAAAAGGCAGTGGACGGAATATACAGCGCGGACTGGCAGCTTCCCTACGAAAATGGCGAAATCAAGGCAGTCTCCTACGATAAGGACGGAAATATAACCGCCGAAGACCTCCAAAAATCCTTCGGCGAGCCTGCCCGGATACGGCTTACTCCCGATAAAACCGCTCTTATGGCTGACGGAGAGGATATGATTTTCCTTGATATTTCGGCGTACGACGCAGACGGAGTTTTCGTCGCGAACGCCAGAAACCGAGTGACCGTCGAGGTAACCGGAGCGGGCCGTCTTGTCGGACTTGACAGCGGCGACAGCACCGATTACGACGAATACAAGGCTGACTCCAAAAGACTTTTCGGAGGAAAGCTTCTCGCCATGATTGCCGGTAAAAATATGGGCGGCGCAATAAATATAAAAGTAAGCTCCGACGGTCTTCCCGACGCCCTGCTTACGCTTAACGCAAACGACGCAGTTTTCCCCGAAGGAGCTTCGGATGCCTTTGAAGAAAATACTCATTCCGTAAAAACAAATGATTTCCCCGTCCGCAAGGTTGAGCTTTCCGCCATGGAACAGCATTTTAACGGCGAAATTACCGAAACCGCGGTAAAGGCAAAAATCCTGCCCGAAAACGCTAACTATGACATAGAATGGGCTGCCGTCACGGAAACGGGCGTTATCACAAACATAGCAAATGTAACCGGAGACAACAATACAGCTTCCGTCCGGGTATGCGGCGACGGACGCTTCAGACTGCGCTGCTATTGCAAAAACGGCAAGCCTCATCCCGACGTTATTTCGGAGCTTGAAATGGACGTATCCGGTCTCGGCAGCGCGGTAATAAATCCGTATGCACAGCTCATCAAGGGAAGTCTCTACAACATAAGCCTTGCAAAGCTTGACGAGGTTTCCGAGGGCGGTGTAAAAATCGGAAACGACAGCAGGAACATTGTCGGCTTTAAAAACGTGAATTTCGGCAGAGGCGGCTCCGATTGCTTTACCGTAAATATTATAAACTGGCACAACAACGACGAAATCAACTTCTCGCTCTGGAGCGGAATTCCTCACGCCGACGGCTCCGAAAAGCTCGGAGATTTTGTATACCGCGCGGATTTCATCTGGCAGACCTATATTCCGAACAGCTTCAAGCTTGAGAGAAAGCTAAGTGGCACCGCGGATTTATGCTTTGAATTCGAGCCGGGCTCAAAACGCATTTACTTCGGAGGCTTTATATTTGAGGGCAGCGAGGAGGCATATTCGGAAATAAGCGCCGCAGCAAACTCCAGTATACGCGGCGACAGCTTTAAGAAAACTCCGAACGCCATTGAGCAAATCGGCAACAATGTCTTCATGGATTTTGACGGCTTTGATTTTTCAAGAGGAATTAAAAGCATTACCGTAAAAGGAAGAACCCGTAACGCCAACGACTCCGTGCATCTTAGGATTATCGGCGGAGAAACAGAAATAAAAGAAATTCTTGAGTTTGAGCAAAGCGGCGATTATATCGAAAAAACCTTTGAAATTCACAGTATTGAAGGCAGGGCGGACGTAAAATTCGATTTCCTGCCCGGCTGCGACTTTGATTTTATGAGCTTTAAATTCAACGCGCTGAACTAAAAGGAGCTTTAACCAGTTTCTTTTTCAAAATGCTGGTAATCCTTCACAGTCGCCCAGCTTCCTCCCCATGTGAAGCCGTGCTTTGCGAATGTCCTGTATGCGTAGTCCTGCTCGTCTATTTTCATGACAAAGCTGTTGTTTCTGTCCGCGTACTGCGTCGCCGTCACTGGCAGAATAGTCCCGTCGGTGCCGACATACGGATTGTAAAGCGGATTTATGTCTATTGCAAGTCCGTATGCGTGCAGTGACCATGTGTCGCTTCCGGTCATCTTGCGGGCGTTAAAGCAGCTCGTGTTGTTTTTCGCCATGGAAACCTCATCGCTGCCGCCGTACTCGTCAATCAGCTTTATGCTTTCAATCGGATATGAAGCGCGGTACAGCTCGAAAAAAATCTCCGCCGTATCCTGCGCTATCGCCTTATTGACAATCAGCTCGCCCTTGTGCGCCGTCCCGTCCGTGCCCCAGTAAAGCACCGTCATGTAGCGCAAATCCTCTCTGGCAACCGGAGCGTCCTCCCCATAGGACACTCCTTTCATTTTATTGAAAATAATATCGGGAATTTCCGTATACGCAAAATAAGTCGTTATATCAGAGTCAATTATCTCGGACGGCATGGGATAGCTGCCCGCAATAATTCTGTCCTCGGTGCTTTTGTTGTCCGGACCGGATATAATTGTCTCCGTTCTCCCGCGATAAACCAGAATAACCACAAGCACGCCCAGAAAGAGCGCGCTTATAACCAAAAGTATTTCAAGAAAACGGTCTTTTTTCTTCTTGTTCAACTCCAAACTCTCCCTGTCCCTGCCTATGTATCCGGCAGTTCTGTTTTCACTGAATCCTTAATCGTAACGGAAAGCTGATTAAACGGAATCTCTATGCCGTTAGCGTCCAGTGCTTCCTTAAATCCCTCAAGCAAATCCCATTTTGTGGTCCAGTAATCCTCGGTAGACGCCCAAACCCTTGTCCCCATTGTAATCTGGCTGTCGGCAAGAGTGTCCACATAAACCTTTATTTCCTCGTCCTTAAGCACCCCGTCACTGTTCTCTATAACATCCAGAAGCACACTTTTGGCAACCTTGATATCGGAATCGTAGCTGATTCCGACCTTTATATCCACACGCCGCTTTTGCTCCGCCGTATAGTTTGTAAGGCTGGCATTCGCCAGAGTACCGTTGGGCACGACGACGGTTTTATTGTCGGCAGTAAGGATTTTGGTATAAAACAAATCAATTCCGGTTACGGTTCCCTCATTGCCGTGGCTGTCCTCCTTTATATAATCCCCGATTTTGAAGGGTTTAAATAAAAGAATCAGCACGCCGCCCGCAAAATTTGACAGGCTTCCCTGAAGCGCAAGACCGATAGTCAGTCCCGCGGCGCTTAACGCTGCTATAAAGGACGTGGTAGGTATGCCGAGCAGTCCGATAATTACGATTGCGATGATAAAATAAAGCGAAAACTTTATCAACGACACCAGAAATTTGGCGACTATCGGCTCCATCTTTGTCTTTTTGAAGGAATTCCCTATATGTCCTACAAACCACTTTATAAGCTTTGAGCCGACAATCAGCACAATAAGCGCGATAAGAATATTTTTACCGACAGTCATACACCATTTAAGCATTATGTCGAGATATTCCCTGAACTTATCGCCGCTCCAGAAGCCCGCCGCCAAAATCAATCCGTTCATAATTATTTATTCGCCTTCTTTGAAGTATTACCGGGCTTACGTCCTGTCTTTCCCTTTGCCGTCTTGGACTCTGCCGCTGTTTTGGCTGCTGACGCCTCACGCTTTTTCGGCGTCGTGTCCGCTTCGGTATAGCGGAGTATTGTCACTCCCATGGGAGGAACCGTCAGACGGATTGAATCCTCTCGCCCGTCGCACTCATCCTTCTTGGATGGAATCACGCGCTTGTTGACAGCGCCGCTGCCGCCGTACTTCTCGTCCTCGCTGTTGAAAATCTCCTTGTATTTGCCCATATGCGGAACGCCTACCTTGTATTTGTCGCGCTGTACGGGCGTGAAGTTTGCCACAACCAGAAGCATATCCGAGTCCGAGGTCTTTCTTACATAAACGACGATGCACTCGTCCGCCGAAATATTGTTAATCCACTCAAAGCCGTCCGGCGTATAGTCAAGCTTATGAAGCGCGGGCTCTGTCCTGTAAAGCCTGTTCAAATCAGCCACATAATCCATAAGCTGCCTGTTCTCCTCAAGCTTTGTAAGCTCCCAGTCTATCTGGCGCGCCTCCCACCATTCGTTCTCCATTCCGAAATCCTGTCCCATAAAGAGCAGCTTTTTACCGGGATGGGTGAACATAAATCCATATGCCGCGCGCAGATTCGCAAGCTTTTCTTTTTTGGTCGCGCCCGGCATCTTGTTTAACATCGAGCATTTTCCGTGAACAACCTCGTCGTGCGAAAGCGTCAGTATAAAATCCTCGCTGTATGCATATATCATGCTGAATGTCAGCTCGTTGTACCTTCCCTTTCTGAAAAGCGGGTCGCAGCTCATAAAATCGAGAAAATCATTCATCCAGCCCATATTCCATTTGTAGTCAAAGCCGAGCGAGCCGTTGTCCGCATCTCCGGTCACCTGCGGCCACGCGGTAGATTCCTCGGCTATGAGCATGGCGTTTTTGCACTGCTTGGCGAAGGTTTTACTGAGCTTCTTAAGGAAATCCACCGCCTCAAGATTCTCGTTGCCTCCGTACATATTCGCAACCCAGCCCCCGTCGCGCTTACCGTAATCCAGATAAAGCATCGACGCCACAGCGTCCATTCTTATGCCGTCCGCGTGATACTCTTTCGCCCAGAAAACTGCGTTGGAAATAAGGAAATCAGCCACCTCCGGCCTTCCGAAATTATATATAAGGGTTCCCCAATCGGGGTGCTCGCCCTGTCTTTTATCAAAATGCTCATAGAGACAGGTGCCGTCAAATTTTGCAAGTCCGAAAGCGTCCTTGGGGAAATGAGCCGGAACCCAGTCCAGAATCACTCCGATTCCCGCCTTATGAAGCTCGTCCATAAAGAACTTGAAATCGTCGGGAGTACCGTAACGAGCCGTGGGAGCGTAGTATCCCGTCACCTGATAGCCCCACGAGCCGTCAAACGGATGCTCCATCACCGGCATAAGCTCGACATGGGTATATCCCATTTCGGTTACATACTCTATTACAGCCGGGGCAAGCTCCCTGTAATTAAGGAATTCCCGCTCATCGTCCGGCGTTTTGAACGAACCTGCGTGAAGCTCGTAAACCGACATAGGCTTCGTTTTGTACTTGTCCTTGTCACGCTCCTGCATCCACTCCTTGTCGTTCCATTTATATGTCTTGGGATTATATACCACCGAAGCCGTGTCCGGCCTGAGCTCCGCCGCAAAGGCATACGGGTCGGCTTTAAGCACGACGGCTCCTCCCTTTATCCTCAGCTCGTACTTATAAACCGCGCCCTCCTCTATTCCGGGAATAAAAAGCTCAAAGACGCCGGAATCGCCGTTCAATTCCATCTGATGCTTTCTTCCGTCCCACGCATTGAAATCTCCTACAACGCTGACACGCAGAGCATTCGGAGCCCATAACACAAATAGTACGCCCTTTACTCCGCCGACCTTTGTTATATGCGCTCCCAAAAGCTCGTACGCTTTTCCGTTGTTGCCCGCAGAAAACGCCTTAAGAAGCTTCTCGTCAAGCATTGAGGGATAGTTATAAATATCCTCCGTTTCAAACACGGACTTATCCTCAAATTCATACAGAAGCGTGTAATCAACGGGATTTTTGCCGGGAATCAGCACGGCGAAAAAGCCCTCCTCGTCAACCTGTTCCATCTTATGCCTGCTTCCGCCGCGCTCAACAACATAAGCGTTCACCGCTCCCGGGTGGAAGGACTGGATAAGCTGCCCGCCCTTTACGGCATGCTGTCCGAGAAGCTTTTTGGGGTGCGCCACGTCCGAATAAACTATGCCTTCAATTTCAGGCCAATTCATAAGTTCATATAATTTTTTGTTCATAATCCCATATCTCCCTTAATAATCTGTCAGATTCGATGTATAAAAAGCCCGCTGCGAAGCTTCGGTTCAAACCATGTTGACTTCGGCGGCATAAGCATATCCGCGTCGGCCACGCCAAAAAGCTCGTCTATCGACGTGGGGTACATCGAAAATGCAACCTTCATATCCGAATCGGCTCTGCGCTCAAGCTCTTCCAAGCCGCGTATTCCGCCGATAAAATCTATTCTTTTGTCCACCCTCGGGTCCGTGATTCCCAATACCGGCGTAAGCAGATAATCCTGAAGAATCGCAACGTCCAGTCCGTCCACGGGATCCTCGGACATAATGCATTCCTTTGCCGTCAGAAGATACCATGTCCCCTCAAGATACATTCCGAACGAACCCTTCCGCTCGGGATAAAGCGCCCTGCGTCCTTTTTCCTCCACGGTAAAGTATTTTGCTATGCTTTCAAGAAATTCGTCCTCGGTAAGCCCGTTAAGGTCCTTGACCACTCTGTTATACGGCATAATCATAAGCTGGTCGTCCGGGAAAAGAACCGACAGGAAATAATTGAATTCCTCGCTCCCGTCATAACCGGGATTGGCTTCCCTTCTCCTCAAGCCCACCTTTACGGCGGACGCCGCGCGGTGATGCCCGTCGGCTATGTATATTGAATTAATGCTTTCAAACGCGCTGCGGATTGCATCAATGTCTTTTGCATCTCCTATTTTCCAGACCGTATGCCTTATACTGTCTTCCGAAACAAAATCATAAAGCGGAGTATTTTCCCTGACCGCCGCTACAATTTCATTTATCGTATCATCAGAGCGGTACGCTAGGAAAATAGGTCCCGTCTGCGCTCCCGTCACATCAACATGCCGTATTCTGTCAAGCTCCTTTTCCGCTCTGGTTTTCTCGTGTTTTTTTATTCTGTTGGAAAGATAATCGTCGATGGAGGCGCACGCCACGATTCCCGTCTGGGAACGTCCGTCCATTGTAAGCTCGTAAATATAATAAGCCTCTTCACCGTCCGTCACGAAGATTTTGTCCGCTATTTCTTTTTCAAGCAGTTCTTTCGCCTTGTCGTATACTTCATCCGAATATATGTCAATATCATTGTCAAACTGTGTTTCCGCCCTGTCGATATTAAGAAACGACAGCGGCTTTCCGGCAACAGCCGCTTTTGCCTCCTCCCTGTTGTATACGTCATAGGGAAGCGCCGCAACAGCGTCCGCAGACTCCTGATTCGGTCTGATACATTTAAATGGTTTGATTATCGCCATTTCTGCTCCTTTTACTGTAACAACAAAAAGCACACTTTGCGAACCTTCCGTTGTCATGAATTATAAGCCGGGCGGTGTTTCCACCCGGCTTACCGAAAATGCTACTTAATTACTCTTACCTTAAGAATTCCCTCTTTGCTTTCCGCCTGCTTCGCAATCTCATGCGCGCCCGCCGCGTCTATGTCAAAAAGCGAATATGCGTATTCCCCGCGGCTCTGGTTAATCATCTTCTCGATGTTGATTCCGGCGCTGCCGAAAGCCGCCGACAGTCCGCTAATTATATTGGGCAGATTCCGATGATGCACGGCAATACGTCCGGGCGTCCTGCAAACTCCCATATCGCACGCGGGATAATTAACCGAATTGCGGATATTTCCGTTCTCGATGTAATCCATGATTTCATCAACCGCCATAACCGCGCAGTTGTCCTCCGACTCCTCCGTGGAAGCTCCCAGATGCGGGAACGCAAGGCAGCCCTTTGTGTTCGCAAGCTTCGGCGTGGGGAAATCCGTCGCGTACGCCGCAATCTTGCCTGACTCCAGAGCGGCAACGACAGCCTCCGCGCATACGAGCAAATCCCTCGCAAAATTAAGGATTACAACTCCGTCCTTCATCATCGCAATCGTTTCGGAGTTAATCATCTCCCTTGTGTCGTCCAATAACGGAGTGTGCACAGTGATATAATCGCACTCCTTAAAAATCTCCTCTCTCGTTCCGACTACGGTTACGCTCCTGGAAAGGTTGAGCGCATTCTGCACCGAAAGGAAGGGGTCGCACCCGATTACCTCCATTCCGAGGCTGTTCGCGGCGTTGGCAACCAGAACGCCGATGGCTCCGAGCCCGATAACACCGAGCTTTTTGCCCTTTATCTCATGTCCGGCATACTTCGACTTCGCCTTCTCCATCGTTTTGCCGATATTCTCGTCGTTCTTGTTCTCCTCAACCCACGCGTTCGCCGCGATGAGGTTTCTTGAGGCAGCAATCATTGCAGCTATCACAAGCTCTTTTACGCCGTTGGCGTTGGCTCCGGGCGTATTGAAAACAACTATACCCTTTTCGGCACATTTATCAAGCGGGATATTGTTTACGCCTGCTCCTGCCCTCGCCACAGCCAGAAGACTGCCGGGAAGCTCCAAATCATGCATTGCGGCGCTTCTTACAAGCACTGCCTGCGCCTCGTCAAAATTCTCGGTTCTCTCGTAATTATCCGAGAAATGTCCCAATCCAATCTGTGAAATCGGATTCAAGCAATTATATTTTATCATTTTTATATCCTCCTGCCGATACATCCAAGAGACTCTCGTACTGCCCCGGAGCATATGCCGCGGAACAGGGATGTCCTATTCGGCGTTTTCTTTTTCAAATTTTCTCATAAACTCGACAAGCTTCTCAACGCCCTCAACCGGCATCGCATTGTAAATACTTGCTCTCATACCGCCTACGGAGCGGTGTCCCTTAAGGTTCTCAAAGCCGGCCTTCTTTGCCTCTGCAACGAATTTCGCGTCAAGCTCCTCACTGCCCGTTACAAACGGAACATTCATAAGCGAACGGTCTGCTTTCTCTACCGTTCCCTTAAAGAGCTTGCTCTCGTCAAGGAAGTCGTAAAGAATCTTGGCTTTTTTCTCGTTGTGCTCCTTCATTGCGGTAAGTCCGCCCATTTTCTTAATCCACTTGAACACCTTGCCGCAGATATAAATTCCGTACGCAGGCGGCGTGTTGTAAAGCGAATCGTTGTCGGAGTGAATCTTGTACTTAAGCATGGTAGGAGTTCCGGGAAGCGTATCCTCGGTAATCAAATCCTCCCTGATTATCACGATTACGACGCCCGCAGGCCCGATATTTTTCTGTACGCCGCCGTAAATAACGCCGTATTTGCTGGCATCCACGGGCTCCGAGAGGAAGCATGACGATACGTCCGCCACCAGCGTATGCCCCTTTGTGTCGGGCAGATTTTTAAACTTTGTACCGTAAATCGTGTTGTTTTCGCAGATATATACATAATCGCAGTCCTCGGGTATATCCAAATCCGAGCAGTCGGGTATGTAAGAGAAGGTTTTGTCTGCTGACGACGCAAGCTCTATCGCCTCGCCGTAAAGCTTTGCCTCCTGATACGCCTTCTTCGCCCACTGTCCCGTGACAATGTAACCCGCCTTTTTGTTCTTCATGAGATTCATCGGAATCATCGCGAACTGCTGAGACGCTCCGCCCTGAAGGAAAAGTACCTTATAATTGTCAGGTATGTTCATAAGCTCCCTCAAATCGGCCTCCGCCTCCTTGATGATGCCGTCGTACACCTTCGAGCGGTGGCTCATCTCCATAACGGACATGCCGCTGCCCCTGTAATCCAGCATCTCATCGGCAGCCTCTTTAAGTACCTCCTCCGGAAGTACGGCAGGACCTGCCGAAAAATTATAAATTCTTCCCACTTTAATGTGCCTCCTGTAAAAAAATATATTCTATAGTATTCTACGTCAAAAAAAGTTTGCCGTCAATAGGCGGAGGGGAGTTTACTTGCGGTTATGTCGCCGTATACTCCAAACTGAGTTCCGAACAATATAACGCGCTGCTGGATTTTTTGCAGTCCTTATAATATCTTATCCGAACGTATATGTATTTTAAATTTATTTCTTTACACAAAAAAGAAAAGACACCGCATTTTCGCGATGTCCTTGAAGATCTGATTTAATTATTATTCGCCTTATTCTTCCGTCACGGCAGACTCAAACGCGGGGCGAATAAGAATAGAATAACGTGAATTTATATATTTCTTATAAAACTCTTTTTGCAAATCGGAAATGCCAGGAACCTGATTAATAAAACTCTCAAGCCGTAACAGATTTATCCTTGGAGTGATTCGCTTTAAAGCTTCTTTGCATTCTTTGTTTTCAATCTTATTCAAAAAGTCATAATAGTTAATTTTGCAGCCGTTAAGCTTAACCGCAGATGTTGGAAATTGGAATATTCTTGCATGCAGTTCGGACTCGTTACTGAGAACCTGCCGCATAACTTTATCGTCAGCCTGAGGAAGCAGACAGCTTCCGCAATCAAAAATCGGAGCAATCTCCGCCTCGCCCTTACAATCATCATACAAAAATCCCCAATTACCGTTATGACGGTCAAAATTACCGAGCAATGCATCCACTATAAACATATTCCAGAAATGCTATCGCAGAAGCTTCGGAGATACATACCGCTGCTTATCTATTGTGTCCAGTATATCTTCAAGCTCCGTACCGCTTCCGTTACTGTCCGAATCAAGGATGGTGTTTTTGATTGAACAGAAATCGAACAGACGCTTCCCGTTCGCCGTAAAATCCTTACAGGCGCAGATTATCCTTGTTTTTCCTCCGAGGTTATATGTGCCAAGCATTGTATCCTGCGCTTTGATTCCAAGCATATTGAAAATACTGCTCGCAATATGTTCGCTGATACAGCTGTTTGTATAAGACAACGCTGTTGATTTCCCCTCGGCGGAAGGCGGAAATTTAAGCATATATACCTCTCCGTCATATTCAACGGCGATTTTGCATCCGTTGGCTCCGTTGTATGCCCTGCCGAGAATTACCTTACATCCAGTAAAATCAATCATCATAATTGCGCTCCATACAGATATTTTTTTCTAAGATAATCAGCATGTTCGGGAGTTATAATTCCGTCGCTGATTTCAGCCATATTAATGCTGCCGTAAAGCTCTCCCCACAGACAGTCAAGCAATCCGGAATGCGTTTGCAGCCCCTTTTTATATGCGTCCAAATCATGCTGAAGATATTCAGGCAAGCCATATTCATACGCACGTTCACGCTCCGTCTGATGAATCAGAGCGTCATTTATGTCCTCCATAGCTGTCACACTCCTTTTCTTAAATTATATCGGTATACAAAAGCAAAGTCAACATTTACACATTTCCCATTTATTCCCATATCAAAGTTGATTTTTTTGCATATTTATGCTATAATCTTGTTGATTTATCAACAAGTGAGGTGCAAGATGCTTAACCGTTTCGATATGTTTACCACTTCAATAACTCAGATTTACAAATCGCTGCAGCGCATCAAGAACCGCGAGATGACGGAGTTCAATCTCAAAGGGACACATACCATGTGCATTTTCCGCCTTGGGCGCAACCCCGATGGAATGACGCTCACGGCGTTAAGCGCGGCATGCGAGGAGGATAAGGCGGCTATGTCGCGCACCGTTGCGGAGCTTACAAGGGACGGCTTTGTAACCGTGGACTCGGAACGCAAATACCGCGCTCCGATTACGCTCACCGACAAAGGAAGGCTTGTAGCAAAGCGTGTGGACGAGATGGTCGCCGAGGCGGTCACGGCGGGAGGAAACGGTCTTACCGAGGAGGAACGCCGCAATTTTTACTACGCGCTGGAGCTTATATCCGAAAATCTAAAAAAATACCTGAAGGAGGATTCCGATTAATGTTTGTATTCAAAAAAATTTACTGCCGCTGCTTTCAGCAGATTTTTCACATCGCAATCCCGTTTATGCCGTACCGCAAGCCGAAAACTCTCGGCGGCATAGACGAGCTTCCCGCTCTTTTGCGCAAAAAAAATATTGACGCAGTAATGCTTGTCACCGACCAGAGCATAAGGAGCTTCGGGATTACCTCGCATCTTGAAAAGCTGCTCGACGAAGAGGGCATAAGCTGCGCTGTATACGACAAAACCGTTGCAAACCCGACGACGGACAATGTCGAGGAGGCAAGACAGCTTTATATCGACAATAACTGTCAGGCTTTAATCGGTTTCGGAGGAGGCTCGTCCATCGACTGCGCCAAGGCGGTCGGCGCGAGAATCGTCAAACCCAAGCAGTCGCTTGAGGAGATGGGCGGAATCCTGAAGGTGCGCAAAAAGCTTCCCACGCTTATAGCGATTCCCACAACAGCGGGAACGGGCAGCGAAACAACTCTCGCCGCCGTAATTACCGATTCCGAGACAAGGCACAAATACCCGATTAATGATTTTCCGCTTATACCGCATTATGCGGTTCTCGACCCCGAGGTTACAAGGACACTGCCGCAATCGCTTACCGCCAGCACCGGAATGGACGCGCTGACTCACGCGGTGGAGGCGTACATAGGAGGCTCGACAACAGCCGGAACCCGCAAGGATTCCGTAAAGGCGGTACAGCTTATTTTCAAATATATAAGGCGCGCTTACGCGGACGGAAACGATATGAAGGCGCGCAGACAGATGCTTTACGCCGCATATCTCGCGGGCAGCGCATTTACAAAGTCGTATGTCGGCTATGTCCACGCCGTCGCGCACTCTCTCGGAGGCAAATACAACACTCCGCACGGACTTGCAAACGCCGTGCTTCTTCCCCACGTGCTTGAGGCATACGGCGATTCAGCCGAAAGCAAGCTCAATAAGCTCGCAAAGGCCGTGGGACTTGTCGATTCCGAAACCGAGGCGGCGCAGGGAGCCGCAGCGTTTATCGAGGCAATAAAGCAGATGAAGCTCGACCTCAATATACCCGACGTGCTTCCCGAAATAAAGGAGGCGGATATTCCCGAGCTTGCGAAATATGCCGATAAGGAAGGCAACCCCCTCTATCCCGTTCCCAAGCTTATGAACGCAAAAGAGCTTGAACAGTTCTATTACTGCGTGATGAAAGACGGAGGAAATTCTGATGACTGAAAATGATATCCGGACGCTGATTGACAATCAGAAAAAATTTTTCGCGACGGGGCGCACCCTCGATATAAAATACCGCCTGAGCGCCTTGAAAAAGCTGAGAGAAACCATAAATTCGAGGCTTGACGAAATCCACGCCGCAATCAAAAAGGACCTCGGAAAGAGCGCGTTTGAGACCTATATGTGCGAAACCGGTCTTTCGTTAAGCGAAATCTCATTTATGCTTAAGCATACAAGACGTTACTCAAGGGAACACCGTGTTTTTACGCCGTTGGCGCAGTTTGCCTCAAGAAGCTTTGTGAAGCCCTCTCCGTACGGCACGGTTCTGATTATGAGCCCGTGGAACTACCCTTTTCTGCTCACAATAGACCCCCTTGCGGACGCCATAGCCGCCGGAAACACGGTGATTATAAAGCCAAGCGCATACTCTCCCGCCACCTCGGCGGTGATAGCAAAGCTTATCGCGGAATGCTTTCCTTCGGAATATGTCACGGTCATAACGGGAGGACGCGAGGAAAACAAAGCGCTCCTTAAGCAGAATTTCGACTATATATTTTTTACGGGAAGTCAGGCTGTCGGACGCGAGGTTATGCGAAACGCCGCCGAAAACCTCACTCCCATATCCTTGGAGCTCGGCGGAAAGAGCCCCTGCATCGTGGACGCCACTGCCAATATAAGCCTTGCCGCAAGGCGAATCGTTTTCGGTAAATACTTAAACTGCGGCCAGACCTGCGTCGCACCTGACTATGTTTACTGCCATGCCTCGGTAAAGGATCGCTTTATCGAAGCCGTGAAAAAGGAAATCACGCGCCAGTTCGGTGACAAACCTCTTGCTTCTCCCGATTACGGCAAAATAATAAACGCCGCGCATTTTGAGCGCATAAACAAGCTTATAGATTCAGAGAAGGTTGTTTTCGGCGGAGCAGGCAACCCCGATACCTTACAGATTGCGCCCACCGTTATGGATAACGTAAACCGTAGCGACAAGGTTATGCAGGAGGAGATTTTCGGGCCGGTTATGCCGATTATGACCTTTACGGACATAAAAGCAGTAATAACCGATGTAAATTCACAGCCCCACCCGCTTGCGCTCTATATTTTTGCAAGGGACAAAAAAACGATAAAGCAGGTGACAAAATCTTGCAGCTTCGGCGGCGGATGCGTCAACGACACGATAATACACCTTGCGACCTCGAATATGGGCTTCGGCGGTGTCGGAGCGAGCGGAATCGGCTCGTACCACGGCAAAGCGGGCTTTGACGCGTTTTCGCATCATAAGAGCATTGTAGACAAAAAAACATGGCTCGACCTGCCGATGCGCTACCGCCCTTACAAAAAACTGAACGGCAGGCTGATTCATATGTTTCTCAAGTAATTGTACTCTTATATTGCCGGATATTTTTAACAGTGGTATAATTTGAATACTTAGAGAGTTATTAACGGGCTTAGTACAAATACAGGAGGTACGGATTATGGATTTACAGACACTTAAAGACTGCGAACTATTTATCGCAAACAAAAAGGCGGTCAAAAAGGTTTTTCCGTGGGACGGAGGTCTGATACATACCTGCTGCGCGGGAATATATTCCTCCAAGGGTATTTCCGTCGATACTCGGATACTCGCTGAATGCCGCAGTATGCTCAAATCCGGGACAACCGTTTTCTCCAATTTCAGAAGCACCGTAAGCGCGCCGCTTATTTCTCTGCTCGCAACAGGAGAAAACCCCTCGCTCACTCTGAACAATGCGTTTCAGATATATAAAGCGCTCAAAAAGCAGCTTCATGGCTCTGTATATCTTCCGCTTACCTCAACGGTTATCGCGCAGTCGGCAAATTCTGTTGATTTTGACCGCATTGTCAGCCGGACCGGACATATATATTCGCTTATGAAATCAAAACACCCGTTTCTGACCTCCGGTGAGGACAACGCGATGTGCGCGCTTATGGCTCTGTCGGACAAAACCGACGATATTCTGCTTGACGATATGGAGGAATGTTACCGTATTCTGAAAAAACAGTTTTTTTCCTCAAATGCGGTTCAGTCCTTAAGCCATGTGCTTGCGCTCTGTGACGGAGCCCCTGCCGACAAATGCAACAGGACAGTGCGTCTCTTTAAAATCCTGAAGGAATCTGGACGTAAATACGGCACGGATTACGAGCTTGCCTCGCTCGGAGTTCTGGCAATGTCAAACGCCGATTTCAACGAAATCGCCGCCCTTATGACGGAAATAGACGCATGGCTTTCAAAACAGAAGGGCTTCGGGGTGATGAGTCCGGTCAGCAAAAGACAGCGTCTTATGTACGCGGGAATTCTCGCAGGCAGAAAATATATTGACGAAACCTCAATACAGATAACCTCGGTAAACAGTACAATGTCAATGATAATCGCGCAGCAGGCGGCAATATGCGCCTGCGCGGCGGCAGGAGCGGCATCAGCTGCCTCGTCCGGCGCTCACTGATATTATCAAGTCAAAAAACGCCCCGCCCCTTTTTTTCGGGGTGGGGCGTTTATATTTATTCCTTTCTCAGATTCTCAAGCGAATTATACAGATTTACCGAGCCGTATCCCCATTCTCTGTTTGGCGTAACGATACCGTCCCTGCGCACGCAGCCCGATATCGTTATATTCCTGATTTCCGCGGTGCGCATAAAAGGAACCCTGCCCCTTACAATTCCGTATTCCAGCAGCAGCGCCGCAAAGCCGCCGTAAAAAGCCGCCGCGATGCTTCCGCCGCTCACGGTTTCGTATCCCGAAGTTCCGTACGCGGTAGGCGCAACAAGCTCCACACCCGGCGCGACAAAATCCGGTCTTATAAGTTCAAGCGAGTTATAGCCCCTGCTGTTTTTAAGATAAATCGAATTGTTCCTGTTGTCGTACGCGGTCACGCAGATGCAGTTTTCCTCGTTGGCGGGATTTGTTATCGTCGTATAGGGATCCGAGCTTACAAAATACGTATCCGCCGTCAGAAAGTCCCTGTTCATTATCCATATGTCATAATTTCCGCTTGTCAAATCCCGTCCGTAAACATTCAGTGTCCAGATTCCCGCCGCGGGTTTGTCAAATCTTATCGCAACAAAATTCTGCCCTGAATGCCCGTCAAATATCTTATAATAAATATCAACCGTCGTGTCTTCAAAGAAAAAGGTAAGAATCGTGCTTCTCTCCGTGCGCACCGGAAGCTTGTTGATAACCTGCCCGGAGGGGGATATTATTTCAACCGAATATATCTCCGGCGCGAACGACCAAAGCTCGCAGGTAAAGCCCCTCTCCCCTTCTCCGACGCGGATTTCAACGCGCTGAGGCTCCGCTCCCGTTACCTTTCCCGTAAAATGAAGCCTTTCGTTCCCCTCATTTCCTCCGGCAATCGTGACGCACCGACCGGGAACTTTTGCCTCGTCGCTTAGTATATCGCAAAGCGGCGACGCTCCTATGTGGGAGCCTAGAGAGCTGCCCAGACTAATCACGTATGACACCGTAATTTTATGAGTGTCAACATAATCGGAAACGAATGCTACAGCCCTTATAATATCGCTCTCGGAATACGCCGGAACGCCTTTTTTTATCAGGTAAAAATCACGCAGGAATGTTTTCGCCTGCTTAAGTCTGACCACAATGAGCTTTGCGGACGGCGCGACACCCGAAAATCCGGCGGCGCGGTTGATTTTGCCTGCGGCAATTCCAGCAATATATGTGCCGTGCCCTATATCGTCAAGCGGAATGTCCGCCTCCTCACCGCGAAGCGCGCGGTTGATATCCTCGGAGGTGTACGTCATATTCCCCTCCTGGTCCCACAGTATTTCGATACGGGTGGTGCCGTCCTCATTGATAAACGCCTCATGCCGCCAGTTTATTCCCGTATCAATTACGGCAATATACGTTGACTGTCCGTAAAGCTCCAGTACAGGCTGTTCGCGCACTGCCGCGATTCCGGCGCTGTTTACGGCGTTTATATCGCTGAGCCCGTATAGCTTGGGCAGATTTTCGTAGGTGATGGCTTCGTTGGTAGGGTTCGCTATATATCTGGTATTGAAAGAAGCCAGAATCCATTTCGGAGATATTTTACTTATGCAGTAATCGTCGAATGGAGCGAGCGACCTGCGCGTGTATTCCCCCTCTCTCAGTATGAATTCCACGTATTCCTCTGACTGTATAAATTTTTCGCAGCTACTATCCATGTTTTTTATTTTAGTATATGTACCAGCGCAGAACAATAGAATAAATGTAAGTCCCGTCCGGCGCTTGCAGCCCCGCGGAAATTTTAGTGCTTCGCGGGAATATTAAAAGAAGGCGTTTTCAAAGAAAACGCCTTCTTTTTGAAATCTACAAAGCCTCTATCATGGGTACGCCCCTCGGTTCTATAATGGGTCCGCCCTTTTTTTCGACATATTCCTTCGTGATAATAACGCGCCCGATATTCTTGTCCTTGGGAGTTTCATACATTATGTCCAGCATAAACTCCTCGATAATCGAGCGCAGCGCCCTCGCTCCGGTATCCTTCTCAAGCGCCTTTTTGGCTATAGCCTCGTACGCGCCCTCCTCAAACTGCAGGTCAACCTCGTCCAGCTCAAGCAGCTTGCCGTACTGCTTAAGAATAGCGTTCTTCGGCTCCTTAAGGATTCTGACAAGCATTTCCTCGGTAAGCTTGCGTAACGTAAACACCACCGGAAGTCTTCCCAGAAATTCGGGAATCATACCGAACTCCCTGAGGTCCTCAAGCGTGACCTTCTCAAGAAGCGCGGGGTCGTTGTCGTACTTGTCCTTCAAATCCGCCTTAAAGCCGATGGAGGACTGCTTATTGAGCCTTTCTTTTATTATGTTGTCCAAATCCGGAAACGCGCCGCCGCATATAAAAAGTATGTTGCGGGTATTTACGGTAGTGAGCGGCACCATCGCGTTCTTGCTGTTGGCTCCCACCGGAACTTCCACGTCGCTTCCCTCAAGGATTCTAAGAAGCCCCTGCTGCACGGATTCCCCGCTGACGTCCCTGTTTCTTGTTTCCTTTTTCTTGGCAATTTTGTCTATCTCGTCAATAAAAATAATTCCGCGCTCCGCCTTCTCGACATCGTTGTCCGCCGCCGCCAGAAGCTTGGATACGACGCTTTCAATGTCGTCGCCGATATAGCCCGCCTCGGTAAGCGAGGTTGCGTCGGTAATCGCGAGCGGCACGTCAAGAAGCCTTGCAAGAGTCTGCACAAGATATGTTTTGCCGGAGCCTGTCGGTCCTATCATCAGCATATTCGATTTCTGAATCTCAATGGACTCCATCGTATCGGTGGCAACTCTTTTATAATGATTGTAAACCGCCACGGATATAACCTTTTTGGCATACTCCTGCCCGATTACATATTCGTCAAGCATCGCCTTTATCTGATGGGGCGCGGGTACCTTTTTAAGGTCTATGGGAGCGGCCTTTTTCTCGCCCTTTTTCTTTTTCTTAATCTTCTGCCTTTCGGACATATCCCCGAAATCGGACATATTCATAAAATGAATTCCCGGTATTCCCATACCGCCAAACTTCATCAAATCGTCAAGATTACTGTTGCTGTTCATCGTGTCAAAGGTCTTTTGCAGGCAGTCCGCGCAGATGCATATATTCTGCGGCAGCTCAATCATTTTACCGGCCTTGCTCTCCGGTCTGTGACAGAGATAACAGATTTTCTCATACTCGTCGAAATCCTTACCTCCGTCATTATTCTTGTCATCTATATTGTCTTCACCGATAATCTCTTCCATTAAAGTTCCCTCCATAACGCGCGGGAAGCTTCGGATTGCCTGTATCCCACACTATTATAGCATACACCATTGTTGCCGTATCTGCAAGCGGAGTAAATGAAAAAATATATGCTGTTGCTAACTTTTCCGGATTATGGTAAAATTGGATATATATTTATGCGCTGAAAGGAGGCGCATTATCAACGGAAGGAGCCCTGCGTAATGAGCGAATTGAAATGGAACGAACGCAGGCTTAAGAGCCGCCAATCCAAATAACGGGAGGATACCACAGTCATGTATCACTGTCATATTCTATTATATTTTATAGGTCACAGACAAGAGCTGTTTGAGCCGATAAGGGCGGCGGCTCCGCTTACGGACTTTACACATGATTTTCATGAAAGCGATGTCCCCGAGAAATCGGCGGCATCAAAGGCAGATGTGATTTTTGCCGACCTCAGCGAGCTTGACGCCGCGTCAGCCGTGCAGGCGCTGTCCGCTTGGAAAAAACAGGATGCCGAGCTGATTCTTCTGACCGACAGGGAACAGCTTTTGCTGCTTACGGAGAGCTTTGACAATATTTCGGATATATGGACGCTTCCCGTCTCCGCAGACGAGCTGAATTTCCGTTTCTTAAAATGGCAGCAGACATACAAAATGCGCAAGGATTACTGGCAGACCTCCCAGTTTCTT
>JAAVHB010000042.1 GCA_014799955.1 Butyrivibrio sp. | reverse complement strand
TGAATAATACATGCGGCGAAAGGGTTGAGAAAACTCTGGAGTTTAAAGCTATGCTAGAGCGCAGGACAGGGCTTCGCGTCGTGACATGGGACGAGAGGCTTACCACGGTTGCGGCTGACATGGCAATGAAGGAAGCGGGAATAAAAAGCAGCCGGCGCGGCGAATATGTGGACATGATAGCGGCGGAGCTTATTCTTCAGGGATATCTGGACAATATGCGTTTTAACACGGCAAGGCAGGAGTAAGAAAAGTCCCGTCAGCCGTAAAGCGGCGCTGCGGGAATGTTTAGGAGAGGCGGATAATGGATAAAATTACAATTACGGCAAAGGACGGAGAACAGATAGAGTTTTATGTGCTGGAGCAGACCAGAATAAACGGGACGGATTATCTGCTTGTTACGGAAACGGAAGATGAGAATGAAGATGCGGAGGCATATATTTTAAAGGATGTATCAAAGGGAGAAGAGCTTCTGGCAGTGTATGAATTCGTGGAGGACGAGGACGAATTGAACGCGCTTGCGGGAGTTTTCTCCGAAATGTTTGACGATGAGGAGGTAACATTTTGCAAATAAAAGAAAATGAGAGTGTCAAGATTATTCCGCTCGGGGGTCTTGAACAGATCGGTATGAACATGACTGCCTTCATGTATGAGGACAGTATTATTGTTGTGGACTGCGGTTTGTCGTTTCCGGACGACGATATGCTGGGAATTGATTTGGTTATACCGGACGTTACGTTTTTAAAGGAAAATCTTGATAAGGTAAAGGGCTTTGTGGTTACACACGGACATGAGGACCATATAGGAGCTTTTCCGTACGTTATCAAGGAGGTAAACAAGCCCATATACGCGACGAAGCTTACGATGGGAATCATAGAAACGAAATTCAGGGAGCATAATCTGCTCGGAAATACGAAGCGCAAGGTCGTATCCTACGGACAAAGCATTACTCTCGGAAAATTCAGAATAGAATTCATAAGGACGAACCACAGCATTGCGGATTCGGCGGCACTGGCTATACACACTCCAGCCGGAGTGATTCTGCATACGGGGGACTTCAAGGTTGACTATACTCCGGTATTCGGAGAGCCGATAGATTTACAGCGTTTCGGCGAACTCGGCAGAAAAGGCGTTCTTGCCCTTCTGTGCGACAGCACCAATATTATGAGACCGGGCTACACCATGTCCGAAAAGACAGTCGGGAAAACCTTCCAGACAATTTTTGACGATAACGCCGACAGAAGGATTATCGTGGCTACCTTTGCGTCCAATGTGGACAGGGTACAGCAGATAATAAACGCTTCGTGCGCCCACGGAAGAAAGGTTGCCGTTGAGGGACGGAGCATGGTCAATATCATAAACGTCGCTACGGAACTCGGCTACATCAGTATCCCCGAGGGTACCCTGATTGATACCGAGGAAATCAAAAAATATCCCGACGACAAGGTTACGATTATCACCACGGGAAGTCAGGGTGAGTCGATGGCGGCGCTTTCGAGAATGGCGGCATCGATACACAAGAAGGTTACGATTAAGCCCGGAGACGTTATTATCGTCAGCGCGACACCGATTCCCGGCAACGAGAAATCCGTTGCGAGGGTTATAAACGAGCTTTCAATGAAGGGCGCGAAGGTTATTTTTCAGGACACGCATGTGTCGGGGCACGCCTCTCAGGAGGAAATAAAGCTTATTTATTCGATACTGAAACCGAAGTACGCAGTTCCTGTTCACGGAGAGTACAGGCATCTCGTGAAGCATGCCGAGCTTGCCGAGAGCATGGGAATCGAAAAGGACAATATTTTCATACTTTCATCGGGCGACGTGCTTGAGCTTTCGGAGGAAAGGGCGCAGATTGCGGGAACCGTACACTCCGGAAGCCTTATGGTTGACGGACTCGGTGTCGGCGACGTTGGAAATATCGTTCTGCGCGACAGGCAGACGCTTGCCGAGAACGGAATAATAATAGTGGTTCTCACGCTTGACGGGGAAACCAACCAGCTTCTTGCCGGACCCGACATTGTGACAAGGGGCTTTGTCTATGTGCGTGAATCAGAGATGTTGATAGACGACGCAACAACCGTCGTGTATGAGGCGGTTATAAAATGTCTTGACGGCAGGGTTTCCGACTGGTCGAAAATAAAGGCGGAAATAAAGGACCGTCTCGGAGATTATATATGGAAAAAGATGAAGAGGACGCCCATGATTCTTCCCATAATCATGGAGGTTTCATAAGTCCGTCAGAATTACGGGACGGAC
The DNA here is from genome assembly GCA_014799955.1 of Butyrivibrio sp. Classification (GTDB taxonomy): domain Bacteria; phylum Bacillota; class Clostridia; order Lachnospirales; family Lachnospiraceae; genus Eshraghiella. The sequence goes on along the minus strand of JAAVHB010000042.1, from coordinate 2,986 downwards.
AGTCGGCATTCGGAGGTGAATGTAATGGATGAAGGAGTAAAGGAAACGGAAATTCTTGCAAAGCAGCTTTCGGCAGCAATCAGCCAGAGCAGGGAATATACCGTATACAGACAGAAGCTTGAGGAGCTTCAGGCTCAGCCCGAGCTTTACGGTCAGGTGAATAATTTAAGGCGTAATAATTTCCAGAGGCAGAACAGCGGGGGCGGAAGAATGACCCATGACGAGTATTCTGCATTTGCCGCCGAATCGAGAAGGCTGCGCGACAATCCGCTCGTTAACGAGTTTCTGGACGCGGAGGTCGGTCTCGGAAGGCTTCTGCAGGATATTAACCGGACTATAATTTCGGAAATTGATTTTGACAATCAGTTTCTTGACTGACAAAATTTATCGGAGGGTCGGATATGGAAAGCAGAAAACTGGCAAGTACCATACTGTCCGTGTCCTGCCGCACGCTTATATTTGTGATTGTGGCTATGGGACTTTATTTCGTCGGAAGAACGGCGTTTTCTTTCGGCAAGGATATTTTTGACGAAAAATCAATGACCTCCAAGCTTGACGCGCGCGATGTGGAAATAACGATTCCCGCGGATTATACTACGGAGGGCGTGGCGGAGCTTCTCAAGGCCGCCGGACTGATTGAGGACGCTGTGCTTTTTCAGGCACAGACAAGACTGTCCGACTATTATAAGAAGTTTACGCCGGGGACATATACGCTTAATACCGGAATGACGCCCTCGGAAATACTCGCGGCAATATCTGTGGTGCCTGAAACCACGTCAGGGGGTTAATTTTGCAGGATATAGTTAACGAAAACATAGTCTCCTTTATCAATTCCTTTGATAAGGGGGACAGTGCTTTATGCAGGACAATCGAAAATGAGGCAAGAGAAGCGCTTGTTCCCATAATACGCAGGGAGATGGGGGCTTTTCTTAAAACCTTGCTGGCGATAAAAAAGCCGGAAAGGCTTCTTGAAATCGGCACGGCAGTCGGATATTCGGCAATACTTATGAGCGAAAATATCGACTCGGGCGCGCATATAACGACTGTCGAGAATTACGCTCCGAGGATTTCGGCGGCAAAAGAAAACTTCCGCCGCGCGGGAAAGGAAGACGTTATAACGCTTCTGGAGGGCGATGCGGCAAAGGTTCTTAAAAACCTTTCGGGAGAGTACGATTTTATTTTCATGGATGCCGCCAAGGCGCAGTACATAGCCATTTTTCCCGATATTATGAGACTGCTTGCAAGGGGCGGGATTCTCGTGACCGACAACGTGCTTCAGGAGGGAGAGATAACGAAGCCGCGGTTCGGCGTGACGCGCCGCAACCGAACGATATACGAGCGCATGAGGGAGTATCTGTACGAGGTCACGCACTGCGACGGGCTTCAGACCTCCATAGTCCCCATAGGCGACGGGATAACCCTGAGCGTGAAGCTTTAAAACGGAGGATGCGTATTATTATGAAAAGAGAAGATATTGAGCTGCTTATTCCCGCGTCCTCTCTGGAGGTTCTGAAGGTTGCGGTTATATATGGCGCTGATGCCGTTTACATAGGTGGAGAGGCTTTCGGCTTGAGGGCGAAGGCGAAAAACTTCACATTGGACGAGATGGCGGAGGGCGTTCGTTTTGCGCATGAGCGCGGAGTGAAGGTCTATGTTACCGCGAACATTCTCGCGCACAACAGCGATCTGGAAGCGGCGGAGAAATATTTCAGGGCGCTGGGGGAAACGGTTCACCCGGACGCGCTGATTATTTCAGACCCGGGGCTTTTTGAGATTGCAAAAAGAGTTGTTCCCGATATAGACATACACATAAGCACTCAGGCAAACAACACCAATTACGGAACCTATAATTTCTGGCACTCTCTCGGAGCGTCAAGAGTCGTGACGGCGAGGGAGCTTTCGCTTAACGAGATAAGGCAGATAAGGGAGAATATACCGAATGAACTGGAGATAGAAACCTTTATTCACGGGGCGATGTGCATATCCTATTCCGGAAGATGTCTTTTGTCCAGCTTTATGGCGGGAAGGGACGCAAACAGGGGAGCCTGCACGCACCCGTGCCGATGGCAGTACTATCTTATGGAGGAATCAAGGCCGGGCGAGTATATGCCTGTCTTTGAAAACGAGCGTGGCACCTATATTTTCAACTCAAAGGATTTATGCATGATTGAGCATATACCGGAGTTGGTTGAAGCGGGAATCAACAGCTTCAAGGTGGAGGGCAGAATGAAGACGGCTCTCTATGTCGCCACGGTCGCGAGGACGTACAGGCTCGCAATCGACGATTATACCGAGAGCGAAGAGTATTACCGAAGCAGGATTCCTTTTTATAAAGAAGAAATCGCGAAATGCACCTACCGTAAATACACCACCGGATTTTTCTTCGGAAAGCCGGATTCCGAAACCCAGATATACGACAGCAACACCTATGTAAAGGAATACACATATCTCGGAATTGTGGACAGGGAGGCAGACGGGCGTTACAGCATCGAACAGCGGAATAAATTCTGCGTCGGGGAAGAAATAGAGCTTATGAAGCCCGACGGAACCAACCGTAAGCTTACCGTCAGAGCCATAACCGATGAGGACGGCAGACCTATGGAAAGCGCGCCGCACCCGCGCCAGAAGCTTTATATTGACCTTGGGGAGGAGCTTGACTGCTTTGACATTTTGAGAAGAAAGCAAGGGTGACAGGCACGAAGTACCGAATCCGGCATAATATGTATTAAACGCATATTTTGGGTTGGGTATTTCTTTGAAAACTTTTGAAAAGCCGCTTTCTGCCAAGGAGGAGATTGAATATCTTGAAAAATACCGGGACGGCGACGTAAAGGCCGGAGAAATCCTGATTATAAGGAATATGCGTCTTGTTGCACATATGGCAAAGCACTATGCGCTTTCGGATAAGGACCCTATGGAGCTTATATCCATAGGAACACTCGGGCTTATTAAAGCAGTGAAATCCTTTGACTGCAGCAAGGGCATA
>JAAVHB010000041.1 GCA_014799955.1 Butyrivibrio sp. | reverse complement strand
TAATTTCCGGTATAGTAGGCAGCCACAGCGGCTTTGCATACGCATTTTCTTCTTCTGCGAGTTCTGTAATATATTTGATGATCTCCGCAACTTGTGCGCCATACTCTCCCTCCTCAACCTTTTTCTTTACTCTGCCTTCCTCAAGTGTATTTCCGAGGTTGTCCAGCATTCTTACGGATATACCGTTCTCCTCGGACACGGTATCAGTCGGCTCATACTGTGCGCCGCACCATGCAGACTGCCCCTTTTCAAACAGCTCATTATATCCCACCTGTAAGAAAAACCTTCCCGTTTCGCTTATCTCAGCCGCATCCGGTCTCTTGAGCATATCCATACTGTCCGCTTTATCCTGAACCTTAAGACATACCTTAAATTTTGAATTCGCCCATATCTGGTCGTTGACCACTCCGCTCGGTTTCTGCGTAGCAAGTATAAGATGCACGCCAAGACTTCGGCCAATTCTAGCCGTACTGATGAGCTGCGCCATAAATTCGGGCTGCTGTGTTTTAAGCTCTGCAAACTCATCTGATATTATCAGAAGATGAGGAACCGGCTCCGTAAGTATTCCGCGCCTATACAGCTTCTGATATTTATAAATATCCATTGATTCTGAGTTGGATATAATCTTCGCTTCGTTAAAAATATCCTGACGCCTTTTAAGTTCACTTTGAATAGACATAAGAGAACGATTTATAGCCGCACCGTCCAAATTTGTTATTGTCCCCACAAGATGCGGAAGTTTGTAATTATTATTGTCAAAGGTTTTGACAAGTCCGCCGCCCTTATAGTCTATCAGCAAAAATGAGACCTCATTCGGATGAAAATTGACCGCAAGAGAAAGTATATAGGTTATTATAAATTCACTTTTTCCGGATCCGGTCATACCTGCTACAAGTCCATGCGGTCCGTGAGCCTTTTCATGCAGATCAAGATAAAAGGTTTTGCCGTCCGTATTTACTCCGACAGGCGTCTGTAACGACTTTACCGGATTGTTTTCTCTCCATCGGTTGGCGATATTCAAATGCTCTATCTTTCCCACATTAAACATATCAAGAAAAGTAAGCATTTCCGGAAGAGCATACTTACCCTTTTGCAGGTCAAGCTCATATCCCGCCAGCTTCATAACTACACTCTCACTCTGCTTATAATCCGTATAATCCTGAACAAAATTAATCCGATCCCCTGACAATGAATTTCTGTTGTACATCATTCCCTGCCCGTCGCTCAGACTGGTTACCATTGAACATTCCTTAGGAAGATTCTTTAATTCATCATAAGCCGTTATTACACAAAAGCCTTTATTTTCGTTTAATGCCAATATTTCGGATATTGCGCTGCACTGTTCGGTCAGTTCCTTGCTGACTGCAATAACTACATAATATACTTTAGGCGCTGCTTTACCTTCCGCTTCTGCCGCATGATTTAAAATCTTCTTCAGATGTATTGAAAGCTCTCTGACCTCATCAGGTGTTGTTGCGATATATCTCACATTCCTGTCGTCATTCCACATATGAGGAATCCATCTTATATAATTAAAATACGGCATCTCACTTTCATCACAGATGAAGACAATTTTAATTTCATCATAGCTGTGAAGCGCGGCAAGCTGTATTATGATATTATTAAGAAGCCCGGCCACATGCGCTCTGTCGCCAACTATTCCGCTTACCCTATGCTCAATAAGAGAATATGTCACAGGCACACTTTCAAGAATCTTTTCTTCTTCCTTTAGTTCCGTAAGCTTATCCCTCATAACATCATCATCTATGCTGAATCTGCTGTCAGGAAATTTCAGTTCTGCCAAAAGCGGAACATTTCCGTTTCCAACTCTTATCGTAAGAAAATCCAATTGTCCTATTATTCTGCTCCAAAGCTTTCTCTCCCAAAAATCTTCCGTTTTTACAAGCGGCAAAATTTCTCTGTAATTTTCATTCAATATCTCACGCTGCTTAAGCGAGGCTTTTGATATTTCATATCTGATATTATCAAGATATTTCATATACCTGTCCTGCCGTTCTTTTTCGGCGTCGCATATCGCTCTCTTATCCCGCTGCCTTACTATAGCGGGAAACATCACCATTCCGCTCAGCATGGTAACTGACGTAATCAGAGTAGGAAGCGTACTGATAAAGCTTCCGCCTCCCCGTAATGTATTCATAGCTGTCATCAGCCCTGTCGAAAGAGATGCACAGCCCATTATCAGTGCCGGTCCTATAGTAAGAATCAGAGGCGTTCCTGAAAGAGCCTGCTCCTGTGTAGGCATATCAACAGACAATTTAAGGGGCTCTATCTCTCTCCTGAACGCAGGAGAACGGTAATAATATCTATGTTTAGCTTCATCATGGTCTATATCGGATTCCTTGTGCGGCATATTGTACGGCTTTAAGATATCAGTGCATACCGAAACTCTGCCATCAGGATTATTAACAGCTATAAAGTCCCCTCCTATTACAAGTTTAAATCCCATTATAAATACAATATCTCCAACTGAAAGCTCCGTATCTTTTGTTATAAGTCTGTTATTTACGTATGTCCCATTGCTGCTTCCCGTATCCCTTATATGCCACTTATTTTTGCTGTACGACAACAGTGCATGAGATGATGATACATATTTATCATCAAATACAATGTCATTTGTCGATTCTTTCCCTATATTTAAGCTGCAATTTCTTATAGAATTATTAATATAATATTTGGCAAACGAGCTTCTGTCTTTAGTAAACGGTTCGGTGAAAATACAGCTTCTATCGGTGCTGTTTTTGCCAATCTGCACCGGATAAAGTCTTCTTTCATATAAAGTAACCGATTTTACAACGCTCCCTGTTTCAGAATTCATTACTTTAAATTTTCTGTCGCTTTTTATTACCCATTTACAGTCAACAGCTTCTATATCTGCAATTTTCTTATCCTGAATAATTCCTGCATCATGATTAATAATCCAATAACGACCCTTTATGTTTTCAGGAAGTCTTATACTGTATAGTTTTCCCATTTGAAAAAGTGTAATTATCATTCAACCACATATTCCTTTTCTTTGTCTTTTGTATGCATTTATTTCTTATGTAAATTAAATCACTTTAAATCATAAAATTGCAGCAATCGTCACAAAACGACCTTTTCAGTTCACGAAATGCTTTCACATTCATAAAATGCCCTCTGAATAAAGAACCGCTTTCACATTTCTGTAATATGTTTTCGATAACGGTATCTCTGCCATGTTCATAAGCTCAAGTCTATCAGCATTCATCATCTTAATTTTATCTATATTCACAACATAGCTTCTGTGGCATTGTATAAATTGTGCCGGCAAAAGTTTAAGCAATGAATTCATGTTCAAAATACTCTCATAGCTTGAATCTTCCGTATAAAAAATAATTTTATGACCCGAATTCTCCATATAATATATTTTGTTAAACGGAATTTTAATAACATTACCCTTATATCTGACTGTCAGCATTCTGTGTAAATCCTCATTTACCAAAAGCGTCACTCTCCTGTAGGCTTCCTCCATCCAGACTTCATCGCCATACTTTAAAATAAAAAAGCTTGGGTTGGCAGCGAATATCAAATCCGCGCAATCATTTTGCTCCGACATAAAGATAACTTTAAGACTGGGATATAGACACTGTAAGTCAGAAGCGACCTCTACCCCGCTGTCCGTACCCAGCCTAATGTTAATGTAAAGGACATCCACATCTCCCCTCGCCACATCACATATATATGTGACCAGTGCAAAGGCGTTATTAAAAGGCTTCACAATGTCTTCGCCGCCATACGAATATATTTTGTTGATAAATGATTCACAAAACTCTCTGTCACTGTCACATACTAAAATCTTCATTGATATCTCTTGTAATAATTCATAGTCATTAAACAAATTGAAGCATATTTCTTTTCACAAATGCAAAAGCATTCACAAAACGGTGCTTTTTCGACACGAAATATCATTCCGAATTATTTGCGAATATAATATCATCATATTTTCCATAGTTGGTTTTATACGCAGAATTTGCAGAATTAACAGCAGAATTTGTATTTTATGAAATAAAAAGACAAAAAACCCACCCTCAATGGAGTGGGGTTTTATAACGTACTATTTTCCAGATGTTTTTTCAGTCCGAAAGATATTTCATACGCCTCTCTTTCGTTTCCGCTTTCCAGCAGCAATTGTACCACAATCAGCTGATTATTATAATCGTGTCGCAGCTTTGCAAGCTCCTGACGCCTTAGCTGCAATGCTTCATATTGAATCTTATCCAGCTCCATCTTTTTTTGCAGCATTCGCAGCTCACGGCGTACCGTCTCCTGCTCACTCTGCCTGTCCATTATAAAAATAAGTATTAAATCTGCCATATATCCGCCGAAAACACCGTATGAACTGGTCATATTTACATACGGGTAATCCGGCAGTGAACTTAGGGATGTTAAAAAATACAAAACAATAAGCTGGCTTAACGCAAAAAGACTCAATCGCAGACTGTGCTTTTTTATACTATCTTTATTAATATAAGCCTTAACCAAAAACGCGAAAAAAAACAGCGTAACAGTCTGGAAACCGTTTACAATCAGAAATTCCCTGAAATAAACGGCACTGTCAAAATCGACAAAAAAATTTCCGATATTATTCAATTTAATTATTTGTGTGAACAGCCAATAGGTAATAAACATGCTAATCAACATTACAGCAAAGCACAGCAGTTTTTCTTTAGCTTTGTCTCTATACCCAAAGAATATATAAACAGGAGCCCAAAAGAAACCGACCATATTTGAAATCTGATACAAAATCTGATTATCCGTTCCCGTGGTTGCCAGTTTAAAATACGAGGGTATCGCATATACTGACGCAAAAAAAAGCGCGCAAAGCCATTTATTCCTTTTTATGCGCGGAGTAAGCAGCATTTCAATAGACGCTCCTATCATATATGCCTGCAGCATCCAAACCGCATAGCACTGCCAAAAATACATTATCTACTCCTCCTTGAAAAAAATATCAGCAGGAATACGCTGACAAGCACTCCAAGCGTACCTATGGCAAAAGCGCCTATAGCTATATTTCTCCACGACGGAGCATCCGTAAGATACAGCCCGACAAAAATCAATATCGTACCAACCATAGCCGGCAAAGCATATAACAGTTTCCTTCTGTTCACCGAAATTTCAAGTATGACAAGCAGAACTACCCCGATTATAAGGGCGACTGCGCCAATTATCACGATATTATCAACCATTATTTTAAACCTCACCTATTTTCCTGTGTTCACCAGACTTCTAAGACCGCTTATTATATCTTGTGCCTCCTTCTCGTTACCGCCATCTAACAGAAGCTGCACAACAACAAGCTGATTATTGTAATCATGACGCAGCTTCGCAAGCTCCTGTCGTTTTTCGCAAAGAACCTCGTATCGGATGCTCTCAAGCTCCATTGCCTGCCTGACAGTCCGTATCTCACGCTGTAAATTTTCCTGCTCACTTTCGCTCTCAATAATGAAAAAAAGCAATATATCCGACAAATATCCGATAAATAATCCCACCATGCTTATAATGTTGACCGCCATATAATTCTCTATAAACTCCGCCGACCATAGAAATTTCAGCGTTATAATCTGGCTTACAGCCAGAATACACATTCCGAAGTTTATTTTTTTTATCAATCTTTTGTTTATGTAAAAATTGTATAAAATCGTACCAAATATAATAAATACCACGGAAGCCATATTCGTAACCGCGAACTTTTCCCAATCAATAATACTGTCAAAATCTACAATAAAGCTGCTGTCCTTTTCATAAATCAATAAAGACATCACTGAGGCTGACAAAAACATTAATGCGTAATACATAACAATGCATATTATTTTATTCCTCATACGGTCCCTATGCATGAGCACAATATAATAAATAATTCCAAGTATACCCGCAACATTGGCAAGATGATATCCGGGGTGCATATCAGTACCTGACGTCCTCAGTTTAAAATATGATGTAATCATATAAAACACAGTGCATAAAAAAGCCGCAAGATATTTGTTTATTCTTATCCTCAAAGTAAGCACACTATCCACATAAAGTGCAAGAACATATGCCTGCAATATCCATACCGCATAATACAGCCAGAAATACATTTTTACCTCCCTCAGTATACCGTAAGCATGATACGCGCCGTGTAAATTTCCTCCTGCCAACTGTGATTAAACTTTCCGTCATACTGTCTTGCTATATCGTCAAGTATTTTCAGCCCGTAGCCATGCCCTTTGCGAACGGATTTTCCGGCGGGCTTGGTGCACTTGTTCTCAACATTTACAAAAAAATAGTCTCCGGCATATCCGGCGTTTATATGTATAGTCCTTTCCCCATCATAAACGGCTGTCGCGTGGATTGCGTTATCCAGCAGATTTGAAAAAACGCTGCACAGATGCATCGCCGATATCGAAATCTCCTGCCTTACCGTCAAATTTATATCCATATTAATAGAATTAAGTCTTGCCTGCTTTTCCTTGTCTGTAAGAACGGCGTTCACCACCGCGTTGGAGCAATACTGGCATTCCCTGGTAGCGGACACATCCATTTTCAACTGATTGAACATAATATCCGCTTTCTCCTTTTTACCGTTCTCAATATTGTCTATAATTTCCGTCAGCTGCCTGTCAAAATCACGGCTCAGCCTTTCTATTTCCAATCTACCTGCCTCAACGGCGTCAAAATGAGCTTTTTCAATTTCCTGTACCCTCTTTGTTTCCTCAAGTCTGTTTTTTAATTCTTTTTTATGCTCCTGGTTTAAAAGCATATAATACAAAACAATATCGGCTATATAACCAATCAGCACACCGATGACACTTACCGCATTTCCGAAAAGATGCCTGTACGCCTTCTCTCCGTTCAGGAAAAACAAGGTTACAAACTGGCTCATCGGAAAAATCAGATAAACGGCAATATATTTTACAGTTTTTTGATGTCTGTAAAGCCTGTTCCACAGAATAACAAAGCTTCCGATTACAATAAGCTGTTTATTGATTTCAGTCGCTATCACAGCAATCTCGCCTAACACACTTTCGGTATTTTGTAAAAAATCGCTATGACCTGAGTAAATAAAAAATACTGCGTTACTCACATATGTACAAGCAGTGCTCAACAAAATGACCATCAACAAAAATATAAGCCTTTGCTTTATATCATCTTCAAAACATAAAATTCCGTATAATACTGTCAAAACTGAGAATGCCGCAACACATGAAAATCGATATCCGATTCCGCACAATTTATGAAGAAATAAATATAAAACAGTCAGCATTATTACTGCACCAAACGCGGAAATGAGACGGCTTGTCAATCTCTTCCATCTACCAGTTAATCCAATAGATATCATCGCGATAATGCACAATGACTTTGTCGCAACCAATATGTATTCCAATGTTTCAAACATTCCTCTTTACCTCTTTTGTTTATTTAATTATCCGCCCTATATACTGCATATAATTTTCCATAAAAACATGGTACTTCGACCGGCTTACAGGAATACTTGCTCCGTTAAGCAGTTCAAGTTCCGTTTTATTAATATGCTTAATAAAATTCATGTTTATCCAAAATGATTTGTGACACTCCGCAAAGTTTTCCGGAAGAACCTCCTTTAATTCATTCAAAGTTCCGTTATAGCTGTATTGTACCTCCCTGCAATGAACAATTACTTTGTGCAACTCGCTTGACAGCCATAAAATATCGGAATACGGAATTGCATAAATCCCGTCCCGTCTTCTTATAACAAGCTTTTGAATATGAGTTTTATTTATCGCCTCCAAAGCCAGTCCTAACATAGCGTTCAACATTTTTTTCTCAACAGGTTTAACCAGATACCCACACAGATTTGCCGGAGTAAGAAAAATCTCCTGCGCAAATTTGTCGTTATACCCAGTGACATAAATAATCTGAGTGTTTATGTTTTCTTTAAGAAGTCTGTTGGCAAACTCGATACCCATCTGACTTCCGTTCCAATCAATATCCATCAGTACGACATCATAATTTCGTTCATATACCGCCGCATCCCAGAACTGTTCTATCCTGTTGTAATAATCTGCCGCGGAAATATCACTTCTCTTTTCGATTAAACGCTTTAATATTTTAAGCGCATTGATGTCATCATCACAAATTGCAATATTCATCTTCTCATGCCTTTTTATATGTTTTATTAATTTACATATGCCACTGTTTATTGCCCCAATAAGTATATTTAAAATATGATTTATTATACCATATCGCACATAAAATACAACAAATTATTCAAATTTTTTTAATGTTCCCTAACAATTTTAAATTTATTTGCTAATATTATACTTCCTGCTGCAAATACTCCGATAATCGACGTTACTATAAATCAAACACATGTGCCGTCTCCGCTTGCAACATGAGAATAAAATAATCGCGTAATCCTCTCCTGCCTACACATGAAGTGGCATCATATCTAAGATTTTACGAATCACAATAAATTCTGCCGCCACACACAACAAAAATATGCTATAATAAGCGCATACTCTTATCATTTTTCCGCAATATCACATGAACCTATAGCAAAAGGAGAATGCTATGACCGATTATGAAAAAGCCGTTACGCTTTGGCAGCAGAAAAAAATATCAACCGACGCCGAGCTTGCGGAAGCGTTGAATGGACACAGCATTGCGTTTGCCTATCACTCAGGCAAGCTTGAAAACGACAGCATAACCTACAATGACACAAGAGAAATTTTTGAACACGACGGCGTGACATCATATACCGGAGATTTACGGACTCTTTTTGAAATCCGCAACGCAAAAGAAGCCAACGAGCTTCTGCTTTCGGCATTTGACAAGAAGCGCCCGATTAACGAGGCTCTTGTCAAAGAATTTCAGAAGCTCCTGACAAATAACACTTACGATATCCGCCGATGGCGGCTTGGCGAGCGTCCCGGCGAATATAAAAAGCATGATTATGTAACCGGAATAAACGAAATCGGCGCCGCTCCGGAAGATGTTCAGGAGGAAATATCCGAGCTTCTTGATGAAATAAACGATGTTCCGGACGAAAAGGTTTTAATTGCCGCCGCATATTTTCACGCAAAATTTGAAAATATTCACCCCTTTGCCGACGGGAACGGGCGCGCGGGGCGTCTGATTATGAATTATATTCTTCTTTTGCATAAGCACCCGCCTGTCATTATACATGAAGAAGACCGCAAGGATTATTACGCAGCTTTGGAGGCATGGGACAGTCGGCAGTCTCTTGAAGAACTAATCCGCTTCCTGCAAGAACAGACGGCAAAAACCTGGAAAAAGCAGATACAGCGTTCCGAAACTAAAGAACAATAATCATATTGAAAGAGCGCCCCTTCACCGGAGCGCTCTTTTGCTTAACCATCCTTATGTTTATTACCTCTCAATAAATCCCCTTCTCGCCGCCTCCTCCATAAGCCTCGGCTGTATGTCCGGATATGTCCATCTCTCCGGCAATTCCTCCGTTATAACAATCCTTTCTATCTCACTGTGCAGTTCCGGCTCAAATTCCTTTATATCGGCAAAACAAAGCATTCCGAAGGTTTCCTGCCCGTCAAAATTCCCCTTTGCAATAACCGAGTATACGCAGATTTGCTTCAAATCAAAATCAACTGCGCCCGTTTCCTCGTAAAGCTCTCTTTTGGCGGTTTCAAGAATTGCCTCGCCCGCCTCCCTGTGTCCTCCCGGAACCTCCAAGGTTGAACGTTCCTTGTGCTTGCAGAAAACATATTTTCCGTCGTGCTTCGAAATGATTACCGCAAATTTCAGGAGCGAATCGTCCACGCTGTCATAGAAATTCACCTTTGTTTTCTGACTTTCGATAAGCGCCTTTACCTCGCCAAGCCTCGGCGGGTCAAGCTGAAGCGGATATCGCGAAATCGCCGTTGCCGCGCACGCGCTTGCAAAGCTTACAAGCTCCTCGTCAGGCATATTTTTAAGCAGCGCGTAAGCACAGCCCGCCTTGAAGGTATCGCCCGCGCCCAGCGTTCCCGCCGCCTTAACCTTGTACGGTGTGAAGCGGCGCATTTTTTCTCCCCTTCTGCCGTATATGAGTTCCCCGCCCCCGTTCGTGATTATTGTAAGCTCGTCGCTGCCGTCACGGTATAATTCAAATAGCTCATCCCTTGTTTTTTCCGGATAATTGTTCTGAATGCTCTCTCCCGAAATAACGGAAACGGCAGCGTGCTTATGTATGAAGCTGTCGTATTTGCAGTCGATTGTGACATAGGGCTTCCCCAGCTTTATGCAGTATTCGGCAGCCGAATCGGAATCGTCCCAAAAGAACGAATCTATCGCGGCGACCTTACAGGCGGCTATGTCCGCCTCCTTCGGCTTGTTCCAATGCCTTACTCCGGTCTTCCACGCATTCGCAAAAAAAGCGCCGAATCGCCCCATCGGCGTTCTTGTATCGCCGTGCACTACAACATAATCCTCAAGCCCCTCAAAGTCCCTGTCAAAGCACAGCGAATCAAGGCGCACCGTCTTTCCTTCATAAAATTCCCTTACAAAGCTCTCCGAAGCGCCTCCGATATGAGTGCCGTCAATTTTTACGTCCGCTCCGAGCGAAGCCAGCACCGTTGCGCAGGTTCCCGTCTCGCCGCCCGGAAAACGGTAGGCGGCGGCAAGCTCCGAGTATTCGTCGGGCTTTAAAAATTCTCCTGACAGCAAAAAGCTGTGAGAAACAACTATCATTCCGTAGCAGTAAATGTCAAATCCGTTCATTGTACTTTCTCCTTAATTTTTATCTTCTTTTTCACCGCCCCGAACACCGCAAACAACGCGAACACCGCAAGATTTGCGCAAACAACGCTCGCGCCAGCGGGTGTGGATTTGGCAAAGGACAGTGTTATGCCCGCGATAAAGCAGAGCACGGAAATAATCACCGAGCATATGATGACGCTGCGGTATCTTTTACATACGCGCATTGCTGACAGGCTCGGAAAAATAACAAGGCTCGATATGAGGAGCGCGCCCATCATACGCATTCCGATTACCACCGTAACGGCGGTGAGTACAGCCAGAACCGTATTGTAAGCTCCGGCTCTCGCGCCCGTCGCTCTCGCAAATGTTTCGTCAAAGGTCACCGCAAAAATCCTGTTGTAAAATATCATAAAAACGATTATCACGACTGCCGAAAGCACACGGCTTATCAGGGCGTCCTGAGCGCTTAAGGAAAGAATACTTCCGAACATATAATTGTTGACGTCCGTATTCATTCCCGACGAAAGCGATATAACCATAACGCCGATTGCGAGCGCGCCGCTGCACACGATTGCCGTAGAGGCATCGCCCTTAAGCCTGCTCCTCTCACTGATTTTGAGCATCAGAATTGCCGAGACGATGCAGACCGGAATCGCCGCCCAAAGCGGCGCAATCCCGCACGCGGCGGCTCCCGCCATCGCCGCGAAACCGACGTGTGAAAGCCCGTCGCCTATCATGGAGTATCTTTTTAAAACCATGCTCACGCCGAGAAGAGAGGCGCATAAGGACACCAGAATTCCGACCGTAAGCGCCCTGGTCATAAACTCATAATGAAACATATCACGCAAAAGCTCAAGCATTTTTTTCATCTCCCTCCCCGGCAACAAAGCGTCTGCCCTCCTTTGTGGAAAGGTAATCCTTTGTCGTGCCGAAAAAAACCTGTCTGTGCGACAGATGAAGAATATGGCTCGAATACCTGACTGCCGCCTCAATATCATGGGATACCATTATTACCGTAATTCCGAGCTTTGTGTTGATTTTGGCAATCAACTCGTAAAGCTCCGCCGTTACAATGGGGTCAAGCCCCGACACAGGCTCGTCAAGAATCAGCATTTTGCGCGTTGCGCACAGAGCCCTTGCCAGAAGAACCCGCTGCTGCTGTCCTCCCGACAAATCGTGATAGCATTTGTTCTGCATCCCGTCTATTCCCATAAGGCGCATTTTATCGTGGGCGTCCACCTTGTCCGCCCTGTTGTAAAACGGTCTTGCTCCGAGCGAATTAAGCCTGCCCGAAAGCACCACCTCAGCCACGCTCGCGGGAAAATCCTTCTGTGCCTCCGTCTGCTGCGGAAGATACCCGATTTCCTTAGGGCGCAGACCGTCCCCCGTGACTATCTCTCCGGACATCGGCTTTTTGAGACGTAAAAGCCCCTTTATCAGTGTGCTTTTGCCCGCGCCGTTCTCACCGACCACGCACAGATATTCCCCGCCGTTAAGCTCAAAATTTATATCGGAAAGTATTGTTTTTCCCTCGTATCCGAGGCTTACGTTCCTGCATTCCAAAAGTGCCATCAGCCAAGCGCCTCCTTAAGCAATTCCATATTTCTCCGCATGAGCGTGACATAAGTTTCGCCGTTTTCAAAATCGTCCCTTGACAGATTGTGCCCGGTGTAAAAGGTTTCCACCCTCGCACCCGATTCCTCCGCAACGGTTCTCGCCATGTTTTCATTGCTGAGCTCAATCTTGAAAACAATCGGGATTTTATCCCGCTTAACCTCGTCTATCAAAAAAGCCACCGTCGCCGCGCTCGCCTCGGTTTCCGACGCGCAGCCCGGAAAAGCAGCATAATATTTCAACCCGTATTCCTCGACAAAATACCGCAGAGGAAATCTGTCGCCGAACACCAGCGTATCGCCTGCCGTCCCTTTAGTGACAAGGCGAAAATCCGCGTCAAGTTCCTTAAGCTCGCCGACATATTTTTCCGTATTGCTCCTGTACGCATCGGCATTGGCACTGTCAAGGCTCGTAAGCGTTTCCGCTATCTCCTCGCAGATAAGAGCCGCATTCACCGGGGAGGTCCACACATGCTCGTCCCACTCCGCATTCTCCGGCTCATGTCCGTCACTGTCACTGTCTTGCTCATGAGAGTGCCCACCGTCCATTCCCTCGACAAACTCCTCCTCGTATCTTTCTTCAACACAGTCCAGAAGCTTGATTGTCCTCATTGAAGACGTGTCCATCGACGAAAGTATATCCTCAACCCACGCGTCGTTTTCGCCTCCGACGTATATGAACAAATCGCATTTTTGCAGTCTGATTATATCCTGCGGCGTCGGCTCGTAGGAATGAGCGTCCGTACCGGGCTTTAAAAGCATCGAGTTTTCCACCCGCTCCCCCGCAATCTGCCTGACAAAATCATACGGGGCAAAAATAGTGGAAACCACGCAAAGCCTCCCGTCCCCGTCCGATACCTCCGGCGCGCCTGCGCAGCCTGCAAGCGCCAAAACCGCCGCGAGCGCCGCAAGCACTAAAACGGTAATTTTTTTCATATGCAAAATCACCTCCTGCACTCGTTACATATCCCGTAAAGCACCGAGGATTCGCATTTAAGCGCAAAGCCGTGATGCTCCATGATATGCTCCGATATTTCCCGCATAAAAGAACACTCAAGATGTATTATCCTGCCGCATTCCACGCAGTGCAGATGAAGATGCTCCAGACAGCTTTGCGGGCGTCCGCCGCCGATATACTGAAACAAGGACATTTCGCCCTTACCCGCCGCGTATTTCATCAGTTCGCCGCTGTCGTTGAGCTTGTTGAGGAAACGGTAAATCGTTGAAACATTCACCTCAAGCCCCTGCTCCTTAAGATACTCCTCTATATCGCCCACCGTAACCGTTTTATCCATGTTTTCGGTGAGAAACTTCATAATTTTGGTGTGACTGACTGTCGAATAAGATTTTGCCATTATAATCCGCCCTTCAAAATTGCAAACTGTTAGCTTTTGCAATTTATTTGCAAATTTATATTAACACACAGCGATAGAACTGTCAAGCTCCGCACAGGACGGACATCTTGACCTTTATCCGCCAAAGTGATATTATCTTAGGTAACGGATTTTCGGCAGAAAAATGCGCGGAAATATAAACCCTCTTCGGGGATACCATCATGCGCCAAAAATCAGCGCAGTAATAAGTGAAGGAGATTAAAAATGGCTAAGAATTTTAATGAAATTTTGGAACAGGCCAAAACCTGCAGCAAGAAAAAGGTTTCCGTTGCGGTTGCTCAGGACGAGAACGTGCTTGAGGCTGTAAAGCTTGCCAAGGAGCAGGGAATCGCGGACTCGATTCTTGTAGGAGACGCGGACAAGATCAAAGAAATCGCCGACTCAATCGGAATGAAGCTTGAGGATTACGAGGTAATCGACGTAAAAGATACCACAGAGGCGGCGCTCGCGGCAGTTAAGCTTGTACACGAGGGCAAAGCCGATATGTATATGAAGGGGCTTATCGATACAAAGGGCTTCCTTAAAAGCGTACTTGACAAGGAGGTCGGACTTCGCACAGGCAGACCGCTCTCCCATGTCTGCGTCTTTGACGTTGAGGGAATCGACCGCCTGCTCTTTTTGACCGACGTTGCATTCATTCCCTATCCCACTCTTGAGGACAAGATAAATATCATAAACAACACCGTGGAAATCTGCGAGGCCTGCGGCGTTACGAATCCCAAGGTTGCTCCGCTCGCAGCCGTAGAGGTAGTCAATCCCAAGATGCCCGCGACAGTGGACGCCGCCGAGCTTACAAGGATGAACGAGGCGGGAGAAATTACGGGCTGTATCGTTGACGGTCCTCTTTCGATGGATCTTGCCACCTGCCCCGAGGCAGCCGCTCACAAGGGCGCAACCGGACGCAAAATTGTCGGAGATGCGGACGTGCTTCTCTTCCCCGATATTCACGCCGGAAACATCACCTACAAGGCTATGGTTCATTACTGCAAGCTTGAAAACGGCAATCTCATTACCGGAACCAAGGCTCCTGTAATACTCACCTCCCGCTCAGACAGCGTTGAGGTCAAAATCAATTCCATCGCTCTGGGCGCGGTTGTTGCCGAGAGCCTTAAGAACCGTTAATTTATAAATAATGAGAGTCCCGTTCGGCATAGCTGCCTCGCGGGAATGTTAAAGGAGAACAAATATGCCTATCAGAAGTTTAATTATCAATCCCGGTTCGACCTCAACCAAAATCGGCGTTTTCGAGGACGAAACCCTGCTTTTTGACGAAACGCTCCGTCATTCCACTGAGGAAATCGCAAGGTACGACAGCATTCTTGCGCAGAAGGATTTCCGCAAGGATATAATAATATCCTTTTTTGTTTTTTAGAATTTCGATATAAAGACGCTTGACGTAATCGTGGGAAGGGGCGGTCTTTTAAAGCCCATTCCGAGCGGAACATACGCGGTTGAGGGCGAGCTTCTGCACGACCTTGAAATCGGCGTTCAGGGACAGCACGCATCCAATCTCGGCGGAATCCTCGCAAAGGAAATCGGCGATTCAATCGGCGTACCCTCATATATTTGCGACCCCGTTACCGTGGACGAGCTTGAGGCTCCCGCAAGATATTCGGGTGTTCCCGAGCTCCCGAGAATCAGTATTTTCCACGCGCTCAACCAGAAGGCAGTAGCAAGACGCTATGCCAACGAGATAAACAAGCCCTACGATTCACTTAATCTCATAGTTGTACATATGGGCGGCGGCGTGTCTGTCGGCGCGCACAAAAACGGCAAGGTAATCGACGTTTTCAACGCGCTTGACGGCGACGGAGCCTTCTCTCCCGAAAGAGCCGGTGCCGTTCCTCCCGGAGCGCTTATCAAAATGTGCTTTTCCGGGGATTACACCGAAAAAGAGGTTTATAAGAAAATCGTCGGCAACGGCGGATTTAACGCATACATCGGCACCAACGATATGCGCGACGTTGAAAAGCTGGTTGACGAAGGAGACGAAAAAGCAAAGGAAATCCGCACCGCTTTTATCTTCCAGCTTGCAAAGGACATCGGCTCCATGGCGGCTGTTTTGAACGGCAAGGTTGACCGCATAATCGCCACCGGCGGAATCGCCTACGACGAGGCTGTCGTAAACGGACTTAAGGAGCACTGCGAATGGATTGCGCCCTTTACCGTATATCCCGGCGAGGACGAGCTTCTCGCGCTCGCGCAGGGCGGCTTACGCGTTATGAGGGGCGAGGAAAAGCCCGGCGTTTATTAAGCCGACACATTATCCGAATCGAGTAGTGAAGATTTATCTTCTCATACCCGCCGCGCGACCTGTGCATAAAAAACAAACCGCACCGCTCTTAACGAGGGTGCGGTTTTAGTTTCCGCGGGCAACGGGCCAAGTGACTGCTTGCAGGCATTTGGCGACTGCCGCGAGAGTCAAATACCCCGCAGCTTGCTGAGGGGTATTTGACTATTACTCTTGTCATATATTTCAATTCCGGTTTTTCTGTATCGCAAACATAACATACTCGGGCGCGCCTTCGGCATTGTATTTGACCGGAATACAGCCAATCCTGCAGGCTCCCGCAAGCTTACTCTTAAACTCACAGATAATCGGCTCCCTGTCCTTCAGCCTCTCCTTCATGGTATCAACCCTTATAAATTCCAGCAATGGCGTCATACTCTCGCTCTCGGCGAAAGCAAGCATTGCCTTTTCAAAGCTTCCGGTAATCCTTCCGGTATAGCCAAGCAGCCTGTGTATTTCGGGTATGGCGCGGTATTCACGGTATGTATCATCACTGATATTCAGCACATGCACGGACAGATACGACTCGGTTAAGGAGTTGATAATCATTTTATCAATATCAAAACTGCATTCCGCTTCCGTAACATCCGATGCAGCGACGGGATTCCCGTCCGACGCTTCGGCGTTGCTTACAAGTATTTTTTCAAACTCCTCCTTGCAAATAGGCTTTGAATAATAATAGCCCTGAAGGTAGGTCGCGCCCATTCCGCGCACAATCTCGTCCACGGTCTGATTCTCAACGCCCTCCACAACTACTCCGCAGTGCATACGCCTGCATAAAAGCATTATGGCTTCAATAATCGCAAAATCCACCTCATGTCCGGTACGCTCCAGCTCCCTTACAAAGCTGTGCTCAATTTTGATTTCGTCCGCTGGCAGCTTTTTAAGAAGCTCCATTGAAGAATATCCCGTGCCGAAGTCATCAAGCGCAATCTGAAAACCGTACTCACGCAGCTTTCCGAATATAAACGCGAGACTCTCGGGCGTTTCGACATCGCAGCTTTCCGTAAGCTCTATAACTATATTGGACGGCGCTACATTGTATTCCCTTGCAGTCTGCGCCACCTCCTCAACATATCCGACCTCAAGGAACTGGCGGTACGAAACATTGAAGCTTACCTTAAAATCTCCGAATCTGTCCTGCCACTCTCTCTGCTGCTTCATCGCCTGCTTCATTACCCAGCGGCCCACCTTGATGATTCCGTCGTCCTCCTCAAGAATAGGAATAAATTCCACCGGTCCGGCGTTCTTTATTTTGTCGTTGCTCCAGCGAAGAAGCGCCTCGCAGCCGCGTATGCTTGTGCCGCTTGCGTCAATCCACGGCTGATAGTACAGCTCAAATCCCTCAAAATTATTGGCAATGCTTTTCTTAAGCTCGTTCTTTAACGTAATCCTGCGTACCTGCTTTGCCTCTATCTCGCCGCTGTAAAAAGCCAGACTTCCCTTGTTCACGCGCTTGACATAATCCATCGCCAGCTCAAGCCTGTTGATAAGCTCGTTCCTGTCGCCGTCGGGAATCGGATAGCAGTCCGCTCCAGCCGAAATGGACAGATTGATAGTCTTGCCGTCCCTCATGTGCAGTACGCATATCTCCTCCTTAAGCTTGTCAAACACGCGCACCGCTCTCTCCCTGCCGTCGCCGGGCAAAATAAGCATGAACTCGTCGCCGTTGAAACGTATGACCTTCTGCCCGTTTTCGCAGCAGCCCTCAAGCTTTCTCGCAAACTCGACAAGCACCTCGTCTCCGTAGCCGTACCCGTAGGAATTTATAAGCTTGCGGAAATCGTCTATGCCAAACAGCATCACCACTCCGTTTTCCGCAGTGAAATCATATGTATAAAACTCGTTTTTGGTCAGGATTCCGGTGAGATTGTCGTACGTACTCTGGCAGTCAAGTCTTGTCATCATGCCCGCGAATATCTCCATATTGCCGTCCGCGTCATAAATCATCGTTCCCTTGCATTCCAGCCAGACATATTTGCCGTAGCGGTTCATAGCCCGGTACTGGCAGGAATGATGATTCGTTTCACCCGAAAAAACCTTACCGATGTCTTTAAGGTACACTTCCCTGTCGTCGGGATGAATTTTCGCACTCCAAAGCATTCCCGGCTCTTCCATATACTCTCCCGGCAAATCAAAATACCTGACCGCACCGAGCGACCATCTTGCGATTCCGGTGGCCATGTCCGTAACATATATGTAGACATTGTCGGACGCCTCAGAAAGCGCTTCATATATGCTGCTTTTTAAAATATCCTGACCTTCTGACGCCATATTTCACCCTCCTTGAAGCCTGCGAAAAAAACTTTTCCCTTATAACAAATTATAATACAAATTTATCCTTAATACAACACAAATCCGGTAATTTTCTTTTAAAGGAAAATTATTCCGAAATTTCTTTTTTATCCTAAAAATGGATTGTTAATTCATTGACAAGAACAGGTCTATACAGTAAAATTAAAAACGAATTTAAAGTATTCTACTGATGGAGGAATTTGAGATGTTTGCTGATGAGAACATGATAAAAATCAAACACGACGTTCTGTATGAGGTTGCCAAACTTGCCTTTGCCGGAGAGCTTGAAGAAAAAAGGGACAATATCCCGTTTGACCTTATCCGGGGTCCAAAGCCGCAGTTCCGCTGCTGCATATATAAAGAAAGGGAAATAATCCGCCAGCGCGTACGCCTTGCCGAAAACAAGGCTCCGGGAGCAGTTGACGACGGCAATATCGTTCAGGTCATAAGCTCCGCATGCGAGGACTGTCCCATTTCCAGCTACATCGTTACCGACAACTGCCAGAACTGTCTCGGCAAGGCATGTATAAACGCATGTCACTTCGGCGCCATCTCCATCGGCGAGAAGCATTCCAAAATAGACGCGACCAAATGCAAGGAGTGCGGCCAGTGCGCAAAATCGTGCCCCTACAACGCAATCGCCCATCTTAAACGTCCCTGCAAATTCAGCTGTCCCGTTGACGCGATTACATACGACGAGAACGGAATTTCCGTAATCGACGAGGGCAAGTGCATACGCTGCGGACAGTGCATACACAGCTGCCCCTTCGGCGCCATCGGCTCAAGAACCTACATCGTAGACGTAATTAAAGCAATCAAATCCGGCAGACCCGTATACGCTATGTTGGCGCCCGCTTCGGAAGGACAGTTCGGCGCCGACATAACCATGGCGAGCTGGAAAAAAGCTATGAAGGAGGTCGGCTTCACCGATATGTTCGAGGTCGGAATGGGAGGCGATATGACCACCATGAGCGAGGCTGAGGAATGGGCCGAGGCTTACAAGGCGGGCGAGAAAAAAACAACCTCCTGCTGCCCCGGATTTGTCAATATGATACGCAAGCATTTCCCCGATATGGCGGACCGTATCTCCACAACGGTATCCCCGATGTGCATGGTATCAAGAATGGTTAAGGCAAAGGTACCCGGTGCGTACACCGTTTTCATCGGTCCCTGCATCGCCAAGAAATCCGAGGTGCGCGACCAGAAAATCGAGGGCAACGCCGACGCGGTTCTCACATTCAGCGAAATCCGCGCGATAATGAAGGCAAAGGACGTACAGCTTAATCCCACCGAAAACACCTATCAGGAGGCATCGGTATTCGGCAAACGCTACGGCAATTCGGGCGGAGTTACCGAGTCCGTTCTCCAGTATCTTAAGGAAACCGGAAACGAAATTGACGCCAAGGTTTACCGCGCAAACGGCGCCGCAGACTGCAAAAAGGCAATGCTGCTTATGAAGGTCGGAAAGCTTCCCGAGGACTTCATTGAGGGAATGGCATGCGAGGGCGGCTGCGTAGGCGGACCTAGCTCGTTCACGTCTCAGAATTCGGCAAAAAAAGACCGCGACGCCCTTATCGGCTGCGCCGACTGCCGCACCATTCTGGAGAATCTTCAGAAAATAGATATGGGAGCTTTCGAGCACCACAGGTAATTTTTATATGCGAAACAATTACAGAAAGACTGTAACTGCCTGCCTCACGGGATATGTGGTGCAGGCAGTTATAAATAACCTTGCCCCTCTTTTATTTTTAACCTTTCACAGCACCTACAATATTCCCCTGTCGCAGATAACCGTCCTCATTACGGTTAATTTCGGCGTACAGCTATCCGTGGATTTGCTGTCCGCGTTTTTTGTGGACAAAATAGGCTACCGCGCCTCCATGCTGGCTGCTCACGGCTGTTCGGCACTGGGGCTTATTTTTATGTCATTTCTGCCGGATACGCTCTCAAGTCCGTTTGCGGGACTTATAATATCCGTAGTTCTTTACGCTGTCGGCGGCGGTCTTCTTGAGGTGCTTGTAAGCCCCATAGTCGAGGCGTGTCCCACCGAAAACAAAGAAAAAACCATGAGTATGCTGCACTCCTTCTACTGCTGGGGACAGGTTGCCGTGGTTCTTATTTCGACGCTGTTTTTCAAAATCTTCGGCATATCCTGCTGGAGAATTATAAGCCTTATATGGGCAACTCTTCCGGTTATCAACGGCTTTGTTTTCACCCGTGTGCCGATAAATACGCTTAATTCCGGGAACGAAAAAGGCATGAGCATGAAGGAGCTTTTCAAATCCGCTCACTTCTGGCTTCTGATGCTTATGATGGTCTGCGCGGGAGCAAGCGAGCTTACGGTCAGCCAGTGGGCATCCACACTCGCGGAAAAAGGGCTCGGCGTGTCAAAGGCGGCGGGCGACCTTATGGGACCCATGCTTTTCGCCGTTCTCATGGGGATTTCCCGCACCTTCTACGGCAAATTCGGCGAGCGAATAAACCTGAACCGCTTTATGTTGTTTTCCTCCGTGCTGTGCGTATTTTCGTATCTTCTTATTTTCATAGCGCCCCATCCCGTATTCGGACTTTTGGGGTGCGCCCTGACCGGACTTTCTGTCGGTATAATGTGGCCCGGAACCTTCAGTAACGCCGCCGCCTCGCTGAAACGCGGCGGCACGGCAATGTTCGCTCTTCTCGCGCTCGCCGGAGACATCGGCTGTATGAGCGGTCCTACACTCGCGGGCTTTGTTTCGGGCCGCTTCGGCGACAATCTGCAAATCGGGCTGCTCGCCGGAACCGTATTCCCTGCTGTAATGCTGCTTTCGGTATTATTTCAAAGAAAACTCGCCCCTCAAAAAATCATGAGACACGATAAATAATTTCTGTTTTTTATCCTTTTTCCCATTCCGTTTTGTCATATAAATAGGGAATTAAAATCAAAGCAATCCGGAGGAAAACAATGAACGATATCACCGAACTTGTCAAAAGAGCGGCAAGCGGCGACCGAAAGGCGTTTGACAGCCTTTATGAGCGGACCAAAAACGGCGTATGGTATACCTGCGTCAGTCTTCTTAAGAACGAAGAAAACGCCAAGGACATTATGCAGGACACATATCTTACGGCATTTGAGAAGCTTAACACGCTTGAAGAGCCCGCCGCCATCCGGCGATGGCTGAATAAAATCGCCGCCAACAAATGTAAAAACTACATAAACAGTACGGCAAACAAAGCATCGGAAGAAAACAGCGAGGAAATTCTGGAAAATATCCCCGACGACAAATTCCTTCCCGAGGAATACGTCACGGATACGGCAAAGCGCAGGCTCATTATGAACATCCTAAAAAACTCGCTCTCCGAGGAACAGTACCGAACAATTATCCTGTACTATTTTGATGAGATGACCGCCGCCGAGATTTCCGCGCTTATGGACTGTCACGAAAAAACCGTACTCTACCGCCTGAAAACCGCGCGTCTTAAAATCAAAGAAGAAGTTACGCGGTATGAAGAAAAAAACCGCGACAAGCTGCACTCTCTCGTTCCGATTGCATTCCTGACGCAGTTACTGAGGCTTGAAGCGGAAAACATTTCGGTGCCCCATTTGTCTGTTATAACAAAAACCCCTCCCGATTCTTTAAAGGTTCCCTCCAAATCTGCGGCGGCAGCCGCCAAAACAGGAGGAAAGGCAATGTTAAATTCACTTAAAGCAAAAATCATCGCGGGAGTGTGCGCTGCGGCAATTGTGGGAGGCGGAGTTACCGCGGGAGTAATCATAGCAAACAACTCCGGCAAGCGCCCCGCCGAAAGCGGCACGCCCGGTTTTACGGCACAGAAACCGACGGACACAGACAGTATGGCAGGCACTGTCAATCCGGCAGGAAGCGACAGCCCGGCGGGCACTGACGGTCCGACTGCGGTTTTCTCGCCTTCTGAGACATTTCCGGACAACAGACCGATACCCGTTCCCGGGGATTATGAGTATGTGGAAATTGAAGGCGGAATAAAGATAACAAAATATACCGGCAGCGATCAATATCTGACTGTCCCGTCCGAAATTGACGGGAAACCCGTGTTGGAAATGGGGCACGGTGAGGACGGCTACTTTGTTTTCTACGAGTTCGACAAATCCAACGATATCATAGAAATCAACCTATCCGACGGTATAACTTCATTGGGTTCCTCTCTTTTCGCGTATCTGCCCGAACTGAAAACCGTCCGTCTTCCCGACAGCGTTGTCAGTATCGGTATGGATATGTTTGAAGACTGCCCAAGCCTTGAGAGCGTTAATCTCCCCGAAGGCGAGCGCGACTTTGACTATACGTTCTGCGAATGCGTCAGCCTTACCCAAATCACTCTTCCCGAAAGCGCGGAAACTCTGTACGAAACCTTCTGCGGCTGCACAAGTCTGGAAAGCATTTTCATTCCGGAGAATGTGTTAATTATGGAACGTACCTTTGAAAATTGCACAAGCCTTAAGGATGTAACCTTCGCAGGCGGAAGCCTTACGGATATCGGAATAGGCACCTTCATAAACTGTACAAGTCTGGAAAGCATCGTTATTCCCGACGGCGTTGATGAAATATACGACGACGCCTTCTGCGGCTGCGCTGACTTAAAAAGCATCACGCTGCCCGACACGCTCCAGGAAATAGACGACGAGGCGTTTATGGATTGTATCAGCCTTTCGGAGATAACGCTTCCCGACGGAGTATCATACGTTTCGGAAAGCGCTTTCCAAGGCTGTGAAAATATTAAAATCACATACAGAAATAAAACCTACGATTACGGGCATATCGACGACTTTTTAGCGGACATCGCTCCGTAATATAAATCATTCTTCCTCAAGCAAATATCCGAGCGTTTCGCCCACCGCCGCGTTTATCACCAAATCCGCCACTCCGTCCCTCGCCGTGGCGGATTTGTTTATCAGTACAAGCTTATTTCCCCTGTAATAATCAATCAGCCCCGCCGCCGGATAGACTGTCAGCGAAGTTCCCGCGACGATTAACATTTCAGCCTCGGAAATATAACGCACCGCCTTCTGAAGCGTGCTGCCGTCAAGCCCCTCCTCATAAAGCACAACGTCTGGCTTTACCGTGCCGCCGCAGGCGCATTTGGGCACTCCGTCGCTGTTTTTTACGGCGGACAAACCGTAAGCCTTTTTGCAGCTCATGCAGTAATTCCGCAGCACGCTGCCGTGAAGCTCAAGCACCTCTTTGCTTCCCGCCGCCTGATGAAGCCCGTCGATATTCTGCGTTATGACCGCGCGGCACTTCCCGTCCCGCTCAAGCTTGGCAAGCGCAAGGTGGGCTTTGTTGGGCTTCGCGCCCTCGTAAAGCATCTTATCCCTGTAAAATCTGTAAAATTCCTCCGTCCTTCTCATAAAAAAGCTGTGGCTCAAAATAGTTTCGGGCGGATAATCGTATTTCTGACTGTACAGCCCGTCAACGCTTCTGAAATCCGGAATTCCGCTCTCCGTACTGACGCCTGCGCCTCCGAAAAAAACTATGTTTTCGCTCTCTTCAATCCATTTTTTCAACGTATCCAAAAAATCATCTCCTTCTTACCAGATGCCTTATACTCTTTTTTGTAATCAAAAGACATTTCTTTTTTCACTCCGTAACATAATCCGCAAGTCCTAACGCTATATCAAAATGTCCGACGTCATGCTGCGTACCCTCGGTTTCACCCGCCTTATGCCTTGCATCCCATTCGGGCGCGTCCAGTAAATCCCCGCTTGTAAAAAAGACATACAGCTCCAGATTTCTGAAATCGCACACAGCCTGAAGCGCCGCGCACTCCATCTCCACCGATATGCAGCCGTCCTCCTTGCGCTTCTTAAAATTATTTACGGTTTCCCTGTAAAACGCATCGGTAGTCCATGTTTTTCCTTTAACGCACGGAATTCCGTTTTCCTCCATAAATCCGGCAACCTTATCGGCGTTCTTAATCTGAATATAGTCCGAAGCCGGAGCATAATGATACGAGGTTCCCTCATCACGGTATGCGAAGTCCGGTACCATAACCTTTCCGTGCGTAATCTCCTTATCCAAGCAGCCGCAGCCTCCGAAAACTATGTACTTGTCCGTTTTTATCTCGGAAAGAGTATCCTCTACCGTACCTACGCACGCGGGAGCGCCCACACAGGTTTTGTAAAAAGCGAATTTTTTGCCGTTATAATCAAGCCGGTAAACCGGAGTAGCCCCCGTAACGGATTCCAGCTTTCCTATCTGAACACAGTCATAATTTTCAAGAACAAATTTTTCAATCAGATGCGAAAACGTGACGATACACGCATCAACCTCCGGGGCGTTCTCCTTCCGATGCGGGTTGATTATAGCATCCGATTTGCCGTCAAAGCTTTCGGTTATCATATATCATTCTCCTTTTTGCCGTTCATAATTCTGTACCTCATTGCTTTCAGCGTCTGCGTCTGATAAGCACGATTAACACCGCAGTAAGAATAAGCGCCGACCCTGCCGCCGCAATAGGTACGATATAGCGTGCCGGACCGTCCTTTGACGTATTCTGCCCGTCCTGTGTCTGCTCCGGGGCATTGCCTGTTTCCGCAGGATTCCCCTCGGTTTCCCGTAAATCCTCATTTATATTAACCACAAACTCCGTAACCGAGAGCGCCGGCAGCGTATAAGAAAACCCGTTATCCGAAATATCTTCCACGCCGTCAAGTCTTCGTATTACTGGAGAATCGCCGTACAGCGAGTAAACCTCGGCGTCGGAGTATTTTTTGTCGGAGGAAAGCACAATTTCCACGGGAGTTTCATCATGGATCGAGCGGTTGGTTATTATGATTTTTACCTTTCCCTCATCCTCTCCGTCTATAGATGAATATACCGAAATGTCGCCGCTGTCATATTCACTCTTTACGAGCGTATCGCCGAAGCCGCTTCCGACGCCGTCGTAATTTGTGAACATATTGATTGCGCCGAGCCGATACATATTTTTGTCAAAGGACCATATTGAAGCAAAATACACCCCATGCTCGGCAAAAATACCTAGCATATCCGCCTCGGCAACGGCGCCGGAAATATGATCGCCGCCTCCGAAATCATACTCGGTAAATGCTATTTTGGTACCGGGATAATATTTGTCAATTGATTGCTCAAGATTAGGGAGCAGCGGAAAAAATTCCGCGCCCGTATCGGTAATCCAGCTATCCTCACGGTAGTCCACGTCATAGAGCGAACGCACGCTGTCAAGGCGGGCCTTTATGCATCCGTCGTTGTCGTAATGGCGGCAGGAGCGCTCGCCGCAGGCTCCCTTCGCCTCGGTATAGAAATGAATATCCAGAACGTCAAGCAGTCTTGTACCGTTTTCCTCCTCAGCCTTACGCATCCCGTCAAGATAGCAGTCGATAAACCAGCGGTATCCGTTATCCTTTTTAAGCTGCTGCCAGTCGGGCGCGCCTGCAAGTGAATCAAACGCCGAATAGCCGAAAAGAGACGGTCCGAAAACCTCCGCCCCGCTGTCGGCTTCTTTTACAACCGAAGCAAGGTCAACGGATTTTTGTATTAACTCCTCGCAGGTAAGCGCCTCCCCATGCACAAGACTGTGCGTATACCGCCAAAGGCTCGGCTCATTGTCAAGCGCGTATGCCTTTATTCCCGTTTCGCTGTCCGATTTGCCGAGCTTTGATATAAGATAATTCAGGTATTCGTCCATATAGACGACGCCGTCCTCCTTATCCGGCTCAAGCGAAAGCTCTCCGTCCTTACGGTTTACCACCTTATTCCAATATTCCGATGGAGCGGTGTCCTCCTCGCCTGCCGAACCGTTTTTGTCGGAGGAAACATAGCCCGCCATCTGCAAGGTAATCAGCGTATAGGGAATATTTCCCTGTCCCGCCTCGTAAACCGCGTTAAGAGCGGCGCCGCCCGGTACATTCTTAAACTGCTCCTCCGCATTCTGAACGAGATACAAATCCGAGGAATTATACCAGTCTGAGCCGGCGTTTGACATATTGTTTTCCCAGTTATAAGCCGTCAGCCTGTTTCCTCCCAACCGGAACGACTTTGCCGCAACGCCTCTTAAGTTCACTCCGCTGTTTACGCCGTATATGTAAGGAGAAATCGGCTTATGTCCCTCTGACGGAGTTACGACTGCCGCAGTCGCATTCTGCGGCTCGGCAAAGATTACCGTATTCATTGAAACACATATTAACGCCGCCGCGCAAACCGCAGCAATTCCTCTTATTTTCATCACGGCAATTCCTCCGTAATTATATGCCTTATCAGTTTCTGCTTCCGCACGGGATTTTCGCCTATACGGTACGCGCCCTCAAAGCGCGAAAGCGCGTCCTCAAGCTTTGCCGCATCATTTGCGTAAAAGGTTGCGAGCGTATCGCCCTTTGCCGCGTAATCGCATGTCTTTTTGTTCAGCACGATTCCGACGCTCAAATCAATTACGCTTTCCTTGGTTTCACGGCCTCCGCCAAGCACCATTGAGCAGAGCCCCACAGTATCGCAGGCAATGCCCTCAACGTATCCGTCCTCCTTGGCTTCAACCGTCCTGACAATCGACGACGCCGGCAAAAGAGCCGTGTCGTAAACCGCCCGTCCGTCGCCTTTCTGCGCCTCCACAAGCTCTGCAAGCTTACGGAGAGCCGATTTATCATCAATAACCCGCAAAAGCTCTTTTTTTGCCTCTTTGGCGTTTTCTGCCGCTCCCGCTCCTACAACCATATGGGAGCCGAGTTCAAGGCAAAGCTCCAATAAATCCTCCGGTCCGTGCCCGTCCAAGGTATTTATTGCTTCAATTACCTCTAAGGAATTGCCGACCGCGTATCCGAGCGGCTCGTCCATATTGCTTACGACCGCCGTTGTTTTCCGTCCGACATTCGTTCCGATACGGACCATCTCACGGGCAAGCAAAAGCGCCTGCTCCTCTGTTTTCATGAACGCCCCGCTGCCCGTTTTTACGTCAAGAACGATTACATCGGCTCCCGCGGCGATTTTTTTGCTCATAATGCTGGCGGCAATAAGCGGAATGCTCTCGACAGTGGCTGTAACATCCCTCAACGCGTAAAGCTTTTTGTCGGCGGGCGCAAGGTTTCCGGTCTGACCTGCTATGGCGATTCCGATTCTGTTTACATTGGCATAAAATTCCCGTTCGGAAATTCCCGTCTCGAATCCCGGAAAGCTTTCAAGCTTGTCTATTGTTCCGCCCGTATGTCCGAGCCCCCTGCCCGACATTTTGGCGACCGGCACTCCGAGAGCCGCCACCATCGGTCCGAGGACGAGCGAGGTCTTATCCCCCACTCCTCCGGTGCTGTGCTTATCGACCTTCACACCGCTTATCGGCGACAAATCCAGTATGTCGCCGCTGTGCGCCATAGCCAAGGTAAGCTCCGCGGTTTCCCGCTCCGTCATCCCCCGCCAGAATATTGCCATTGTAAGAGCGGAAGCCTGATAATCGGGAATTTCACCTGCAGTATACCCGCTTACAAAAAAATTGATTTCCTCGCGGCTCAGGGTGCCTCCGTCTCTTTTTTTTGCTATTATATCGTACATTCTCATAGGCTTTTCCTCCCGATAATCCCCATAAAGCTTTCTCCGTTTGCGATAGGCTTAGCTCCGATATATTCGGCGATGCTCTGCCCTATATCCGCAAAGGAGTTCCTTGTTCCGAAGCTTCCCGGAACGATAGGCTGACCGTACACAAGCACCGGAACATATTCCCTCGTATGGTCGGTTCCCTTAAAGGTAGGGTCACAGCCGTGGTCGGCATTGATTATGAGAATATCGTCGGGCTTCATTGCCCCCATAATCTCGGGCAGTCTCGCGTCAAACTCTTCAAGACCATTTCCGTAGCCCGCCGCGTCCCTTCTGTGTCCCCACGAGGAGTCAAACTCCACCAGATTGGTAAATATAATCCCGTTTATATCCTCCTTCATAAGACTTAAGGTCTCGTCAACGCCGTGCATATTCGATTTCGTGTGAACCGCCTCGGTGATTCCCGAACCTGCGAAAATATCTTCTATCTTGCCGACGGCAGCCACGTCAAAGCCCTGCTCCTTAAGCCTGTTCAAAAGATTATACTCCGGAGGCAGTACCGCGTAATCCCGTCTGTCCGCCGTCCTTGTATAATTCCCGTCCTGTCCGATAAATGGTCTTGCGATGACCCTCGCGACCTCATGCTCTCCGCGGAGTATTTCGCGCGCCGCCCCGCACATCCCGTAAAGCCGTTCAAGCGGATATTTTTCAACATTTACCGCAATCTGAAAAACACTGTCCGCAGAGGTATATACTATCGGCATTCCCGTGCGCTCATTCTCCGCTCCAAACCGCTTTATTATTTCCGTACCCGACGCGACGCAGTTTCCGAGCACTCCGGGAACACATGTCCGCTCAATAAAGGCGTCTATTATTTCCTTCGGAAAGCCGTCGGGGTAAGTGGGGAAAGCCTTTTCGGAAATCACTCCCGTCATCTCCCAATGTCCCACCGTCGTATCCTTGCCGTCAGAGCGCTCTCCCGCCCTCGCGTACGCCCCGATTGGGTTCTCCGTAACGGGCAGCGCCGTCATTCCGTCAATATTGCCAAGACCGAGCCTTAACATATTGGGAATGTTAAGTCCGCCGTTATACTCCCATGTATGCGCAATAGTATTCGCGCCCACGTCTCCGAATCTCTCCGCGTCCGGCAGCGCGCCCATTCCGACGCTGTCAAGAACAATCCATATCACTCGTGCCATAGAATCCCCCTGTTCCTTTAGCCGGGCTGTCAACCCGTCCCGAAATAACTTCATATCCGTATAATAACATAACCGGATATTGACAATCAATACCCGGTCAGTGCGTTTCGGTTATGTGCAGCCGATTTATTCCCGCGAGCAACGAGCCAAGTGGCTGCTTGCAGACATTTGGCGACTGCTGCGGGGTATTCACTCCGCTTCGGCTGTGTTTTGAAAAATGACTCTTAAGAAATTATATAAATGAGGCTTTACGCTGCTGTGGTCATGTCCGCCGCGCGAAGTCGTATGCCAAAGATGCTCCGTTTTGTTTGCATTAAGCATATTATGATAGGAAGCCGGGAACGAACCGACAACACCGTCGTTTTCTGCCGCGCTTATAAGCAGCATATACGGAGAATTGTCGGAAAAAGTAAGCTCAGATTCCTCCATCTGTCCGGGATGCATGGGAGAATTTGCTACCGGAGTAAGACCCGGCGCCGGACAAACCGCTCCGATATACCCGAACAGCTCTGGATGCGAAAATCCGATAAAAAGCGACTCTCTGCCTCCCATCGAAAAACCTGTTATAGCCGTATTTTCCCTGCCTTTAGCAACGGAAAAATTACTCTCTATAAACGGCATCAAATCGGTTGTAAGGTCATTGATAAAATTATCGTAATTAAGCGAATTTGTTAAGTCCATTCCCGTACAGTACGGCATTTCCTTACTGCAATAAATATACGGAACAACGACTATCATCTCCTTTGCCTTTCCGTCGGCGCAGAGATTTGACAGCATAGTGCTTATACTCACTATCGGTCTTGCCATCCAGTCCTCATTGTCATAATAGCCGTGAAGGATATAGAGTACCGGATATTCCTTATCCTCGGAATAATCCGAAGGAAGAAGTACGTTTACATTGGTATCTCTTTCGGCGGTCGTCGAGTAATATCGATACTTTTTGAATTCCGGATAGTTCACTCCGTCCCGCTTCTTTTCAATTTCCTCCGGCAGCTCCTTTTCGATTATATCGGCGTATTTTTCCATATATGAAAGCTCCTCGTTATTCTCCTTTGAAGTTTCCTCCGGCAGAGTCTCTGTAACGTCCGCGGACGCGGATTCTGTCACACTCAAAGTCGGCGCCGCGCTTTCCGGCGTTCCTGTCTCTTCGCTTGTCTTTGAAGCGCAGGCGGTTAAAGAAACAAACGCAAGCGCAGCGGCTGAAATCAAAAACGCTTTTCGGTATTTTTTCATGTTCTTTCTCCTTTAACGTTCCCGCGAGGCGCCAGCATTCCCGCAAGGTGCCAGCATTCCCGCGAGGCGCCAGCATTCCCGCGAGGTGCCAGCATTCCCGCGAGGTGCTGTGCGCCGAACGGGACTTTCCTCTTTGCGCCGAACGGGACTTTCCTCTTTGTGCCGTATTACCAACGGTATTTTCTACAGTATAAATTATATAAAACTTCCGTTTTTAAATCAAGTACTGTCATCGAGGTTATGTACTATCCATAAAGAAAGTGTAATTTTATGAAAAATATCATTGAAGCTTGCACAGAACCTTTTCCTCGCACACATTGACAAGGATTACGTCAGGCCCCACCTTGCAGATGCACTCATAGGGAATCACATACTCGTTTTCCCTGCCGAAAAAGCTGAATATTTTGGATGGCCCCGGCACGATTATCGCAACAATCTTTCCGGTATACATATCAATATCCACATCGACAACAAATCCGAGGATTTTACAGTCGCAGGAGTTGATTACCTCCTTATCGCGAAGCTCACATATTCTCAAAGCTGTTCCCGCCCGTCTTTTTAAGCGCTTATTATAATATATGCAAAAAAGAGAATGCTGTCATTCTCTTTTGCAAAAAAATTACTGTGTCATTTTCTGAAGCTCGTCAATATCCGCGTACATATACTTATATATTTTATCTATGTAATGATTGAAATCAATTCCTATACTGGATACGCCGTCAATCGTGAGAAATTTATAGCTGTCGTCCGGAACGCTCCACGAGAATATATCGTATTTTGACATTTCCGGAAGTATCGCAATCAACTCCAGAAACTCTCCCGTGGGAATGTTTGTGGTAACCATCGGCAGAATCGAATCAAGCAGCTCAATAAGCGTTCCCGCGCTGACTTTTTTCATCTTGTCAAAAATAATGTTTATGACCTTGCGCTGTCTTTCCGTTCTCGTAAAATCTCCGTTGCCGACATATCTGAAACGCGAATACGCCAGAGCCTGCTTGCCGCTTAAATGCTGGAACGAGCCGTCCGCCTTTTCAAGATAGTCCGAATGCTCCGGCTCTCCGAGCAGCAGATTGCTGGCATGTATGTACTGGTTGCACCAAAAAAGCTCGTCCTCCTGAACATCGACGTCAATTCCTCCAAGTATGTCAACCACCTTGACAAAGGACAGGAAATCAACGGAAATATATTTATCTATGTGCAGCGAAAAATTATACTCGAGCGTTTCAAGCAGCATTTCCACACCGCCCCATGCGTACGCCGCGTTTATCTTATCGTATCCTCTCTGCGGAAGTTTAACATATAAGTCCCTCAGAAATGATGTCGCGACAATGCGCTTCTGCTGTCGGTTTATTGAAATAAGTATCATTGTGTCGGAGCGACCGGCATCGTATTGCTCTCTTGTATCGGAGCCAATCAGAAGAATATTGTATATTTCCCCCAGCTCCTCGTATTCTCCCTTTACATTTTCCAAGGCGGCCTCGGCAAGACTCTGATACTCGTCAAGCTCCTCCTGCGACGAATCCTTGCTTGTTTCTTCCACAACCATGGGATTGGTAACATCCTCTATATGCGGAACGGTCTGTGAACGTATCGTATAGTCCTCAACCAACGGAACATAATTCATTTTATTAATAAAATGTATGAGTACACATACAATCGCCACCGCCGCAACCAGAATGAAACCGACTATGGAGCCTCCGATTATTGCCGCCCTGGCTCCCGCCTTCATTTTCTTTTTTTTGTTCTTACCTTTTTTCATCCTGCGTTTCCCCTCATTTTATCCCCAAAGATTTTCCGGATATATTCCTTTCTCAATAAGCTTTTTAATCGAATTTACAACCGACGGCTTATCCTCCTTGTATGTCACGCCGAACCATTTGCCGTCCGTTTCAAGCACCTTTACCTCGGCAATCCCCTCACTGATAAGCTCATCGACAACCTTTGGAAGCAAAAATTCCGATTTCACATCGTCCTCTGCCAGCCCCTTTAAAAAGTCCTCAAATCTCGGCTCGAGCTCATCAAAAAACTGCGGAGTCAGTCCCCACATATTCATTGAGACTTTGCTGTCAAGCGTCGCCTTTACGGGACAGTCCCCCTTGTCATACTTAAGTGTCCCGCCGGCATACTCTATTCCCGAGGTTTCGTAAACGGATTTGAGAATTCCGCCTTCCTCAACGCAGATTCCTCTCGTAACCGTTCCGTTTTCGCTCAGGGTATTGCCAAGCTTGAAGCCCGCCATACAGAAATTATACCTGCGTCCCGAATGTGTGGGATTGGCAAGTTCGTCATGAATTATCCTGAAGGACTCCGCCCCGTAAAAATCGTCCGCGTTTATCACGGCGAAAGGCTCCTTCACTACGTCCTTGCACATCAGCACAGCGTGTCCCGTTCCCCACGGCTTCGTCCTTCCCTCCGCGGCGCGCACTCCGTTAGGGATATTATCAAGCTGCTGATACACATACTCAACGTCCATCACCCTTGAAATCCTGTTGCCGACAATTTCCAAGAAATCCTTTTCTATGTCTTTTCTGATTATGAAAACAATCTTGTTAAAGCCCGCGCGCTTTGCGTCATATATGGAATAATCCATTATGATTTCACCCTCGGGCCCCATTTTTTCAAGCTGTTTTATCCCGCCTCCGAAACGGCTGCCGATTCCCGCAGCCATAATCACCAATGCCGTATTCATTTAAAAACCTCCTCGCTTTTATTACTCTCCGTAAATACCGTCTATCATCATTTCAACATTTTTCACATAATCGGGAACAATCACCTGCTGATAATTTATATATTCCGAGGTAAAGGCACCGTCAAACGGTACTCTCTGAGTCACCACCTCATAACCCATATATTTTATCGAATTGTTTATAATATCCCATATCTCGTTCTGGCTCATATTCGTGGATATTCTGGGCAGCGCCACATCCGCAAGCCCCGTAATCTGCGACAGGCTCATCTTCTTGCAGTTATTTATAAGCTCGGTCAGCACCTTCCGCTGCCTGTTTGTCCTCTCAAAATCGCTGTTCCCTACATAACGTATTCTCGCATATGCCACCGCCTGCATTCCGCTAAGATGAACATTCCCCGCCTCGTTAAGATAGTATCCGTCGGGAATCATTCCCGTGCCGCTTTCTTTGCACATATCGGTAATATACTGATTGAGTACCGGAAGTTCCTCTGGCGTTACATACATGTCCACGCCTCCGGCCGCGTCGATTATATCCATAAGTCCGTAGAAATCCACACGTACATACCTGTCAATCTTTATCTTGAACGCACCAGTTATCGTCTGGCAAAGCAGCTCGCTTCCGCCGTACGCATGCGCGGAATTCAGCTTTGCGCAGGTATCCACAATCGGTATATACACATACATATCGCGCATAAAGCTGGTCATAACCACCTTTTTGGTCTTGTTATTTATCGAAACAAGAATCATCGCGTCCGAATTGCCGTTCCATTCCTTTCCCGGTCTCACATCGGAGCCAATCAAAAGTATATTGGTAACATAATTTGACTCCGCCGATTCTCCGTTGAGGAAAAAGGTTTTCGCGTCGGCCTGTATAAGACTCTTCTGCACTTCGTCAAGATTATCCTCCGGTCTGATTGTCTCGCCCTCGGACTGGGTTTCGGTTGGAATATTCTCATTTATGGAAAAGCTTTCATTGGTCGATTCATAATTAATCTGGTCAAGGAATCTTCTGTTTACATACTCCCTGATTATAAAATAAGCCGACATAAGCAGCAAAAGAACTACAAAAAGCACAACCGCGATTATAAGCACAGCCTTTTTCGCGCCCTTAAGCTTCTTACCGTTTTCAGATTCATTATTTTCGCCCTTGTCCTCTTTTTCGGGCTCCGGCTCTTTTTCTTCCGGAATTACTTCCTTTTCGGGCTCCGGTTCCTTCTCTTCCGGAATTACTTCCTTTTCAGGTTCCGGCACTTTCTCCTCCGGCTTTACTTCCTTTTCAGGTTCCGGCTCCTCTTTCTCCGTATTATTCACCTTAGCAGGCTCCGTCCGCCTTTGCTCCGGTCTTTTGTTATTCCTGTTGTGATTCTTCTTTTTTTTCTTCTGACTGCTCATTATATGTCAAAGCCTTTCATGTATATTAAAAAACTTCCGGTATTTATTCTAATCTAAAGACGTGAATTTAATTCCCGCAATTCCAGCTCAAGGCGCGCCGGAGACCATTTGACGACGTTTGCGCGGTTCCGTTTTGCTCTGGGTATCAGATTAAAAATCTGCCGTAAATATTCGAGCGTCACTTTTTTTGAAAGCTTGGACTCTCCTGCGTTGCGGCTGCAAAAGGTATACGGAACCTCCGTAACCTTGGAGTAATCGCACATCGCAAGCACCTCAATCAGTATTTTCCAGCCGATTGGACGCAAATACGCGTCATTGAGGATACTGCGCCTGAACATGAAAAGCCCGCTTGTGGGGTCCGAAATCCGCCGGATACAGCGAAGAAAAATTTTGCCTATGTATCTTGCGGTGCCCGATACGAATTTTCTGTAAAAATCAAGTCCGCCGTCGCTCCCGCCCGGAATAAACCTGCTGGGAATACATATGTCGGCGCCCCTTCGCATAGCGCATTACATATACCGAAGCGCTATCGGCGGATGCTGCAAATCCGCGTCCATAACCGCGATATAATCTCCCGACGCAAGCTCAAATCCGCGCAGCACCGCCGTCGCAAGTCCGCTTTTATTTTCCCTGTGCTCAAATCTTACCCGCCTGTCAAGCCGCGCAATATCGGCAAGAAGTTCGGGAGTGGAATCCGTGCTGTCGTCCACAAAAATTATTTCATAGGGCACCTTTTGCAGCGCCGCATCAATTTCATCAAGAAGCTTTTTTATATTGTCCGCTTCGTTAAAGGTCGGTATAATTACCGACAGTGTTTTAACCGCCATATCATAATACTCCGTAAATAATCAAATCTTACACCAGCCAAATCCCCTTGGCTAAGCAACAGTATATCAGCATTGTATAGCTTTTTCAACAAGTTATATATTTTTGTCGTAATAATCGCGCAGCTTTTCGATTGCCTTCTTTTCGATACGGCTGACATAGCTGCGGCTTATGTTCATATCCTTGGCAAGCTCCCGCTGGGTGGTCTCCCGGCAGTTATAAAGCCCGAACCGCCTGATTATTATTTTTTTCTCCCGCTCCGTAAGAGCCTCCTCCACCGCCCTGTGGAGTACCTGCAAATCGCATTTTAAAATATAGCTGTCAAGGAAATCGCTCTCGCCGCTCTCCATGACGTCGATAATGCTTATTTCGTTGCCCTCTTTGTCAGTACCTATCGGCTCGTTGAGCGAAATTTCGCGGTATCTTTTTTTAAAGCAAAAAAAAAACATCAGGAGCTCGTTGTCTATGCATTTG
>JAAVHB010000040.1 GCA_014799955.1 Butyrivibrio sp. | reverse complement strand
CGCCCGCATAATCCGCTCGGAATCGCCGTCAAAAAGATTTGACACCGAAATCACGGTGTTGCCGTGCCGTTTAAATACCGAGACCTTTATGCCGTACTCAAGCTCTTCCTCGGTGTTCACGGCGTCTATCGCGTTCTGTATGAGATTTCCGATTATTTTATTGCATTCAAAAGCGTTGCAGATGATATTTTTCATATCATATTTTATATCGTACTCTATATCCGTCCCCTTAAGTCTTGCCGCCTTACGCATATTGTAGAGCATCGAGCCGATTACCGCGTCGTATACGGGCATAATATCGTTGACTGCCGCCGCCTCCTGCACCATATCCTTCACATAGCTTTTGCAGTTCTCGTAATCGTCATTCTCAATCATCCCGACAATCGTGTGCAGATGTATGTTAAAATCATGGCGCTGAGAACGGATTGTGTTCATATAATCCCTTGATTCCTTCTGCCAGCGAGCCATGCTTTCGTTCTCATAAAGTACCGAGCTTATGCGCCCAAGCTGACTTTGCAGGACTATCACAAGAGCGTCGGCTGCCAGAAATACCGCAATCAGAACCAACGATTCCAAATGTGAAAACGGGTATGCCACGGCTGTCACTGCTGCCTCCAGAACTAACCCCGCCGCCGGGATAAGCGCAAGTCCGAAATACACCGCTTTATTTTCATCATAAATATTAAAGAACCACTCCGCCGTTTGGAGCCTGTCCCCGTAAACAAGTGCGTAAAGCAGGCAGCCTGCAAGCACCAGCGCCACCGTCCCGTAGCTCCACATATTTTCGGAGCAAAGCTCCATGGGCGCAAGCACGGCATCCGCGCAAAAGCATATCACGACCGCCGGAAACGCCGTTCTCCACCTTCCCTTGACCGCCTGAACCGCCATAAGAGCAAGGTTTCCCGCTGCCGCCGAAGCGTATGCCGCCCACGGCATTCTTATAACCGCAGCCAAGGCGTATACCGCCATTCCCGCAGTCCACGCGATTATATGGCTGACGGTATGAATTTTGTCCGCGCTCACATACTTAACCGCAAAATAATGCGAACCGCCAAGCAGCAGCGCCGCGAACAAGGCTTCCCAAAACATAAGGCTCTCCCATGCACATTCGTATCCTGATAAGAATATCTTATACATAATACGGATTTTTTTCAAGTTTTGCTTTAAAAAGATTATTGACAAAACCGTTCCGAAAGCATAGGCTTATCCTGCATAGGAATCGGGAATAATTATTTTTAAAAAGGGAAATAAGGAAGCAGCTATGGTACATTTTATATGGATTTCATTGACTTTATTTGTCATAATTTTTCTCTGCCTGAAAATATACGGCGCAATCCGCTATTTCGGAAGCGGCTTGCCCGATAAGCTCCGTATGCTCATAACGGCGGCTGTCTGCGCGGTTTTTGCCGTATCCGCGGGCGTAACCGGATTCGGCGTATATTTCATCGCGCTGATGCATCTTACGGCGTTTTTTCTGATATGCGATATTATCGCCTTTGCCGTCAAAAAAACCGGACGCGAAAAAAAGCCGTCCCGTTTCCGTGAAGCCGTCCTCAAAAGCGGCGCAGTTCCCATACTGCTGACCGTCCTGATGCTTACCTACGGATATTTCAACATCTATCATATCGTTCGGACGGAATATACCGTTTTTGCCGAAAAAAATATCCGCGAGGATGGCTATACCATTGTTTTTCTTTCGGATTTGCATTACGGAGTTACTTTAGACAAAAGTCAGTTAGAGGAGGCGTGCGCCTCTATCGGAAAAGAAAATCCCGATATCGTTGTGCTTTGCGGCGACATAATAGACGAGCGCACAAGCCTTGCGCAGATGCGGGAGGCCTTTAGCGTGCTCGGCAGCATATCCAGCCGGTACGGCGTTTTTTATGTATACGGCAATCATGACAAAAGATTCTATTCCGCAGAGTACACGAAAGAACAGCTTGACGAAGCGACGGAGCAGTCCGGAATCCGGGTTCTTGACGATTCCGTCCTTGAAATCAATGAGGAAATCGCGCTTATCGGGCGCGCCGACAGAGGTTACGGCGACATTGAGAGAAAAACCGCCGCCGAGCTTACAGCCGGACTAAATCCCGACCTCGCATGGATTGTCCTTGACCATCAGCCCACTGACTATGCCGAAGTCGAAGCAAACGGCGGCGACCTTATTCTCTCCGGTCACACCCATGCCGGACAGCTCTGGCCCACGGGTATTATTACTGACATGCTTCATCTGGACGAAATGAATTACGGATACAAAAAACAGGGAAATCTGAACGCAATCGTATCCTCCGGCATCGCCGGCTGGGGCTATCCGCTGCGCACGGCGAAGCACTCGGAATACGTTGTCGTGTATTTAAAAAGCTACTTCTATAACCAAAAAGACATATAATTTGTTGTGAGGTATTGCTTTACCTCATTCGAGCAGTTCTTCAATATGTAATCGTACCACAGACTGCCTTCGGCTTCCTGCTCCTCTGCGATATACGCGAAAAATCCAGACCTTATTCTTTCCGTCCAATATTTACCGCTTTCGGCATCGCCAAGCTTCTTCATAACCTCGTCAATCACCTGCCTTTTCATATTTTCATCCATCTGTGAAAAGGCAAGATTGCTTGCAAGAAGTATCTCGTCAAAAACCACCTGATTCAAAGCTTCCTGTGCAGACTTGCTTGTTTCGGTTCCCAACACATAATTTCTCGTACAGTAATCGTCAAGCACAGCCTTCGCCATATCGCTTCTTTGAAGCAGTTCGTTCACTACTCCGATATTAGCGCTGGCTATATTTATATATTGAGACGGAAAATCAAAAAACGGTCCCGTCGCTCCCGAAGTAAGCCAGCCTTCGCATACAACCTTCAGAACATCCTTGGTTGCCGCCTTTTGCAGAACCTCCTCCGGTACGTCCAGGCTTGCCAGTATATTTGACATTCCCTCCATTCTGTACCTGTATTCATCATACGGAAACAAAAGCTTCCCGTCCTCATCCATCCACTCCTTGGCGGAATAAAACGGCTCATATCCGTATACATCCTTAAGTCCGTAATATTCCTTGAACAAAATAGAATCCGGCTTCGCTCTTATAAAAGCAGTTTCGCTTTCCGTCTCTGTAATCTCTGTCTGTATGCTTGCGCTGCTTGATTTGGTTCCGCAGCCGATAAAAAGAAGCGGCACAACAAGGACTAAGGGCAAGATAATTTTGCTGAATTTCATTGAAATCGCTCCTTTCTCTTATTTAGGGCGGTAATATGTAATATTGTCGCCTTCATTATTGTAATATGGACAATTTCTCATATAGTGAGCAACTATAGGACCGTCAGACCATTTAGACATACAGTAATTATCCGGAATATCCTTATATGAATTCGGGTCCTTCACATTTACATGCAAAACTATTGCCGAATGCGCCGCCCATGTCGCTATATCTCCTATCTGGGCAGTAGTCGATTTTTCATAATACGGGTCAGATGTAAACCATGAACTTGTATTCAGCCATATATGCTGGTAATCGGAGCGCAAATCCTTAAGCCACGCATATGAATGGCAGTTAAAGGTTGTAGACGCAAGCGAAACGCAGCTTGCGTTATATTCTGCAATCAAATCTGCACGGTAACTACACATCGTCAACTTCGGAGAATAAGTAACAAGAACCTTGTGACCGTCAGGGGTTGTTATATACATTTTATACGACTCGTCCGACGGAGGCGGCGTACATATATAAGTACTAAAAGGATTTACCTCATTATCTGCCGCACACTCGACCAGCATAAGCGGATTTTCATTCTCATAGTATTCCGACAGGGTTTTCTGCTCAACCTTTTCACCATACACATTCACAAATTCAGCCGCGTCGATTTCATTATTTACCATAACGTCAAGGAGCATAAATTCCAGAACATTAATTGAATTATATACTTCCGCGTCATCATATATAAGCTTGCGCGACTCCATATTGCTGCATAATTCATTGAAGGCGTCAACGTCCTCATCAGATTTTATTATGCTGTCATAATCCAGAATTCTTTCCGTTGGTATATCATAACTATTATATGCCGCCAAAAGCTCCTCGTATGCATCCTTTCTTGATACAAGCTCGCTTATCCCGTTAAACTGCTCCTTGATATGCTCATAGCCTTCTTCAATAGGATATGCTTTCATATCGCACAGCAACGGGTATTTCAAGACAAGCCTGACAAGCTCTTCTGTTGAAATATCATTAAGCAGCTCCTCGGGAATCTGCGTCGCTGCTCTCATATCAACAACCGAGTCAAATTCGTACCAAGCCTCGTCATACTGAGTTATCGGAAATGCAAACTCACCCTCCTCATTAATCCAATCGCTGTACGGCAGCGTTTCATTTGAGGCAAATATCGGGGTGTTCGCCGAAAAGCTTACCGCCATGCTTACTATAGCCGCCAAGGTCTTTAAAATACTTCGTTTCATATCCATGCTCCTTTCTCCTGTTTTATATAAATCTATGTTTCAAATATAATACTATTAATTTATATATTAATATCATATCATACTTTCGCATACTTTTCCATATCAATTTATAATTTTGCAAAATATTTTGTATGCAAAAATTATTCACTCCGTTCGGCTTGCCTTAATCCGCTTTTCGGTTTATACTGATTAGCAGATGCTTTTACAAGGAGAAATTTTATAATGAACAAGACCGAAATATCCGAAATAAAGAAATTATTTAAAAACGAGAAATGCTGCATTTCCAGAATCTGCGGGTGTTATGTGGACGGCAACAAAAACAAGGTAACAACCTTTAAGGAGGCTTTTTTGTCCTTGCCCGATGAGGAAATTTTCAAATACTTTACCATTTTCCGCGCGTCCTTATCCGGTACACTCGGCAAAAATCTGCTCAATATGGAATTTCCGTTGGAGACCGAAGCGGAGGGCGGCTCACAGGATTTTCTTCTCAGACTGAGAGACAGCCATCTTGGGGACGACGAGCTTCTTGAAATTTTTTATAACAGGATAATCGACAATTATGTATACGGCGAAAATTATCTGATTCTTCTTATAGACGCGTCCTACGACGTGCCCGGGCGGGCGTCGGACGGCTTTGAAATGGAGGATTCCTCCGATTATGTATACGAGCATATTTTGTGCAGCATATGCCCCGTGAATCTTTCAAAGGAAGGACTGCGCTATAATTCAGCCACCAATTCCATAGAAAACAGGGTTCGCGACTGGCTCGTGGAGGCTCCGGCTCACGCCTTTCTTTTCCCCGCCTTCAATGACCGCGCCAGCGACATTCACGGACTGCTTTTTTACACACGCAACGCCGAAAATCTCCAATCCGAATTTGTGGACGGAATGCTCGGCTGCGCGGTTCCTATGACGCAGAAAAACCAAAAGGAAACCTTTACGGAGATAATTTCGGAAACTCTGGGCGACGAATGTCGCTTTGATACCGTAAAAACAATACACGAAAGTCTGAATAATTTTGTCGAGGAAAGAAAGGAGCTGCCCGAGCCGGTTGTTTTTGACAAAACCGACTTAAAACGCGCCCTCGAAGCGGGCGGCGCAGATGCCGGACAGATAGAAAAGTTCGAAGCCAGCTACGACGAAACCGCCGGAAGCCGTACCGGATTCGTCGCCTCCAACGTAATCAACCCCCGCTCCTTTGAAATAAAAGCGCCCGACGTCGTAATAAAAGTATCTCCCGACCGCACCGACCTTGTGGAAACCCGGGAAATTGACGGACGCACCTTTCTCATGATAGAACTGACGGACAATGTAGAAGTGAATGGGATAAATGTAAAGCCGCTGTAGAAACAGCGGCTTTATTTTATTATTCCACCTTCACCCCTCTTGCACTCGCCGCAATCTGCCCCAGCGCCACACCGCCGTCCCCGGGCGGCACTTTTTCGTTCCACAAAATCTCAAAGCCCGCCGCGCGTCCGCGCTTCGCAAGTTCCTCACATATCAGCCTGTTCATAAACACGCCCCCCGAAACGAGAACACGGGTATTTCCGCATATTGAGGCGGCATCAAGCAGCATTTCGACCACCGCCGTATGAAAGCCCCTCGCAATTTCGTTCACGGGAACGCCGCCGCAAAGCGCGGCGTCAATGTCCGCAAGAAGCTTGTCGAACTTAATTTCACCGCTCTCATTGTCTATTTCAAAATGAAGCGGAAAACAGTCTTTTGCGGAAGCTGCCGCAGCCTCGAGCCTGACGGCACATTCGCCCTCGTAGCGGTTGTACTCACATATTCCAAGCATTGCGCTGACAGCGTCGAAAAGACGCCCCATGCTTGAAGTCTTGAAGGTGTTTATCCCGTTTTCGACAGCCTTTTTTATCAGGGCGCAGTCCCCTTCGCCGCCCGCAAGCCCCGCGCTGAGAAGGTATGACTTTAACAGAAG
Source organism: Butyrivibrio sp. (assembly GCA_014799955.1). GTDB lineage: Bacteria > Bacillota > Clostridia > Lachnospirales > Lachnospiraceae > Eshraghiella. Next base: position 7,178 of record JAAVHB010000040.1, on the reverse strand, counting down.
CTTTGCGTCGCGCGCGGCGTTATCTCCGCCCGCAATATCCGTATAATGCAGATGAAAACGCCGTTTTGCGTATTGACCGCTCACAGTGAATATCTCACCGCCCCAGATTGCTCCGTCGGTTCCGAAGCCCGTCCCGTCCATGGCGATTCCGGTAAAATCACCCGTTATTCCGTGCTCAGCCGCCACCGACATGATGTGCGCAAGATGATGCTGCACAGGCTCAGGCGCTTCAAGTCCAAGCTCTGCGGCAAGCCCCCGCGCCTCCTTTGACGAAAAATACGACGGGTGAAGGTCGCAGAGGATTTTTTTCGGATCAAAAGAATACAGAGCAAGCATATGCTTAAGAGCCGACGCATACGCGCGCCTTACAGCGGCATCCTCCATATCCCCGAAATGCTGGCTCATTATCACGCGGCTGCCGGCAGCAACGGCAAAAACCGCCTTTAAATCGCCGCCGAACGCAATAAGGCTGTCCGCCTCCATATCCGGCACGTCAATCGGCTCCGGCACGTAGCCTCTGGCGCGGCGGATGAGCTGCGCCCGCCCGCAGATCACCCTTGCCACGGAATCGTCAAGCGGCTGAAGGATTCGGCGGTTATGGCTCAGCAAATCCATGTCATTTTCGGCGCAAATATCCGCGGCAGTCCTGTCGTCGGTTATTATCGGCTCTCCCGACAGATTTCCGCTTGTCATGACAAGCGGCTTTTTGTATTTTTCCATTAGAAGAAGCTGAACGGGATTTCCCGGAAGCATCGCTCCGACGGTGGGAAGTCCGCCGCACACGGACGGCGCAAGCTCCTTTATTTTCTTAAGCAGCACAATGGGGCGGGCAGGGGATTTTAACAGCGATTCCTCTTCTTTGCCGACTTCTGCGTATTCGCAAAGCTGATTCACATCGGTGAACATGACGGCGAAGGGCTTTGCTTCCCGAAATTTTATCTGTCTCAGCCTTTGTACCGCAATCTCGTTCTGCGCGTCGCAGACAAAATGATAGCCGCCTATATCCTTAATTGCCGCGATTCTGCCGCTTGCGAGCGATTCTGCCAGCCAGTCAATGGCAAAGCCTTCTTCTCCGTTGAAAAAAAGCTTGGGACCGCAGGCGTGGCACGCCAGGGTCTGCGCGTAAAAACGCCTGTCAGCGGAACGCTCGTATTCGGCGCCGCACTTTTTACACATATAAAAATCACGCATCACGGTGTTATCCCTGTCATAAGAAAGCGAATCGATTATGCTGTATCTGGGACCGCAGACGGCGCAGCTTATGAATGGGTGCAAAAAACGCCTGTCGGCGGAATCAAAAAGCTCACGCTCACATTCCGCACAGGTCGCTATATCCGCCGGAACAAACGGCAGCTCTCGAAAGTCCTCTTCGCCGCTGTCAATAATATCAAAGCCGTCAAACCGGACATCGGGCAGCACATCGGTTTCAATCCGCTCTATTGAAGCGCCGTCCGGCAAAGACAAATAGAGGCGTTTTGTAAACGCCTCTAATGCAGTCTTATCTCCTGTAAATTGTATGCGGACTACTCCGCCCTGATTGCGGACGGTTCCGTTAAGCGACATGGAATCCGCAAGCCGCTTTACATACGGTCTGAAGCCCACGCCCTGCACAAGTCCGTACACGGTAATTGAGTAAGTCATCTTTAATCCTGCTTCATTTCGATACATTTCTTGGGACATTTTGACGCGCAAAGTCCGCAGCCTACGCAGGCGTCCCTGTCAAGCGCCCATTTCTTCTCAGTACGGTCAACCGTAAGCGCTCCCGCCGGACAGTTTTTCGCGCACAGCGTACAGTACACGCATACCGAGGTATCTGCATTCGGTACGCCGCCCGCCGTTACCGCTGCCTCGGGCTTATCGGTTTCCTTAGGAGGCTGTACGACCGTATCCACGGTTTTTTCCGCGGAGGGCTCGGAATAACGCTGCTCCATGGAAAGGCACTTCTTCGGACAGCTTACCACGCAAAGAGAACACTGTACGCATGACATTCTCTGAATCGACCATGTTTTTTTGTCACGGTCAACGGTAATCGCGTCTGCCGGACATTTTTTCATACAAAGCCCGCACATAATGCAGTCGTCGATGTTTATGGAAACTCTGCCTCTGTATCTTTCGGGATACTCGCGCTGTTCAAAGGGATAATTGCGCGTGGCGGGCTTGGAAAAGAAATTCTTCAATGCCGTTCTGGTAAAATTCATTATACTCATATTCATCCTACCTTTCCGTACAGCTTACACACGGGTCGATTGTCAGTATGAGAATCGGAACGTCGGCGTACTGGCAGCCCTGCAAGGTTTTGATAAGCGCCTGAAGATTGGTGAACGTAGGAGTTCTTACTCTTACCCTTTCAAGGTACATCGAGCCGTTACCCCTGACATAGTAAATCGCCTCTCCTCTCGGCTGCTCGACCCGGTTGAACGCCTCTCCGTTCGGCGCGCCCTTTACCTGTACCGCAATTTCGCCGTCCGGTATTTTGGCGGCAGCCTGCCGTATAATATCAAAGGACTGGAAAATTTCCTTTATACGCACCTCGCACCTTGCGTAGCAGTCGCAGTCCTCGCTTGTGATTATTTCAAAATCCAAATCGCCGTATGCCTCGTAACCGAGCTTCCTTGTGTCTATGGCGATTCCGCTTGCCCTCATCATCGGTCCTACCGCACCGAGGCTGATAACGTCTTTTTTCGTGAGTATTCCGACATCGCGCAGTCTTGAGCCGACCGTGCGGTCGTTCAAGAATGTGCCCGCAAGCACCTTGATATCCTTTTCCATACTGTCAAAGGTATCGACGAAGGACTTAAGCATATCCTTATCCATATCGCGGAGTACTCCGCCCACTTTGTTCACCGAGAAAATAACGCGGCCTCCGGTGGACGCCTCGAACATATCGAGGATTTTCTCGCGCATACGCCAACTCTGCATGAAAAGGCTTTCAAAACCGAATGCGTCGGCAAGAAGTCCGAGCCAGAGCAGATGGCTGTGCAGCCTCGACATCTCCGCCCAGATAGTTCTTAAATATTTTCCTCTCGCCGGAACCTCGGCGTCAAAAATTCTTTCCAGCGCCTCGCAGTAGCTCATGCCGTGCATAAAGCTGCATATTCCGCAGGTTCTCTCTATTACATACTGATACTCGTTAAAGTCCTTTTTGTCTATTAATTTTTCAAGCCCTCTGTGAACGAAGCCAACGGACGGTATCGCCTCGACGACCTTCTCGTCCTCAAGCACGAGGTCAAGGTGTATCGGCTCGGGCAGTACCGGGTGCTGCGGTCCGAAAGGGATTACACTTCTTTTTGCCATAACTTAAGCTCCTTTACTTACGCCGTTTTACGCGCACAAATGTATAAACTCAGGATATTATTTGAACGGTGTTTCCTGCTCTATGCGGAAAAATTTATTCTTGTAATCAAGATTGATATATTTTACCTTCACTCCGAAAAGCTCCGTCATCTCGTTCTCGTACAGCATCGCCGCGGGAAAAATATCGCTGATACTCGCTACTTCGGTATCTTCGTCAATTTTTATCTTATAATTGGTCATATGGTAATCTTTTATAAAAGAATACAAAAGCTCATAGCCGTCCTGCGTCCTGACCGCGCATATCTGACCGAGACGGTAGCCGCTCCTTTTATGCTCAAGCGTTCTGAGAGCAAGCTCTCCGTGTCCTATTTCACACATATCGTACTGTTCTCTCATCTCATGCCTCCTGTCATTTGGGTTAATGTGCCTCCGTTTTCATTTCCTCATGCTTCTTCTGAAGCAGGTCAAGCGCCTTTACTACCCCGTCTATAATGGATTCGGGGCGCGCAGCGCAGCCCGGAACATATATATCCACCGGAATTACTTTGTCCACGCCTCCGATTATATTATAGCAGTCCTTAAAAACGCCTCCGCTGCAGGCGCATATTCCTACCGCAACCACCACCTTGGGATTGGGCATCTGAGAATAAATCTGTTCCACCACAGCCTTATTCTGTGTATTCACGCCGCCTGTTATAAGCAGTATATCAGCCTGTTTGGGGTCTCCCGTATTGATTATTCCGAAACGCTCTATATCGTATATAGGGGTAAGGCAAGCCAATACCTCTATATCGCAGCCGTTGCAGCTTGACGCATCATAATGCAGCAGCCACGGTGATTTTGAAATCTTTGCCATAGACTTATCCTCCTACATAAAATACTGTAAAACAAGAAGATTGATTCCGCCGGCGACAAGCGTTACCGACCACGCCGTTTTAATCATGACGTCCCACTTAACTCTCGCGCTCACATTGTCAATAAGTATTTCCAGAAAAAACACAACTGCAAGCCCGACTGCCGTAAGCGGTATGCTCCAGATTGAATCGTAAATAAAGAACAGCGCAACCACCCCGTAAAGCAGTATATTCTCATACCAGTGCGCCGCCTCAATCATACCGTAAAGTTTTCCGGACATATCGGTGCTGACACCCATTACAAGCTCCTGATGCGCATGGTGCGACGTACTGAGGTCAAAGGGCGATTTACGGAATTTTATGGTAAGTATCGAAACAAATCCTATGAATACGCCGGGCAGCTTCACTACAGCGGGCATATCCGACATAAGGTATTTATGCACCTCAAAGGTTCCCGTAGCCATATAAAATCCCACCGCGACAAGCAGCACCATCGGCTCGTACGCAAGCATCTGCAAAAGCTCTCTCTGCGCGCCCATCGTGCTGACAGGAGAGTTCGTGCTGTCTCCCGCAAATACAAAAAACATCGCCGCCGTGGTGAGCGTAAGAAATACAAGCATAATATCAAAGCCGCCGAAAAACAGCGCTCCGGTAAATATCATGGTCATAAGAAAGCACCATACATACACGTACTGCGTTTTGTTGACAATCATCGTTTCTTTATTAAAAAGCTTGATTATATCGTAAAATGGCTGCAAAACCGAGGGTCCTTTCCTCCCCTGCATTTTTGCCGTAATCTTTCTGTCAATTCCCGCGATAAAACCGCCCAGAAAAGGCGCGAGAATCAGATACGACGCGATTCCCACAGCCGCCCAGATTGTTCTTTCCATTACAGTACACCTCCTATCGACAATACCATTCCGACAATAAGCCCCGCGGCCGCGATAATCGTAGCGGGCTTCATGAATTTGGTGGGACCGAACATATCAAGAAGGTACCAGTTTGCAAGATATGTGTCCTTCTCCTCTCCGAAGGAATCCACAAATTTTCTTCCGTCGTCGTGGTTTATTCCCGACATATATGCAGTTGTCACCGTAACCTTTGATTTCCTCGAAACAAGCCACGCGACAACCGGGACAATAAATATTACTCCGACCATCATCGCCATAATAACCATATCCGTAACGCTTAAAACCTGCATTACCTCATAATCACCGTACATGACGTCAAGCAAGGGCTGCATAAACACTCTTGAAATCACCGGGTAAAACAAAACAAGGCATACCATAATTACCGCATGCGCCGCAAGCGACAGCCACTGTCCCTTTGAGGTCGTATTTTTCTGAGTTTCGGTTTTCTCAGACCACGCGAGTATTTTAAGAAGCCATTTTGTCCAGTAAAACATCGTCGTCGCGCTTCCGAAGGCGAGCAAAAGAACGAGCAGTATATTATCCGCGTCTACAAAAGCCTTAAGCGCCGCCCATTTTGATATAAGCATTCCGAAGGGCGCGAGAAACATTCCCGCGATTCCTATCGTTATTACAATGGCATAGAAGGGATATCTCTTTATAAGTCCGTGCATATTCTCGACATCCCTGCTTCCGGTGGCGTTCTCAACAGCGCCCACCGACTGGAACAAAAGCGATTTGGAAACCGCGTGGAACATCATAAGGAAAATCGCCGCCCACACCGTTTCGTCATATCCCACTCCGGCGCACGCCGTAATAAGCCCGAGATTGGACACCGTTGAATACGCGAGTATTTTTTTGCCGTCACTGTGTATAATCGCCCTGATACTGGCAATAAAGAAGGTGAATCCGCCAATCAGCGCGACGGTCACGCCCGGCACACTGCCCTTTAACGCCGGAGCAAGCCTTATAAGCAGGTAAACTCCGGCCTTGACCATCGTTGCGCTGTGCAGCAGCGCCGAGGTCGGCGTAGGAGCCACCATCGCGCCCATGAGCCATCGCGAGAACGGCATCTGAGCGGATTTGGTCAGTCCGGCAAACGCAAGCAGCATCAGCGGAATCGCCACAAGCTTGCTGTCACATTGCAAAATCTGACCGAGATTTATGATGTTAAGCTCAATTACGGAATACGCGATTGCTATTGCAAACGCAAGCCCTCCCAGAAGATTCATCCAGAGAGCCTTGAAAGAATTGTTTACGGACTCATAGGTTCTGGTGTATCCGATAAGAAGGAAGGACGATACGCTCGTAATCTCCCAGAAAAAATATATCCATATAAGATTGCTTGAAAATACCAGACCGAACATCGCGCCAAGGAATACAAAGAGCATTGCGAAGAAAAATTTTCTTCTGTCCTTATATTCCGTATGGTGATGATGGTAATCATTCATATAGCCGACTGCGTATATGCAGATGAATGAGCCAACAATGCCTATCATAAGCACCATGATAAGCGTCAGCCTGTCGCAGTAAATATGGTTCAGTTCAAAGCCCTCGGTGCGTCCCGAAAGCTCAAGCCATGCCATAAGTCCCGTCTGCGCTACGGACAAAAGCGCCGCGTAATATTTTTTATACTTGATTGAAAGCCATATGATGAGTCCCATCAAAAGCACTTCCACCACAAGCATCCCTCTGTCGATAATCTCGGTATGGGGCAGGTATGAAAGCCCTTGGCCGCGAACAAGAAAGCCCACCGTAAACACTACCGCCGACAGCATTATTACAAAGGCGGAAATGTATACTACGGCCTTTCTTATCTTATTGTCGCTGACACAGGCAAGTATTGCCGCTACCGCAAAGGGAAAAAGTATCAAAGCCACAATCATTTCCATAACAAAACCATCCTATCCTGTAATATGTCAGTAATTAAAATTTTTAACACAACTTTAAATATAATATTTCCGGCGATAATTGTCAATAATAATCGAACCTTGTTTTATGGCTTCAAAGCTTGCTTTACGGCAATTTTTTACAATTTTTCTAACCTTTGCCGATTATTGTGCATATGTTAATATGCGGACACATAAAATATGCGCGCCGCTATGATTTTAATCGTTGATTT
>JAAVHB010000039.1 GCA_014799955.1 Butyrivibrio sp. | reverse complement strand
CTGCCGTCGGCAATCTCACTTTTGTATACGCTGCTGTTTACGATGCATTTCGCCATTCCGAGAACTGCATTGTTTACCGTGTAAATTGAGGCTTTGCTCAAATCCTGTACGGCGATGGGACTTAATGCCGACGCGGTAAGCTTTGCCAGCTCATTTTGCGCGTTGGTTTCAGCCGTTTCGATATCGGGCATCATTGAGGATTGAAGCCTTAGCTGTTCGTCAAGCCCGTCATATATATCCGCCATCAGCTTCTGATAAGCGGGAGTCAGCTTTTCGTATTCTTCTGAATACTTATCAAGCTTTGCAACCAGGGCATCCGACATGTCGGCTTTGTCAGCCTCCGAAAAAGCGTATATGTACTGAGTACCCGTCGGATTGCAGGACGCTATTGCGGCGTTCATATCGTCGTCGCCGCCCGAGACCTTGATATAGTTTTTGACCCCGTCCTGATTGCCGGAGAGGGAAATATTTTCCGCCAGCGTTTCGGAGTCTATAAAAACAGTGGTGTCGTTACCGTATCCGTAATCCAGATTCGTACTTTGACATTCCGGGCAAACGTCAGAGTAATCGCCGCGGTGCCCGCAGTGCTTACAGTTTGTTTTCAAATCGTAGACGGAGATGCTTCTGTCCGTTGAATCGAATAAAAAAAGACAGCCGATTTCCTCGGCTATCTCGCCCGTCAGCGCGTCATAAACCGATGTGCCGTCTATGGAGAAGGTTCGCTGGATGTTGTAAAGGCTGTCGTCCACATATTTGATTGAATAGTGCGGAGCCGCCTTCAAAAGCCTGTGAAGCAGTGATTCCTTCGGATTTGAGGGCTTGTAAAACACGGTGGGATTTTGGTAATCCTCCCTCGCTATATCGTTCTCGGTGTTTATTTCCGCCGAGTTGATATTAATCTGCCCAAGCTCCGCCTCGCAAAGAGAGGTGCCGACGACTTCCTTTGTAACCTCGTTTTCGTCGGTTGAGGAAACGTCAATCTGGAACCATTCGTTGAATTCCTTCAGCCAGATAAGCCGCCGCTCCTTTATTTCGTCCCATAAGCGTTCCTTATTACGGTTCAGTTCCTTATGTACCGTGAAGCTTACGGAATTCGGAGCCATAAGATTATAGTCGTAGGTCAGGTTGTCAAAATTCAGAATGGAGCCGTATTTGTCATAATTTCTTTTGCCTAGAATGATTTCCGGCTTTTCGACATTGTTGTTCAAGTCAAACTTTAATCTCATTTAACCCAAGCCCACCTTCCTTACAGATTCGTATTCAATATGTATTTCGCAGGGGAGAGAAGCGGTGATAACGTTAAGGTTATCCTCGTATCTGCTTCCGAGCCTGAAATAATTGTAATTGAAATCATTGTATAAATTGTGCGTTATAACGCTGCTTTCAATAACCTTGTGATTTCCGTCTATTGAAATAATTTCGTTCTTTACGCAGTTTTTTATCTCGGTAATCCTGTCCTCAATGGAATTATGGAGCCGCAAATCGCCGCTTTGCAGGCATTTACAGGTAAAAACCTTCGGATAAAGGTGTCCGGTTTCGTTTGACAGGCAGAAGATGCTGTGGCCGACGGACGCGTCGGCGGTGAAATCAAGGCTTATGCCTTCGTAGCCGTACGGACTGTCTGCCACAAATGTCAGCTCAAGCCCGTACAGCTCGCCGCCGAGCTTAAGCTGCTGAATCCCGTTAAAGCTGCCGTAAAAATAAATTCCCTCATACCCCTTTTGGTATATTTCAAACTTATGAAAACCGTCCCTCCTCGCAAGCCACCTGAGCAGTGAGGAAAGCTCCTCGGCGGAAATGCTTCTGATTCCCTCGGAGCAGTCGTACTTACAGATTTGAAAGGTCGCGCTTAAGGGTTCTTCGTAAACAGCCGCGCTTAAGAAGCTTCTGTCGGACACGCCTGTTTTGACCGTATTGAAGGTAAGGCTGTTTCCTGCGGAAACGGTTTCCAGACCTTCACCCTCAAAGCTGCACAGAATCATTCCGTAATCGGACAGTCTTTCGTTGTCGTATAAAAAATTTGTCGCTGTGTCAGGGAACATTGGTTCACCTCCTGAAATTGATAATAACCGGGAGCAGGATGTTTGGCATCTTACTCCCGGTCAGTAAATAACGTATTTTAGTGCTTTACATATTTCAAATGTTCTAACGGGTTCTTGCCCATTATCTGATTGTTAATCATTGTGGACATCGCATTCCCGAATCTGTTATTTTTAATCAGCTGATTTGTGACGTCCTCCATAAGCTCTTTTGCGTTGTTCACCTCGTTGCAGGTGATGTTAATGTCGCCTATGTTTATCGGAACGGAGGCTCTTCTTTGTGCCGCGTTCGTAAGAGAGGGCAGCCTGTTTTCCAAGGCGCTCTGAGAGAGGGTGGGGCTGATTGCGGGAGCGTCTATGTTGTACTTTTTCATAAAGGCTTCGGGATTTTCCGCGAATTCGTATAATCTTTTGGAGGATTCGTTGGAAAATACCATGTCGCCCTTATTCAGGGGCGTAAACATGGCTCCGTCCGATTTCCTGAGAATAAATTCGCCGCCGTTTTCCTGAGTCCAGTGCCAGCCGCCTCCGGCGCTGTAGCTGCCGTTTTTATAGCCGTGCGCCTTCATCTGGTTAAGCATCCATACGTTCTGCGAAGCCGAACTGATATAGCTGCCAGAACCGCCCATTGCCTTGTAGTATGCCGCGCGTTTGGAGAACTCGGGGTCTATATTAAAGTATTTCAGTCTGTCCACGATGCTGGTGTCTTTATTTAGCTTATTCTTGGAATAAGCGTCGTTCTTTTTCACAAACCAGCTTCCCCATGAGCCGTTTCCGGAAGTGTCTGTACCGTTTTTGCCGGAGGAATTTCCGGCTAAGGAAGCGGGATTGCCGCCCGCGCCGTTTGCCGCTGTCGTGGTATTGTTTTTACCGTTCGTTGGTGTGAGAGAAGGAGATTTGTCCGCGGTATTTGTACCTCGCTCCGCACCGGTCGTGCCTGCGATGGAATTCTTTAAATCCGCGATGGCTGTGCCGACACCCGTAACGGCGTCCTTTATACCGTTCATGACCGTTGCGAAGGGCTGATCTGCGTCAAAAATACCGCGTATGGAATCGCTGATGAAGGTACCGTTTTTGGCGGCGATTTCATTCAGCGTAGAGTTTATTTGGTCTCCCTTATCCGCAACCGTGGCGACAATCTCGGACAGCAATGCGTCCTCGTCGTCAAGGCGCGCGTTAATCCAGTTTTCGTAATCCTCCGAAAGCCTGTCGAGCATATCCTCGGTATCCTGCAAATACTGCTCATATTCGGTTTCAGCCAAATCGGACTTCGCCTCTTCAAGCTCTACCTTCAGTTGCTGTATTCTGGACATTGCCTCCTCGGAATCGTCGTCCTTATAGGCAAGCATCTGCTTTTCAAGAGACGAGACGTTTGCGGTTTTTTCGGCAATCGACTTTTGGTAGTCGTAGAGGTTCTTTTCTGTGTCAAGCTGTTCTTTTTTCTTGTCAATCAGGCTTTGCAGCGCGTCAAGCTGCGCGTCGTAGCCGTCCTCAATAAGGTCGAGAATTGCCTGCTTTTCGCTTTCGGCGGCGGACACGGCGTCCCTGTGCGCGTCAACAATTTCATTGTAATGCTCAAGAACTTCCTGTCCCGCGCCGTCTACAAGCTGCTTTTGCAATTCAAGCACTTCACTGTAGTAATCCTGTGCCTGCCTTTTGTAGGTTTCATACGCCGCGGAATGAAGTCCAAGCACGGCGTCGGCATATTCGGTAAAATTGCCGCTCTCGTCAAACAAATTCTCATTTTCAATCAGCCCGATGAGATATTCGGTCTCGTCGGTAATGCGGTTAATTGATTCCTCCAGATATTCGAATATCTCCCAATCAAGGTCGCGGATGTTATTGTTGAACTCTATGCAGTTATTTTCAAGTTCCGCAATCTCCTTGTTAATGTCCATAAGCTCCGAAAGCATGGCATCGTAGCCTTCATTGTCCTGCGGCATGGCGTTCATTATGGACTTTAGCTGGGCAGCTTCGGAGTTAAGGGTGTCAAGCTTTCTTTGGGTGAGAGCGGACATTTCGGTATAATACGAGGAATTCGCAAACAATCCCCTTATTTCCAGAGCGTCAATCTTTGTCTGTATCAAATCTATGTCGGCGTCAAAAACATTGACAACGGCGTCAAGCTCCGTTTTGATATTTTCCCATTTGGTGTTGAACGAAAGCTCGTTAAGGCTTTGCTCGAGCTCTGCGACGGTGTCGGAGCAGCTTATCGCTTTTTCATACAAATCCTGATATTCGCTTATCTGGTCGGCAATATTGCTGTTGTCAACGTCTTCAATGCTTAGCGCTCCGTTTTGCACAAGCTTTTTGTAATGCTCGGGTAACCCTACCGAATCGGCTTCCCTCATGTAGGCGTTGTATGCCTGACGCTGAAGCTCTATGGCTTCCTTGGTCCTGTTTACGGACTGCGTAAGGGCGTTGTTCCGTTCTGCCCATGAAGAATAGGTGTCCGAGGTTTTACGGTCAAGGCGGTCAAGGGCTTCGTTTGTTCGGGTGATTTTGGTTTCAAGCCAGTCGAAGGATTGGAAAGCGGAGTCGGGAGAGTCGGTGGATTCCTCAGATTCCAATGATTTTCCGATATTTTTTTCGGAGGCTTCAATAAATGCAAGCTTGGTATTCATATCAGACCAAATTTCGTCGGCTGCTTTTTCATTTATTTCTAATGCCTGACTGTATAATTTTTCTACTTCGGATAATGCGGTTTGTTTTTCTTTTATTTCATCTTCCGACATATCCTCTGAGAAGTCAGTTAATGCATTTGTGTAATTTTCGGTAGCAGAGGCCTTGGCAAATCCAAATTTTGCGGACGCAGCTTCCCATAAGGATTTTGCGTAATTGGAGAGTTTTGACATGCCTTGCTTGATTTTTTCTATAAAAATATTTTCGGATTCCGTTGTTTTGTCTGTGCTGATTGCAAGGTTTTCATGAGCCAGACGGTTTAACTTGACTGCCGCTTCATCTATTACAGCCTGTTTTGCCTTGTTAATTTGTGCTCTGGCAAGGTTCTCATAAGCTGTTTTGTTGATAGAAAGCTGACCGTTTTCATCTGTTAAGCACGATAAATATTCAGGTTCCAATGTTAAAATATCATTAAGAGTGTCAATGGTTAGATATCCGTTTTCGTTGTATTCCTTAATGGCATTAGTAACGCTGGAATAACTGTTTTGTATAGTACTTAGGGAATCGGTTATACCTTCAAGTGCGGATTTTACATTAATTGCTTCATCTGCAATGCTGGAAAGATAATTAGCAAGATTAGATTCGGGGTCAATATTCAATTGTGAAATAAGACTGTCTATATTGGTTGTTTTTAAATCATTAATAACATCGCCAAGTTCTTCTATTGATTCAATACCGCTTATATCGGCGCCTGCTTCTGATAATTCCTGCAGCATATCTAAAAGTTCCGAACCTGTATAATTACCATTGAGAAGCTTGGAATATGTATCTGCAAGTGTGGATAGTTTGCTTTGAAAATCGTCAATGTTATCTTTAGACAAAGATAAGTTAATTTCAGAATCCGATAAAAAGTGGGGCTCATTAATTTTAGCTATCAGCTCGTCCCATGATAAGTGAGTGCCGTAATTTACTTCTAATTCTGACGCAATTTGAAGTTCATCAAGGGTTAATTCGCCAACTTTATCATGAAACTTGTCTTGTAGCTTGGATTTGACATTGTTAATAAGAATATCAATATCAGAGGATGTGCTGCCGTCTTCTGTTGTTTGAACACCAAATAAGCATAAGATGGATTTTTCTACTTCGTCCGGTAAATCTGTTATTCCTTCTGAAAATTCTTGTAATTTATTTTGATATTCTTCGACAGTTATATCTCCATTGTTGAATTGAGTTTGGATATCAAGCATTAATTCAATCTTAGATAATGTTTGATTATCTTCTTCGTTAAATAAAGATAATATATTGTTATTTATATATTCTTTGGCTTTTTCCCAATTGGAAAAATTAAGAGAATTCGCTCCCCAATCAAGATTATTTATGATGTTTTGCATTATGGCTTGTGTAGAGTCATCCATTACTTTAAATGAAGCATCTGTATTTAGCCAAGCAAAAACAGAACTATTTAGAGAACTCCAGTTTTTTTTATTTTTTTCATTAACATTTTCAATTTTTACTTTAAAATCCTGAACATCGTTCTCGTATTTTTTAACATACTCTTGTATTTTAGGATCTTCATTTTTCTTTAATTTTTCCCAATTTACAGATGCATCTAATTTAAATGCAATTTTTGCTTTATGATGAAAGGTCTCAGGGGCGGGGGTTTCGTATGAGGTATAAGCGTCAATAAATTTTATACCTGATTCTTCAAGAATTTGCTGATAATGTTCAATTCTGGAATTAAGCATTGTTTGGTCATGAGCACTAATCTCCCAAGAGTCGACATCTAGGTATGTTGTGACTTCACTAAATGTTTTTAGGTCTTCGATTTCTCGCTTATATTGAGTAGATTGTTTGGCAATGCCTTTAAAAAGAACTGGGATATTGTCGGCTATTTCTTGATTTGCTAATTCACGTTGTGTTTCTATTAAATTTTGCAATGAGCCAATAATAGTATCAACATTGCCGGTTAATTGGATTATCGCATCGTTATTTGCAGTATAATTATTAGTAAGTGCCGGAAAAATTTCTGCTAATTGATTACTCAAATTCAGAAATTCTTCATAATCTTTTTTATTTAAGCTTATATTTTTACCTGTTAATTGGTCAACTCCCTGTGCCAATTCAGCATAACGCTGCGCCGTATCATTGATGGTCTTTTGGTTCTTTTTGAATTCTTCATTAATTGACCTTATTTTTTCTTTGGCTTCTTCTGAAGCAGAAATTATGTCCTTTGTACTATGTAACCACTTAGAAAGAAGAGAAATAATACCGGATATGGCAATAGAAATACCCCATGTTAAAACCGCATTTAGAGCTGTTGTTGCTATTTGTAAACCTACAGTTTTTACAGTTGCTCCAATTAAAGAGATTATATAATCTTTCATGCTTGCTTTTGATCCATTTAATCCTGATAAATAAGAACCCAGACGACTATTGGATGAGGAAATAGAATCGGTAAATGCAGATTGTTCTTCTGCACCAAAAGCAGATAATGTATTATATTGGGAAATAGCAGCGGATGTCTGTTTGAAACCTGCAACATTTTCTTGCAAAGAAATGGCATAATCTGATGCAGAAGCATTAGCACCTTTTAAATTTGTGAGATATTTTTTTAAACTTTCATCAGATTGAGATAACAGTCTATCCCATCCATCTTGTGTTAAGGTATTATGTTGTATTGCCTGATTGT
>JAAVHB010000038.1 GCA_014799955.1 Butyrivibrio sp. | reverse complement strand
TTTACTTCATATTATGTTACGTTTCAGGTGGAAAGCGGAGACCGTATTGAACTGCGTGTGAGCACTCAGGAGTACGGAATGCTTGCGGAGGGGGATTTTGGAAGGCTCAGCTTTCAGGGGATGCGTTATCTTGGATTTGAAAGGATGTATTAAATGATAATTAGCGCAAGCAGAAGAACCGATATTCCGTCATATTATTCGGAGTGGTTTTTTAACAGGCTCAGAGAAGAATATGTTCTGGTGCGCAACCCTATGAATCCTCATCAGGTGAGCAGAATCAGTCTGTCGCCCGAGGTCGTTGACGGCATTGTTTTCTGGACAAAAAATCCCGCGCCCATGCTTGAAAATCTGGGTGCGCTTGAAAAATATCCCTACTATTTCCAATTCACACTCAATGCCTACGGACAGGACGCGGAAACCGGACTGCCCTCCAAGGACAAAGAGCTTATACCGACATTTTGCAGGCTTTCCAAGGAAATCGGACGGGAAAGGGTGGTATGGAGATACGACCCTGTTTTTTTGAATGAAAAATATACAATACAGTATCATGGCAGATACTTTGATGCGCTTGCGTCAAGGCTTGCTCCCTTTACAGAGAAGTGCATAATCAGCTTTCTTGATTTGTACAGAAACATAAAAAACAACATCAAGCCGCTTAATATACAGCCGCCGACAACAAATCAGCAGTATGAGTTGATGGAGAGCTTCGCGCAGAGCGCGCAAAAATATGGAATAAGCCTCGATACCTGCGCCGAGGAGAACGATTTCGGGGAGCTGGGAGTGCGTCACGCGCACTGCATTGACAAGGAGCGCCTTGAAAAAATCGGCGGCTTCAGACTGGATATTGACGGGGATAAAAATCAGCGAAAGCTGTGCGGCTGCGCAATGGCAATTGACATAGGGGCGTACAACACTTGTTTAAACGGCTGTGTGTACTGCTACGCCAACCACAGCAGGACGTCATTGAACAGGAATCTCAGTCAGCATAATCCGGAATCGCCTCTTTTGTTCGGAGAGATAAACGAGGGCGACACGGTTAAGGAAAGAATTGTCAAATCGTTCCGTATCCGTTAATCTCATAAGCGATATATTCATGACTGAAGTGGTACCCTAGCTTTTCCGCCAAAGCGACAGACCATCGGTTCTGCGCGTCCCAGCTTGGATAAATACCGCGCTTAAGACATTCAAGTATCAGCCTTGCTCCGCACGCAGTCGCAAGTCCCTGTCTCCGATACTCTTCTTTCGTATCTATTTCTATTTCGATGCCGCCCCTATAGCTGCTGTATGAGGATGCTCCGGAAACAGGCTCGCCGTTTTTTAACGCAACGATACCGAGTCCCAGACTTTGATATTCGTCGTAATCGGCATATAGTGATACAAAATCCCTGCACCAGTCATGTTTTTTACAGAAATCAAAAATCTCCCTGTCAATCATGCGCAGTGTAAATTTATCGCTGACGGCTTCTGACAAGGCATATAATTTATATTTATCAAATACATCCGATTCTTTCTTAATCGAAAAACGGCTGACCTTTTTTGCCTTTTCTCCATAGGCAGCTTCAATTAAAGCAAACCATTCCGCCGAAAAAGCGGTCATTATAATAAAATCCTGCCTGCACCATTCGGGTTTGTAGGCAACCAGCTCTGTGTTAGGCTCTCCCGCAAAAAAACAGAAGTCGCCGAGTATCGCCATGGCGGATTTCGGATTTTGGGCGGAGTCGGCATACAAATGTCCCATGACTCCCTGAATGCAGGACCAAACCATGGTTTCCTGCCAATCCGCGAAAATTTTCTTTATTTCGTTTGAACCCTTAACCTCATATATCATGGTGTACTCCTTTTTGCCGCTTGGAACCTTATTTGGAAGCGTGCTTTTTCTACGTCAAATATAGCACAAGCGGTATGGAAATCCAATAACCGTTTTTCGCTATATTCAAATTTGGAAACTGTGATTCGGACCGTAAAAAAGGCGGAAGCCTTTAACGCTCCCGCCCGTGTTTCTTAAGCCGAATTATTTAATGACCTTTTTGGTGTAATTGTAGGTAATTCCGCCCGCGCTGCTTTCATAGCAAAAAAACTCAAAGCCCCTGTCGATAAGCTCCTTGTTTGGAGCCTCCCGCCTGAATTCGTCGTCGCCGTTGCAGCAGACAATCAGACCTCCGTTTTTGGTGACGCGCGTTATCTCGGCAATTTCCTTGTCGTAAAAATCACCGACGACATGACCGGACATTACGATGTCAAAGGTGCTGTCCTCAAACGGCAGATTCAGAACCTCGCCGTCAAGCACCTTCACATTGCCGATGCCGTTCTGCCTGATTTTATCTCGCATGTACTCGCGAAGCATATCGCAGGGCTCGCTGGCGTATACCCGCCTTGCGCGTTTTGCCGCCGCGAAAGCAAGCCGTCCCGTTCCGGCGCCCACGTCCAGAACCAATTTGCCCTCCAAATCCGCCAAGTCGTAAAGCCTTTGCGGATTCCAGCAGCGAATGTAGTTTACCTGCTCCATAACGCTCGGATAAGCGTATACGACAAAGGTTTCCAGCGCTGATAAAACAGCGGTTTCCGCCGCGCGCGCCTCGCTTTCGCTCAGACCGCTTACGTCAACGGCGTTGATTTCTTTTACGAAACCCTCGCATTCGGGAGCTTTTTTTACGCAAAAAGCCTTCACATACGGATAACGGCTCAAAGCTCTTGCCATGTCGGTTTTGTAGCTGCGCGTTTCGCTGTCATACCATTTATTTTCGTTCATGATATAACGTATCACCCATCTGTCAAACAGCAAAAGGGTATCCATCGAGTAATCCTCGGCATTAATCCAGTTAAAAGACATATAATCCTCCGTTTTTCGGGAGGGTTAAAGTATAGTCGCCCTCCGCGTTCTTTTTGAAATATTCCAAACTCTGTTTTTCATATGAAATCACCCTTTCCTTAGCCCGAACCGCGGTTCGGGAATAATATAATATATGTTATCATAAAAATATTGAATAATCAATGAAGCTGTGGGATAATGTGGGAAAGCAATTTTCAGGAGGTAAAAACATGCCGTTTATTCAGTCAAAGGTAAGCGTCGCAATGACGCAGGAACAAAAGGAATCACTCAAAACAAAGCTCGGTCAGGCGATAACGGTTTTTCCGGGCAAATCAGAGCGATGGCTCATGGTCGGTCTTGAGGATAGCTGCGATTTGTATTTTCAGGGCAGTAACGCCGAGCCCGCCGCCTTTATCGAGGTTAAGGTATTCGGAAGCTTTACGGACTCGACAGCCGAAAAAATGACCGCCGAGCTGTGCCGCATATACGGCGAGGAGCTTGGGATTCCGGCGTCAAGAATATATGTGAAATACGAAGAGGTCGAAAGATGGGGCTGGAACGGCTCGAATCTGTGATATTTTAAGAATGGGTGCGTTAATTCTTTGATTATAAGGGATTAACGCATTTATTATTTATTTCTCAAAGTCAGGGAAATTCTACTTATTTTAAAATAGTCAATTATGATTTGCAAAATCGTACTTGACTAAAATTTTTATATTTGATAATAAAAAAGCGATCTATTTTATGGGCGTTGAAAGCAACGCCAAGCAGAATCTTGAGAATCTGAGCAAAAGCATTATTGATTACAGCAGCGGCATTGAAACGGAAACTTCTTTTCTCTCTTTTCAGGCGGCTCTGGAATATGTATTCAAACATGCCGAAAGAGAACGTCTGATTTTTGTTATCGACGAGTACCCCTATGTAGCCCGTTCGTCGAAAAGCCTTTCCTCCACATTGCAGCTTTTGATTGATAAATATAAGGACACTTCAAAGCTGATGCTGATTCTTGGCGGCTCCTTCATGTCGTATATGGAGGATAATGTGCTCCCTCTTTACGGAAGGCGAACGGCTCAGATAAAGCTTTTTCCTTTTGATTTTGAGGAAACCTGCCGCTGTTTTAAGAACTTTTCGGATGAAGAAAAAGCTTTGATTTACGGCATTGTCGGCGGAACGCCCCAATATTTGCTTCAGATTGACGACAAGCTGAGTATTGAGGATAACATTAAGAACACATTTCTTAATCCTATCTCATTTCTTTATGAAGAACCGACCAATTTACTGAAGCAGGAGGTGCGTGAGCCGGCAATATATACGGCAATTATTACGGCTATTGCCTCCGGCGCCTCCCGTATGTCGGAGATTTCGGGTAAAATAGGAGAGGATACCAATGTATGCTCGACCTACATCAAAAACCTTATTGCTCTAGGCATCGTTCAAAAGGAAACTCCTTACGGAGAGAATGCCTCCCGAAAGTCGGTTTATTCAATTGAGGATAATATGTTCCGCTTCTGGTACCGTTTTGTATCGGAAAATAACTCTATTATTGCGCGTGAAGCCTCCGAGCTTGCCTATAAGCGCATTGAGCCGCATCTTTCCGCATATATGGGAAAGGTCTTTGAAGAAATTTGCAGACAGTATCTCTGGAAGCTGTTGATTGCAGGCAAATGCCCGGTAGAGTTCTCTTCTCTCGGATGCTGGTGGGGAAATGACCCTATCGAAAAAAGCCAGACGGAAATTGACATTATGGGCGAGCAGGATAAAAATACCGCGCTTTTTGCGAGTGCAAATGGACGAACGAAAAAGTCGGGCTCGGAATTCTTGAAACCCTGATAAAACGAAGCAGACTGTTTCCGTATATGAATGTCCATTTTTATTTGTTTTCAAAATCGGGATTCACAAATGGGTGTGGGGATATGGCAAAAGAGATGGGAAATGTAACTCTGGTGGGTTATAAGGATATTATGAAGGAGAACTTGGTGATATAGAATAAAATTGAGATGAATTATGGCTAGGAGTTACGCAGCGTCAGGAGGCTTGATCTACTGGCGCTGTTTGTTGTGAGGGAGGGGCGGACAATAAATTGGAGAGTGGAAAACAGTGGTTTGGCGTTGGGAAAGAGCGGAAGTTCTGGGATAAGAATTTAAATAATTGTATTGGAAAAGATGAAAAAATGTGTATTTAGTAATGAAAAATAAAATAAGACAATTGTATAATTATAATAAGTGACTATCAAAAAAGATATAATTTAAGATTGGAATTTGATATATGGCAAAAAAATAATAAGAATTATGAATTAACTGTTGAAAAATGTAGAAAATTGTTGTAAAATTAATTTAATTGATAATTAAAAGTTATCCGTTAGACTTTATAATTTTATAATAAAGAAAATATCTATAATCAGGTATTGTAAATAATATGTTTATATTGTTGATACATGTTATTGTTGATTCTGTTAATGCTTTAGATAATTTAGGAAAATTTATAATCATGTTAAGAGAAATTGAATTTACACGACGCGAAAAAGAACTGAAAGAAGTGAAAGAATCTTTAGCACAAAATAATTTTGTTGCCTATTATTGTTTCGATAATAGCGGGATTTCCCAATTCTTAAAAAAACTATGTCTTGATTTAAATACAAAAGAAGAGTTTTCCTTTTATATAGATTGCAGGAAACAAGAAAGTGTGGCTGTACAAATCGCGGAACAAATATTTT
>JAAVHB010000037.1 GCA_014799955.1 Butyrivibrio sp. | reverse complement strand
TGTTTTTGCTTTGTTTCTTTTCTATGTAAAAACTAAAAATTTGCTAGTCTGATTGAATATGAATTCCGAGTGTGCGGATTAAATCCGCGCGCTCTTTTTTTATGTAAAAGCATGTATTTTCCTGATTCTGCGCTGTCGAAAGCTGTCTTTTTATTTTGGGACGCCCATATTACGGTTCGACATATTTTACGGAGGGCATGGCATATAATCAAGCTGTAAAACGACAGGAGGGATTGGTTGTACTACGAGATTTACTTGGACGTGTTGTTTTTGGTCAATTTTGTGATGGATTATATCGTCCTATCGATTACCGGAAGAATAATGTGCGCCACTGTATCGGCAAGACCCGCCGCGGGGAACGGCGTAAGGGGAAGGCTGATATTTTACTTAAGAAAAGTTCTTGCGGCATTTCTGGGGGCGGTATGGGTTTGCGTGATGCTGCTTTTGCGGCTTCGCAATCCGCTTTGGAACGCGGTTACATATTTCGTGATATGCGGACTGATGGTTTTTACCGTCGCGGGACAGTGCAGACCGGGCGTAATCGTCAGGGGAATGGGGATAATGTACCTGACGACCTGCGCGCTGGGAGGCTTTATACACGTTCTGTACTACTATACAACAATCGGATTTTTCCTGAACGGACTGGCAGGTCCGTACGGCAAAAACGCCTCGGTCTGGGTTGTTCTGGGAGGCTCCGTAATTGCGGCGCCCGCAATCAGACTGTTCTGGGAGTTTGCGGTAAGCAGGCTTTCCCGTGCGTCCGCCAAGAGCATTGCGGTTATCAGAAACAAGGACAGAGAGGTAAGGCTTTCGGCTCTCTGCGACACCGGAAATTCGCTGACGGACCCTATTTGCGGCGAGCCTGTAAATGTTGTCGAATCGGAATGCGTGCAAAAGCTGATTGGCTCGTATGAGGAATGCGCGTATCATCTGATACCGTACTCGGCCATAGGCAGCGAGAGAGGATTGATACCTGTCGTGAGATTTGAAAAGCTTACCGTTATCGGCGAGGGAGGAGCCTTTGTTGTAGAACGTCCGTTATTTGCGCTTTATTCGGGGAAATTTGCGTCAAAAACAGACTATAGGGTTATCCTTCATCCGATGATGTTCGGCGGGATGCAGACCTGTAAAAGGGTGAGTGGGACTAAAGGTTAAAAGGAGTTAAATAATTATGTATCTAAAAGTAATGCTGCCACAGCGGTTCCAGTTCCGTATGGTGCCGTCTTTCAGGAGCTTGTTTTTCGAGCGCAAGGGCGATATTCATTATATAGGGGGTGCGGACGTCCTTCCGGCACCTCTCGACGCGGAGGAGGAGGCAGAGGTAATAGGCGACCTCGGCACGGAGTTTGACACAAAAGCCAAATCGATTCTTATTGAGCATAACCTCAGGCTGGTCGTATACATAGCCAAGAAATTCGACAATACAGGTGTGGGCGTTGAGGATTTGATTTCCATAGGCACAATCGGGTTAATCAAAGCAATCAATTCTTTTGATTCGGGCAAAAATATCAAGCTTGCGACTTATGCCTCAAGGTGCATTGAGAACGAAATTCTCATGTACCTTCGCCGCAACAGCAAAACCCGCATGGAGGTGTCAATCGACGAGCCTCTGAACGTGGACTGGGACGGCAACGAGCTTTTGCTCTCGGATATTCTCGGAACCGACGAGGACGTGATTTACAGGGATATCGAGGATGAGGTGGAAAAAAAGCTTCTTCAAAAGGCAATAGACCGCCTCGGAGAGCGTGAGCGCACGATAATCGATTTGCGCTTCGGCTTAAGCTCTCCCGACGGCTCGGAGATGACGCAGAAGGAAGTCGCGGATTTGCTCGGAATCAGCCAGTCATACATTTCGCGCCTTGAAAAAAAGATTATCAAGCGTCTGAAAAAGGATATTGTCAGATACGAATAGGGGTGTTGTTTTAAGAAAAGCGGACTGCCGGAGGACGGCAGTCTGTTTTTGATTTATTATAGAATAATCTGAGTTGACTTCATGATTTTATTATAATATAATAAGTATAAATCAATCATACAGAAAATCAGGTGTAATATGAAAAAGTATCAAATACAAAAACTGATAGCAGTGCTTTTGATTATATGCATTGTTTTCTCTGGGATTCCTGCGTATGCTGATGTTGACATTGACGAATCCAAAGTAATTTACGCAGAACAGACTGTTGAGGAGGTTATACCCAAAGCGGCTAAAGAATATGTTGAAAATATTTTTACTGAGGTTTGTATAGCTGCTGTCAGCTTTGCCAGGGATATTAAAAATGACCAAACGATTACCTATGAACTGAAATTAGGAAAGCCGTATATAATATATAACTTTGAAAAATATCAGGATGAAATCTATAATTATCCGCTTATTGCGGACGGCAGGATAGAATTCGTATTAAGTGTTCTGGGAACGAACGGGGGCTATACCTACCAGCTGTCAATGGGCGGCGATATGCTCAGGCTGTTAAATGAATTGGATTATATAAACAATGATTGTGTATTTTATGTCATAAATGATGAACTGTATTACGAGTGCGGAAAAAACGGGGAGACAAATTTTGAACCGGTTGTCATGTACGAGGCAGATGAAATGCATGACGCTGATGAGCTGTTATTTGCGGCAAAGAGCTTTGAAGAAAAAAAGCGGATAATAAGAGATAAGATCGAATTTTTCAAACCTGTTGAACCGACGCAAACGGATTTAACGGAATCGGAAGAGATAAAATTCGGAAAAACCGTAACCTTGCGAAGTCCCCAAAGACAGTATGGTTATGAAATGTGTTGGGCGTGCGTTGTGGCAACAATAGTCAATACTCTGAACTGGACACATTATACAGGCTATGATATTTGTAACCGCATGGGAATCGGTTTTAATGCCGGAGCCGAGATAGAGGATATGAAGCTTGCGCTGTCATATTACAGTGTGAATTATAAGCGCAGAGATGACTATCTGAGCTGGGAGCAGATAAAGCAGAATATCGACGCGGGCTATCCGGTTGCGATACTTACGGTATATTCGGGACTTAATCCTAATATTACAGGACATACGGTTACGCTTATGGGGTACGATAAAACAGGCTCAAAGGAATATTTATATGTATGGGATTCACAGGACGGTAATGCAGAAGGAGAAAAGGTGGAGGAATGGGGTGATAATTATCATATGATCATTTATTCGGATTACATATATTTTCTGGCAAATGATAATGCGTTTTTATGGAGACAGACTCTTTCACAATACTAAAAGCTAAAGGAGGAAACTCGTATGCAAATCAGAAAAACAATTCATTTAACATTCGCACGAAGAGCTTTGCGAAGGACGGGACTTATTACCCTATTTTTTACATTGCTCTGCATATGCACAGCGTGCGGCAAAACCTCCTCGACGCGTACACCTACCATCAGACCGGAAGATATTCCGGCTGAATTATATGATTATAAAGACATAACTATAATTAAACAGGAGCGTATAGAAGAGGGCGTAAGATATATCGAAAACGAGGATCAGCTGGTTGATGAGGCAATAAAGGAAATCCGTATTAAAATACAGGAGCTTTATGAGAGCTGCATGAGCAGAGAACTGATACCGGATTCGTCGGACCGATCCGATTCGGTGTACGGAAAACTGTTTAACGGTAAAGGGTATTATATTTCAACAGTTGCTGTGACATCATATAACAATAACATTAATATATTGAATGACAGCTTCACTCTGTATATTTTCAATGAAAATATAGAGTTCATAGGTTACGCCTATGTCAGTGACCTTAACGCCCGTAAGCTGAATGTTAAGGTGGGTCTATTAAGCGATTCCGACCATATCCGCGCCACACAAAATGCTCCGGACACGGAGTTTATATGGTTTACCGTAATGGGGGCGCATATAGAGGGAGAACTGCAATACAAAAGACTGCTCGGCGAGGACAATAAAATATATGAGTACAATCAATATATGGAAAGGGGAATCTGGCGGACAGATAAATGCACTGTAGAGGGTGACGCGTTCCACGCTCTCCCCGAGGAAATGCGCTTCTCGTACAATAAGCTTACCGATAAGAAAAATTTGATTTGGATTTCATCAGAACTGCAAATATCTGCTACTGAATGAGGTGGATCTGACTTGACTCTGACGGCATTCGCAAAACGCATCAGCGGGTGTTCGCAATTGGCTCATTGCTTGCGGGAATAAAATTCCAAATAATACGGATACTATCAAAAAACAACGGGAGTATCTGAGATTGGGAGAATATTTTAAAGGATATTATTTTAAATGCAGCGATGAGTACGGCAACGGAGCGGTTGCGCTTATTCCGGCGCTTCACACGGACGGGAAAAAGCGCAGCGCCTCATTGCAGGTTATAACAAACAGCAATTCATATACTCTGCCTTATTCCGACATCAATTTCGGAAAAAAAGAGCCGCGAATCAGAATAGGAAAAAACCGATTCAGCGAAAAGGGGATGCTTATTGACGCTTGTACGGATGAATGCAGGATAAGCGGAGGGCTTATATTCGGGCGTCAGGAGCGTATAAAATACGATATAATGGGACTGTTTAAATATATTCCGTTTATGCAGTGCAGGCATTCTGTAATAAGCATGAGGCACAGCGTCAACGGGAGGCTTGACATAAACGGCGAGATTTACCGTTTTGAAAACGGAACCGGATACATTGAGGGGGACAGCGGGCGCTCCTTTCCGAAAAAATATATATGGACGCAGTGCCATTTCAGGAGAGGCTCGCTGATGCTCGCCGTTGCGGATATACCGTTTTTGGGATTCGGATTTAAAGGAATTGTCGGCATTGTTATGCTTGACGGAAAGGAGTACAGGCTTGCGACCTATCTTGGCGCGCGGCTTATAAAAGCGGGAAATAACGAGGTGACGGTAAGACAGGGCGACTATGTTTTTTACGCGAAGCTGATACGTTCAAATCAAAGGCGGCTGTTGGCGCCGGTGAACGGGAAAATGACGAGGACGGTACATGAAAGCGTGGAGTGCGAGGCATATTACAGATTCACTTGCAGGGGTAAAGTCCTGCTGGAGCTTGTTGGCAAAACGGCAAGCTTTGAGTATGAACTGTAAACCAATCCGGAGCGGAAATTATGCCTTAATCCTCAGAATAAAGAAATAAAATAATTATTAAATTGTAATTTAATTTTGTGTAATGCCTTATGGAAATAACTTCCGAAATCATTTTTTTAGAAAGTGATTAGAGGTCGGTTATTTTGTTAATCATATTCACATAGCTAAATACAAATTGTACAGGCAGGTGTGAGTATATGGCAGCATACAAGGTTGAGATTTGCGGGGTAAACACTTCAAAGCTTCCGCTTCTGACAGCGGCAGAAAAGGAGGAATTAATCAGAAAGGTCAAGGAGGGTGACGCGCGGGCCAGAGAAAAATACATTAAGGGAAACCTCCGACTTGTTCTGAGCGTGGTGCAGAGATTTTCGGGAAGCGGCGAGAATCTTGACGACCTCTTTCAGATAGGCTGCGTGGGGCTGATTAAAGCCATTGACAATTTCGACCTTGGACAGAACGTAAAGTTTTCAACTTATGCCGTACCTATGATTATCGGCGAGATTCGCCGTTTTTTAAGGGACAATAGCCAGATAAGGGTTTCGCGTTCGCTGCGGGACACGGCTTACAAGGCGATATACGCCAAGGAAAAGCTTATGAAGGAGCGCCAGAAGGAGCCGACGATAAATGAAATTGCTTCCGAAATCGGCGTTGAAAAAGAGGATATAGTATACGCGCTTGACGCGATTCAGAGTCCGGTTTCACTGTACGAGCCGGTATACAGTGACGGCGGCGACACGCTTTATGTGATGGACCAGATAAGCGACAGCAAAAATGTTGAGGAAAATTGGGTGAGCAATCTGGCTCTTCGTGACGCAATGTCACGTTTGACGGACAGAGAAAAAGAAATAATCCGCCTGCGTTTTTTTTCGGGAAAAACACAGATGGAGGTAGCCGACGAAATTCATATATCGCAGGCGCAGGTCAGCCGCCTCGAAAAAAACGCGTTAAAATCAATGAGAAATTATCTTAGCTGATATAATCTATAATATCTGCCGGAGGAAAAGCAGCTTTCCTCCGGCTTTTTTATTGCTTCTGACGAATTGACAGACCCCTTATCCTGAATATATAATATACGCATATTACAGAAGCTTATCGGCAGCAAAAAGGAGGAAAAATGAGAAAAACGACGCGTTTTATTGCATTGACAGCCGCATTGCTTATCAGTGTTATGTCTTCGGCTTGCGGGAAAAATGATAACCAGACGGCGATAGCGGAGGGCACGCTTTCCGGTCAGACGGAGGGACTTACATATGCGGATGTGACATCACCCGCGGAATCAGATACGGCACAGACAGGCACGGATAAGACACAAACCGAAAACGGTACCGCAGAGACGGAGGAGAGCACGACTCAGCACACTGCGCAAGGGAACGGCGAAAATGAATCGGGAACGGACACCGATTTTACCGAGGCGGATAATGCCGGCTTGGATACAACAAAGCCGCAGAATGCGTCCGATTCTCAGAATACGGAAAAACCTCAGCAGACCGAGACGCAGCCGGCGGGAACGCAGGAACAAAATACCTCGCAATCCGAAACACAAAAGCCTGCCGAACCTGTGACACAGAAGCCTGCCGCTTCTCAGGCGCCAAAGCCCACAACTCCCGTTTCGCAAGAAACTACCAGCCCGCAGCAGGAAAAGCCCACGTCTGCGCCCGCTGTTACGCCTGTACCTTCCGGAGGAGATTTTTCAAAAACGGCGGCTCAGGTAGCATTGGCAATGGGCGACGGAATAAATCTCGGCAATACGATGGAGGCGACGGCAGGGGGAAATCCGTGGTTTGACGTGTCAAATGTGACTAACTGGGAAACCGCCTGGGGACAGCCCAAAACCACAAGAGCCATGATTGACGGAATGAAAAAAGCGGGCTTTGAATCCATAAGAATACCTGTTGCATGGTCAAATATGATGGCAACGGACGGAAGCTACGAGATACCCAAGGTGTTTTTTGACAGGATTGACGAGATAATAGGGTACGCATATGCAAACAATATGTATGTAATAATAAATATCCACTATGACGGCGGCTGGTGGGACGATTTCGCGAAGGACGAGGCTGGAACCATGAAGCGCTACAAAGCCATGTGGACACAGATAGCGGGACATTACAAGGATTATGACGACAAGCTGATTTTTGAGTCTGCCAACGAGGAGCTCGGAGATAATCTCGGATACGCGCTGGTGAACAGAATCAATCAGGCGTTCGTTGACCTTGTGCGCGCAAGCGGCGGAAACAACGGTGTCAGGTATCTTCTGATTGCGGGATATAATACGGATATTGACAAAACCTGCTCGTCCTCCTTTAAGATGCCGTCGGATACCTGTAAAAACCATCTGCTTATTTCGGTTCATTACTATACGCCGTGGACATACTGCGGTATGTGGAAGGACGAGAGCTGGGGCAAGGCTGATTACGACTGGGGAACCGACGCGGATAAGGCTGAGATGGAGAAATATTTTAAAAAGATGCAGAAGTTTACCGACGCGGGCTACGGCGTTATAATAGGAGAGTACAGCGCTCTCCCGAAGGAGAACAATGGTTCGTATACGAAAAAGGACGGTTCGGCTGAGTTCCTTTCGTATGTGAGAAGCTTAAGCGCCAAGTACGGCTATGCTGCGTATCTGTGGGACACCGGAGACTGGTATAACAAATACTCATGCTCCATGAGATGGCCGGATACGGCATCCTTGTACCGCTGAAAAGCTGAAAAAAACCCCGAATCGTCGCGGATTCGGGGCTGAAATACGCGCCTGAGAGGAGTCGAACCTCCGCAAACCCGGCTCCGGAAACCGGTGCTCTATCCACTGAGCTACAAGCGCTTACAAAACGGCTATCAACGCCGCCTTAAATATAATATACCAAAAACGCCGATTTAGCAATCAAAAAATAACAAAAAAAGTGCTTGCATTACGGCGGTCAGTATGGTAAAATACAACAGTTGTTAACGGCAATCAATAGTGGCGGTCCGCTGTTACGTTTGTGTATTAAGAACGTCATATATCAGGAGGAAAAAATAATGAACGACATCATTAAGAACATTGAGGCCGCTCAGATGAAAGAATCTGTACCGGAGTTCAGAGTCGGAGATACCGTTAAGGTGTCAGCTAAGATTAAGGAAGGAAACCGCGAGAGAATTCAGGTTTTCGAGGGAACCGTAATTAAGAGACAGGGCGGAAGCAACCGTGAGACCTTTACCGTAAGAAAGATTTCAAACGGTATCGGCGTTGAAAAGACTTGGCCTCTTCATTCCCCCTTCGTTGAGGACATCACCGTCGTAAGACGCGGTAAGGTAAGAAGAGCTAAGCTGTTCTACTTAAGAGACAGAGTAGGTAAGTCAGCTAAGGTTAAAGAGATTGTTAAATAATTTCAACCGCAAAAGGACATCGGTTCATCGGAGCCGATGTCTTTTTTATATAAAAACGGACTTTACCGCCGTTTATATTTCAAACAGTATATATTGCAAATTTCCGTATAAAATGGTAAAATTTTGCTTACTAAGGTTCGGAGGTTAGCAAAAATGCTGAAAAAATTATTCGCGATATTTTTAAGCGCCGTTTTGATTATAGGAATTATGCCGCAGAAGGCGATGGCGGCAACGTCACCTGACAGAGACGAGGCGTACATTTTGATTTTACAGATCAGACTCGACGATAAACCTGAAAATACGGAGCTTTTGGGAGATTTTTATGCGGAGAATACGGAAACGGGCGCAAGATACGAAATTGAAAATACCGGGGAGATAGTCACCAACGCGGGAACCGAGTATGTGAAATATATTGTCAAGAATCTTCCTGTTGGAGTCTATAATGTATATGCGAAAGATGATGTTCACACAGTATTTGACAGCTTAGGAATAGATTTTTATGCTATTGACGGTCCCGGATTTGAGAGTACATGGGGGATAATAACAGGCGGCAGAATGTTTACCGTAAATTTCAGGGACTTTGACGACAATAAAACTATATATCTTACTCAATATGTAAAGTATGCTCACTCTGCCAGTTACATAGGAGATGTGCCGACCAAGGCGGGATATAAATTTGACGAATGGAGAGCCTCGGACGGACGTTACGGAAACTTAAACCATAAATGGTACATAAACGACACTTCAGCAAAAAACATATATGCTACTTGGATTGCATCTCCGACATATACCGCAAAGCTGAATATCACGCTTAACGGTGAGGAAGTATCCGAAGGCGGGGATGAAGCGGCACAGATGCTTGGGGACTTCAGACTGCAGGATGCCGCCGATTCATCCAGATTTATAAGTCTTAACAGGGGAAAAGGACTTTCATACACCGCGGAAAACGTCCCGAACGGAACCTATTACATTTTCAGAAACAATGAAAGGATAAATGATGCCGGAGCAGTTATTAAGATAAACGGTGACGGCGGCGAGGCGACGCTCCCGTTTTATTCCGTGCATTTTATGGACGGAGATACCGAGCTTTCGGTGCGTTATGAGCAAGAAGGCGCAAAGATGCCCGAGCCTGTAACTCCGCCCGTCAAGGAAGGTTATGTATTTGAAAAATGGGTGACGGAAAAAGACGTGGATACGGAGTTTGATTTTGAGCAAAACGTAACCGAGCAGACCTTTATATACGCAAAATACATAGAAACCGAAACTCATACCCACAACTGGAGCAATACTTACGGCATGACGGGGACAGCCATTGGCATGAATGCCTTACACCGGACTGCCCGATAACAAAAAACAGCGAAAAGGACGGCTTCGGCGAGCATACCTACGGCGAATGGACGGTTACGAAACAGCCGACTACTACGGAATTAGGTGAAAAAGAACGTATCTGCACGGTATGCGGCTATAAAGAAACAGAGGCTGTCGAGAAGCTTCCCGAGGACGGACATACGCACAGCTACAACGGAAGAGAGGAAATAATCAAGGACGCTTCCTGTACGGAGGAAGGCGTCAAGAGAATGTATTGCTCCGTACCGGGCTGCGGCGCGTATACCGATGAGAAAATTGAAAAGACAGCGCATGAGTTTGATACCGTAAAATGGAAATATGATTCCGACAGTCATTGGCATGAGTGTGTAAACTGCGGGACTGCCGATGAAAGAAGAGGCCACCTGATGAGCGATGAGCCTGTGATAACACCTCCGGACGGAAACACTCCCGGACTTAAAACATGGGAGTGCGTGGACTGTGGCTATGTAAAAACGGAGATAATTCCGGTAACGCCTCCCGGGGAGAATCCTACGGTTCCGAATGAACCCGAGAACCCTACGGCTCCAAATGAGCCTGAAAACCCTGCGGTTCCGAACGAACCCGAGAATCCTGCAGTTCCGGATGAGCCGCAAAATCCGCCCATGACCGGAGACACTGCGCGGATACAGATATACGCGACGCTTGCAATGGTATCGGGAATGTTATATCTTACCCTGTATTTTGCCGACAGCGGAGTCGGAATGACCGAGGAAGAGAAAAATAAGCTTGTAGCAAGGCTTATCGGCTGGGCAAAAGGAAGAGGCATAATAGCGAGGTACGCGGCGCTTTCGGCGATTTTCATGATTCTTCTGGTATATCACAGCATCGGCAGAAGGGTTGAAGTCAACTTAAGCGAGGTACGGGGAAAATAATTTTTAACATAAAAAATGCGGGATTGGTTTTGGTCTGACTGCTCCCGCATTTTTATTATTCATTTATAAAATGACGGAGGTATATATAAAATGATACCGGAAACGCAAAGACTGTATCTGCGGGAAATGAATCAGGCGGATTTTGCAGCGTTAAGCCGTATTTTGCAGGATGAGGAAACGATGTACGCCTATAACGGTGCCTTCAGTGATGAAGAAACACAGGAATGGCTTGACAGGCAGCTTGCGAGATACCGCAGGTACGGATTCGGGTTATGGGCGGTTATACTGAGGGAAACGGACGAAATGATCGGACAGTGCGGGATTACCGTTCAGCCGTGGAAGGACAGGGAAGTGCTTGAGGTCGGCTATTTGTTGCGAAGAGACTGCTGGCATAAGGGCTTTGCGACGGAAGCGGCGCGAGCGTGCAGGGATTATGCTTTTACAAGGCTGGACGCAGAGGCTGTGTACTCGATTATCAGGGACACGAACACGGCTTCGCAGAAGGTTGCGCAAAGAAACGGAATGGTAAAGACTGAAAGCTGGACAAAGCATTACAGAGGCGTTGATATGCCGCATTATTTGTTCTGCGTGAAAAGGCAGGCGCTTATGCGGGAGCCTGCAAGCGATATTAAATAAATTTTCCGGAAGACGGTTCTTTGGTTTGGCAGATATGCGGCAAAAAAGAAATTAAGCAGCTTTTCCAGGTTGCCCGTAATTCTAAAGTATGATATTATAAGCACAAGTGCTTATAATCATTCCGCGGTCGCCGAATATGCCTTCGGCATGCTCGGCTCGTCGCGATATGGTATTATATGAGTACTTAGCGAGGTTCTTTACGAGCTTAGTACGAATATATACCTGACACCTTAGCGAGGCGCAGCCGAGGTTAGTTGTCATGGTATTATATGAGTACTTATAACAAATGATTTTTTAGGATTACAGCATGATTACTTTCAAGAAGCGTGAGATAATTTACAGACCGTATGAGCCAATCGTCAAGCTCATAGTAGATATGATAATGATTATATGCGTCGCTTATCTGCTTGTCATAGCCTTTTTTGACAGCACACAGGTTGCCGGACATTCCATGAACGACACGCTTAAGGACGGGGATACGGTGCTTATAGACAAGGTGTGCTATGAGTTCAGGGAGCCGGAGAGGTACGACCTCATTGTTTTTGAGCCGAAGGTCGCCAATGTGTCCAAATTCTATGTTAAAAGGATTATCGGACTTCCGGGAGAAACGGTGCAGATTAAGGAAGGAAAGGTTTATATTGACGGAAAAAAGCTTGAGTCTGATTTGATTGGTACTGATATATACAACGCGGGGCTTGCCGCCGAGGCGATAAGGCTCGGCTCGAATCAGTATTTTGTTTTGGGCGATAACCGCAACAACAGCGATGACAGCCGTTTTTCCAATGTCGGGCTTGTGAACGGGAAGGACATAATCGGCAGGGCATGGATGGTTACGATGCCGCTTGCGGATTTCGGTTTCCCGAGAGCGAAAATGCCGCAGAGCGAGGAACAGACCACCTCACCGACTGAAACCACTGAGGCTGAAACCGCGACATTCGTCAAATAGCCATCCTCATTGTTCGCGGGAATAAATCACGCTATCGGAGAAGATATGAAAAATATCCCATACTATAAGGCTGTCCGATATGAAAGCTTCTATGAGATGCTTTATGGGCTTTACAGAAAGCAGCCCCGGAAAACGGCGGTGAAGTACCGCAGGAACAATACGCTGCACTGCATTACATATAAAAACTTAACAGAGCATATCGGGTGCCTATATCAATACTATAAGCAAAAAGGCATTGAAAATGTCAACATAGGGATACTGTCCGAAAACAGATACGAGTACATACCGATTTACCTGTCCGCTGTTTTTTGCAATGTAATAGCTCCGATAGACCGGGAGCTTACTCCTGATATGCTTGAGGGACTTCTTGATAAATTTGACATTAAGGTTTTGTTTTATACCGATAAGACCAAGGACAAGGCATTGGCGGCGGCTTCAAAAATCAGATGCGTAAATATCGACGCGGAATTTGGAGAGATTGTGCGGACACCCTGCGATACCTCCCGCTTTTTTGACAATATAAAAGACACCGATTCAAACAGATTTTCAATATTGGCATTCACCTCGGGCACGACCGGAAATATCAAGGGTGTGATGCTTTCTCAGCATAATGTTGTTTCTAATCTGAGAGCCGCGATTCAGAATAATCATTTGAAAACACCTACCCTACAAGTATTGCCGATGAATCATACATATGGCTTTAATCCGGGTGTGCTTACGCCTCTTTACAACGGGAATACCGTGTGCATTAATATGAGCTTAAAGGAGCTTACGAAGGACTTTAAATTTTATAATCCCTATTATGCAGGCGTGGTTCCGATGATGGCGGAGGGAATATACAACAATATCTTACGGGAGGCGAGAAGACGCGGTAAGGAGAAGCTGCTGAACCGTCTGATTAAGATAAGCAACGCCCTGAGACGGGTTAAAATAGACTTAAGAAAGCTGTTTTTCGGAGGACTGATAAATAAAAGGCTAAGATTAATTTCCTGCGGAGGGGCACCGCTCAATCCCTTTTACGCCGAAAGGTTTGAGGAATTGGGCATAAAGCTTTTAAACGGCTACGGTCTGACCGAATGCTCCCCGCTTGTATCGGTGAACAGGGCAGCGGACAATATTCCAGAAAGCGTGGGGCGCGTTGTTTACGGCACCGAGGTCAGAACGGCGTCCGACGGTGAAATCCTTGTCAGGGGAAACGGCGTGATGCTCGGATATTATAAGGAGCCTATGGCAACTGCCGAGGCTATGGAGGACGGTTGGTATAAGACCGGAGATATAGGACGTATCGAAAACGGGATTCTGTATATTAGCGGAAGAAAGAAGAATCTGATTATACTGGAAAACGGCAAGAATTTTTCTCCGGAATTCATAGAAAACGAGCTGATGAAGCTTTCGTATGTAAAGGAATGTCTTGTTTTTCCACGTAAAAATAAGAACCACAGCCTTATAATCGCCAAAATACTGCCGGAGGGCGACTGCTTGGGAATAGACGGCGATATCGAGCGCATAAACCAAACCCTCCCGGACTATATGCGGATTGACGGGTATGAATTAACGGACGTAGAATACGATAAAACAAGCACTAAAAAGATAATAAGGAGCAGCTATGTTTGAGGAGCTTAAAAAAATACTTAAGGACAATTATCAGATTGAGGATATAGAGTTAAGCACGAATTT
>JAAVHB010000036.1 GCA_014799955.1 Butyrivibrio sp. | reverse complement strand
TGAGCGCGTCATTCTGTTACGGAACATAGGCAGGAAAATAGTCTTGATTTTTTGGGAAAATATGGGTATAATAATACAAAACAAGATTAAGTAAATCAGGATTAGATAAACGGAGGCGTCGTATGTTTATAGGCAGAGAAGCCGAGCTTAAATTCTTGAACGATAAATACGAAGAAAAAAACGGTCAGCTGATTGTTCTTTACGGCAGGCGGCGAGTCGGTAAAACCGAAACGCTCAGGGAGTTTTGTAAGGACAAGCCCCATGTTTTCTTTTCCTGCACACAAAGCACCGACCGTGTGCAGCTTGCGAAGTTTTCGCAGCAAATTTTAAAAGAGGATATTCCCGCAAAACAGTATATTAAAGAATTTGCCGATTGGGAAAAAGCTTTTCGTGCCGTTCTGGAATTGCCGTACGGTGATAAAAAAAAGCTTATCGTTATAGACGAGTTTCCGTATATGTGCCGCGCCAACAAAGGTATTCCGTCTATTTTGCAAAATCTGTGGGATGCGGAATTCAGAGAAAGCAATGTTATGATTATCCTTTGCGGCAGTGCAATGAGCTTCATCGAAAAGGATCTGCTCGCGGAAAAAAATCCGCTTTACGGCAGAGCAACGGGCATCTACAAAATGAAGGAAATGGGATTTTACGACGCCGTCAAATTTTTTCCGGGCTATTGTGACCGCGATAAGGTGTTTTCCTATGCGGTTCTTGGCGGAATTCCACATTATCTGAACCAATGGAATCCCGATTTGTCCGTTGCCGAGAATATTAAACGGAATATTTTGACAAAGGGCTGTGTTCTTTACAGTGAGGTAGATTTTCTGCTGCATCAGGAGCTGAGAGAAGCTCCGGTTTATAACTCCATTATTGAAGCTGTTGCGCTCGGCAGCACAAAGCTCAATGACATCAGTCAGAAATCGCTTGTCGAGGATACCTCCAAAACCAGCATATATCTGAAAAATCTGATTGAGTTAGGGATTGTTGAACGGGAGTTTTCCGTTGACGCGGGAACAAAGGAAAAGGCGAACTCAAAAAGGGGAATTTACCGTCTGACCGACAGTTTTTTCCGCTTCTGGTACGCTTTCGGATTTGCGAATTATTCTCAGCTTGAGGACGGAGATGTTGACGGTGTGTATAATTATATCGTGGAGCCTGCTCTGCACGAATTTGCTGCTCTCACTTTTGAGGATATATGCAGGGAGTTTGTAAAAGAAATGCAGAAGAAAAGCGCTCTGCCTTTCCGCTATGCGAGGATGGGGCGATGGATGGGAAAGACGACCGTCCGTGATGAAAAAGCCAGGGACGGACTGCGGATTGCCGAAACGGAAATAGATTTGCTCGCCGTTGACAGAAGCGCAAAGGAATATCTGGTCGGAGAATGTAAATTCCGAAACAGTCCGTTCAGTTATTCTGAATATCTTGATACCGTTGCAAAGCTGGCGCCGCTAAAGCAAAACGCAAGCTTCTGTTATGCGTTGTTTTCCGAGAACGGTTTTGATGAAAAAATCGTAAAAGAATCAGATACGGCAAATCTGCGGCTGTATTCGCTTGAAACAATCGTAAATTACAAATAGTACACAATAAATGATCTTGGGATGCCCGCTAAACCAGCGGGCTTTTTTGTATCCGATTTCAGTAGAATCTTAAATTGAATCTCGCTTTTGCTTAAAAAACTATAATGTAAGATATGATTTTTTACCAATTCTTACACTAACTATGCAAATTTTACAATTATGGTTGAAGATATAAAATATTATGGTAAACTTTTATGGTGTTTAATTTAACGCAATAAAATACTGGGAGATTTGTGTATGAGAGTTAAAAGAGTATTGGCAGCGTTTTGCGCGCTGGCTGTTGCGGTTTCGCCGATTGTATGCGGGCTTACGCAGACGGGTGCGGCGGAAACGGCAGAAATGAAAGAGGAACACGAAAAGGAGGAAGGGGACTGGCGCTATGCGGTTCTTGAGGACGGAACGGCGGAAATAATGGGATATGACGGAAAGGAAACCGAGCTGACGATTCCGGAAAGCATCGGCGGGAAGAAAGTGACAAGCATAGGGCATAATGCATTTCATGGATGCAGCGGACTGACAAGAGTGGAGATACCAGAGAGTGTGATAGGCATAGGAGATGATGCATTTTCTTTTTGCAGCGGACTGACAAGAGTGGAGATACCGGAGAGTGTAACGTATATAGGGTATTCTGCATTTGAAGGATGCAGCGGACTGACAAGAGTGGAGATACCGGAGAGTGTGACAAGCATAGGGTATGCGGCATTTGAAGAAACAGCATGGCTCGAGGATAAGCGAAATGAAAATTCGCTTGTTATAGTGAACAATATACTTATTGACGGACAAACGGCGGAGGGTCCGGTGAGTATACCCAAGGGAGTGACAAGCATAGGGGTTGGTGCATTTGGAGGATGCAGCGGACTGACAAGAGTGGAGATACCGGAGAGTGTGACAAGCATAGAGACTTGGGCATTTTATGGATGCAGCGGACTGACAAGAGTGGAGATACCGGAGAGTGTGACAAGCATAGGGGATTATGCATTTTATTTTTGCAGCGGACTGACAAGAGTGGAGATACCGGAGAGTGTGACAAGCATAGGGTATGCTGCATTTGAAGGATGCAGCGGACTGACAAGCGTGGAGATATCTAATGGAGTGACAAGCATAGAGAATCGTGCATTTAAAGGATGCAGCGGACTGACAAGCGTGGAGATACCGGAGAGTGTGACGTATATAGGGTATTCTGCATTTGAAGGATGCAGCGGACTGACAAGAGTGGAGATATCTAATGGAGTGACAAGCATAGAGGATCGTGCATTTAAAGGATGCAGCGGACTGACAAGAGTGGAGATACCGGAGAGTGTGACGAATATAGGGTATTCTGCATTTGGATATATAGGATTTGGATATTTAGTAGGTTATGGAGAAAAAATTCAGGACTTTACAATCTGTGGCTGCAAGGGCTCCGCTGCCGAAGCCTACGCCAAAGAGAACGGCTTTATTTTCATTGAGGTAAAAGAAAAGCCGACGGAAGCTCCGTCCAAGCCCGCTGAGATCACGATTGAGAATACAGGCGAACTTGCTCCAAAGCTTGAAATGACTAAGGATGGAATTCTTTCCGCCCTTTCAAAGCTATTCACGGAGGAGCAGCTTGAAGCAATTAAGACAGGCGATGCAGTGCTTGACATCATACTTGACGTTACAAATATTGACAGCAGTGTTTCGGATGAGGATAAGGAGCTTATTGATAAAGCAATTAATAATATTCCTGACAGTGATAAGCTTAATTTTAAGGTGATGAATTATCTGGACATTAAGCTCGGCGCGTTAATCGACGGTAAGGAGCTTAATGTTACGGAAACGTACGGTGAGGTTAGCATTTCGGTTGAAATAGAAAATCCGGCAAACGGAGCGTACAGAGTTATAAGAGTGCACGATGGGCAGACAGGCATTATAGATCCGAGCTTCAGTAGGGATGGCAGTCGGCTTACATTTAAGACTGATAGATTTTCGACATATGCGATCGTTTATGCGGACGGAGGCAAGGAGAATACAAGGGTTTACGGTGAGTGGGAATATGAACTTCTTGAGGATGGAACGGCAGAAATAACAGCATATAAGGGAAAAGAGTTTGAACTGGAAATTCCGGAAAGCATAGATGGAGTGAGCGTGACGGTCATAAGTGATCATACGTTTTCCGGTTGCGGCGACTTAACAAGCGTGACGATACCTGACAGCGTGACGGGCATAGGTGATGGCGCATTTGAAAAATGCGGCAGCTTAACAAGCGTAACGATACCGGATAGCGTGACAGACATAGGTGTTTTTGCGTTTTCCTTTTGCGGCAGCTTAACAAGCGTGACGATACCCAAGGGTGTGACGGTTATAAGTAATGGGGTATTTTATGATTGCAGCAGCTTAACAGGCGTGACAATACCGGAGGGAGTTACAAGCATAGGGAATTATGCATTTGAAAAATGCAGCAGCTTAACAGGCGTGAAGATACCTGACAGCGTAACAAGCATAGGGGATTGTGCATTTGGTCATTGCAGCGGCTTAGAGAGTGTGACGATACCGGGTAGCGTGACTAGCATAGGGGGGTCGGCGTTTCATGGTTGCAGCGGCTTAACAATCTACGGATTCCCCGACACCGCTGCAGAAGCATATGCAAAGGAAAACGACTTTACTTTCATTGAGATAAAAGAGGGACTTGGGGAAGCGTCAGCCGAACAACCGTCCGATGATATTGTTTATTCGGATGTTGCAGGAGGGCGTGATATTCCAAGTACTTTTATAGCAGTATTCCTGCTTGCGGGATTGGCTGTAATTGCGGCGGGGGCTGCGGTAGTGATAAAGACGTTTAAGGCTTCTGACAAAAGCAGATGTTAATTAATACAATGAAACGAAATATAAATATAATGTGCAGCCTGATGCTGCGGTAATCGTTATCATAATCAATAAAGGGCACACCGGGATGTGCCCTTTATTTTTTATAGCAAAAGGGATTGCGGCATGTTATACTGATATTCATATAAAACACGGAATTTATCACGGTGTGATTAACAGAAAGCTGGGAGATGAGTTTATGGCGCACGCAGACATTAGGAAAAATATATTTTTTGACGGTTCTGAGCCGATGCTTACGGTGGACAAATTTTACGGCAGGACAAAAAAGGTTTGTGATGTCGGTATAATTACGTTTTCCGAAAAGGTCATGGAATGGATGCTTGGGGAGTATGAGTGCAAGAAGGCGGCTGAGGTTGGAAGCGCAAACGGCAATAGGCCAATCTATACCACTCTTGTGAACGGGAGAAAAATTGCTTTCTATATGTCCATGATAGGCTCGGCGTGCGCCGGGAGTATGCTTGAGGATTTCGCGTATCTTACCGGAGCGTCGAAATTTGTAATGTTCGGCTCCTGCGGTACGCTTAGTGCAAAAGAAACGGACGGAAAGATAATAGTGCCGACAAGCGCCTACAGGGACGAAGGGCTGTCCTGGCATTATCTTGCCTCCGAGGATGAATATATCGACATGACGGGTTCACGGCGCGTCGCGGATTTTATGAGAAAAAGAGCGCCGTACATAACCGGAAAAACATGGACTACCGACGCGATATTCCGCGAAACGGTTGATAAAGCTGAGAGGTTACGGAACGACGGCTGTATAGCAGTGGAAATGGAATGCGCCGGAGTGCAGGCGGTGTGCACCTGTAAAGGCTTTGAACTATATGATTTTCTTTTTGCGAGCGATTATCTGGGAGAAACGGAATGGACAAATAAAATGCTCGGTACAGAAACTGAAATCGATATGCAGATAAGGTGCATGAAACTTGCGCTGGAGCTTGCGTCGGAAATATAGAAATGCCTCCCGAAAAGGTTTGACGATTGCGGGCGTCTTTGCTAAAATTAACTGAGATACGGCAATTTTTATCCGGTTAAATCTGTATACGGAGGAAAACATATGAATCCTTATCTTCCTTTTTGGGAATATATTCCCGACGGCGAGCCGCGTGTTTTCGGAGACCGCGTGTATGTATACGGCTCTCATGACAGGGCGGGGAGCAATAAATTCTGCGACTTTGTTCTGAAATGCTGGAGCGCGCCGCTTGACAATCTTAACGACTGGGTATGCCATGGTGATATTTTTCATACAAAGGCGGACAGGGACCATGAGAGTGATACGGACTGGACGGCGGGGAACAACGAGCTTTTTGCGCCCGACGTGGTAGAAAAGGACGGCAAATACTATCTTTACGCGTATATCGTAAATTCACCCGGCTGCGTGGCGGTGAGCGACAGACCGGAGGGCCCCTTTAAGCTGATTTCCAGATACAGCTACACCATGTCCGACGAAATCTGCTGCAACGGCTGGTTTATCGACCCCGGAGTGCTTGTGGACGATGACGGCAGAACCTATATATACTGCGGCTTTGAGCGCTCATTTATGGCTGAGATAAACAGCGAAAACATGTATGAGGTTATCGATAAAAGCGAGATTGAACATATTATTCCGTGCGAGGAGCAGTCAGAGGGCGGCTTTGACGAAAAGGACAAGCTGTTTTTTGAGGCGTGCTCGCCGCGCAAAATAAACGGTATTTACTATCTTATTTATTCGCCGAAAAGGGGCAGCAGGCTTGCGTACGCCACTTCGGATTCGCCTACGGGGCCTTTTGTATACAGAGGTTGGATAGTTGACAACGGAGTTGATTATCCGGGCGGCAACAATCACGGCTCGGTAGCAAAGCTTAACGGACAGTGGTATGTTTTTTACCACAGAACGACCAACGGTACCATTATGTCAAGGAGGGGCTGTGTCGAGCGAATCGAGTTCGAGCCGGACGGTGCGATAAAGCCCGTGGAGATGACCTCTCTCGGCTTTGAGGAGTCGCTTTCTCCGTACCGCATTACGCCCGCGGAGGCGGCGTGCGTGCTTAAAGGCGGAAACAAAACCGCCATGGTCACGGAGAAAAACGTATTTGAGCGTGTGGTTTCGGGAATAACCGACGGCACGGTAATCGGATATAAATATTTTGACTTCGGAGAGGATTTTTCGAGCAAAACAATGGAATTTGCGGCGTATGTGAACGGTACGGGCTGCGATTCGAGAATGAAGCTTCTTATTGACGCGGAGGACGGCGAGGAAATCGGAGAATGCGTAATAGGAAGGGACGGCGGTGTTGCAAAAGCCGTTGTCAGAAACGTGACCGGACGGCATGCGTTGTTTTTTAAGGTCGAGACGGATTATACGGGCTGGACGAGCGATATGTTCGCCGGACGGAATCTTTTTGAATTCAAATCATTTGTTTTTATGAAAGAAAATTAGGCGGTGAGTGCATAAGTGCAGACAAGGGAGATTCTTGAACAGCTTCAGAACGGGCTGATAAGCGTGGATGAGGCGGAAAGCTTTTTTAAGCGGGCGCCGTATGAGGAAATGGGCTTTGCGAAGCTTGACACGCACCGTAAGGTGCGCTCCGGCTTTGCGGAGGTGATTTTTTGCCAGGGCAAAACGGATGAGCACCTGCGGGAGATTTTCGGAAGAATATACGAGGCGGAGGGCGAGGTCATGGGGACCCGCGCTTCAAGGGAGCAGTATGAAATGCTTCGCGACGCCTATCCTCAGACGGATTATGACGAGGTGTCGGGAATTATCATGATTTCAAAGCAAAAGGAGCTTGTCGGAAGGATTGCGGTGTGCACCGCGGGAACTGCCGATATTCCGGTTGCGGAGGAGGCGGCACGGACGGCGGAGTTTTTCGGGAGCTATGTTGACAGGATTTACGATGTCGGCGTGTGCGGAATCCACAGGCTTCTGGCGCAGCTTGACAGGATTTCGGCGGCGAACTGCATAGTGGCGGCAGCGGGTATGGAGGGCGCGCTTGCCAGCGTCATCGGCGGTCTTGCGGACAAGCCCGTAATCGCGGTTCCGACATCGGTGGGGTACGGAGCGAGCTTCGGCGGGGTGTCGGCGCTTCTGACCATGATTAATTCCTGCGCAAACGGGATTGCGGTTGTAAATATAGACAACGGCTTCGGCGGCGGCTACATTGCCACGCAGATTAACAGAATGGGGGTTCGCAATGGATAAAATACTTTATCTTGAATGCGAGAGCGGTATCAGCGGAGATATGAGCGTTGCGGCGCTTCTGGATTTAGGGGCGGACGTAGAGGTTCTTAAGCGCGCTCTTGACAGCCTGAAGCTTGAGGAAATGAAAATAATCATTTCAAGAGTAAACAAGAGCGGTCTTGACTGTTGTGATTTCAATGTCCTGACAGGCGGGGAGAGCGACGGACATGACCATGATATGGAGTATCTT
>JAAVHB010000035.1 GCA_014799955.1 Butyrivibrio sp. | reverse complement strand
AATTCTTCCCATCGCCTTGAGGAAGGACAAATCGTCAACCGTTCCGATCTGGTGAATCTTATGCTTGGTATCCTCAACCCACTTTGCCACCTCGTCAAGCGTTTTGCCTTCTTTTTTCATTTCGCCCGCTATTGACGCCAGAATCGCAATCGCTCCGGCATACCTCAAGGTATCGATACAGATAATTCTCTGGTCGGGATACTTATCCTTCAGCTCCTTAGCCGCCGTCAAGCAATTCGCATAGGTTCCGCTTAAGCCGGTAGAAACCGAGAGGTTCAGTATTTCATATCCCTGCGAAAGGTATTTTTCAAAAAATTCCTTCTGATTCGCAAGACTTGTTATAGAAGTCCGATATATGCTTTTCTTAGACATTGAGCCGTAAAAATCCGCAGGCGACATATTTTTCCAGTCAATATCCTGCACAATAGTTGTCCCGTCGGGCTTTGTAATATTGCCCGGAAGATAATCGGCTATTCCGAATCTTTCTCTGAGTTCCAAGGGCAAGTCGCACGCCCCGTCGCACAGTATTACATAATCTCTCATTAGTTAATCTCCTTCTCGACTGTCGCAATCACATCGCCGGCACTTTTGCAGGCGGACATACCCTCAACGGACAGCGTGATTCCGAACTCCTTTTCAATTTCTAATATTATCATTACGAACGACAGGCTGTCAAGACCGAGGTCCTCCCTGAGAAGGCTGCTCTCCTCTATCTTTTCAAGCGGAATGTCAAAGCTCCGGTTCATAACCTTATAGACCTTGGTTATAACTCCGTACAGTCTCTCCAATGTGCTCATTTTTCGCTCTTCCTCCTTTATTTCATTATCCTTCGGACTTAAGCTTTTCGGTATGCCGCTTTTCAAGCTCCCTCATCAGCTTCTCGTCCGCATCGGTCTTTTGTATGTCAGCGCTCTCCTTTAAAGCCGTAAGCTTGCCGTGAAGCTGCTTTGTAACCTCGGCGACGGT
Source organism: Butyrivibrio sp. (assembly GCA_014799955.1). GTDB lineage: Bacteria > Bacillota > Clostridia > Lachnospirales > Lachnospiraceae > Eshraghiella. The sequence goes on along the minus strand of JAAVHB010000035.1, from coordinate 22,713 downwards.
ATCGGGATTTACCCCTTCCCTCGCGTAATACTCCTTCAAAAATACCGGATTCCCGACGGAAACTCCGACGCTTTTAAACGGCTTGTAAATTCCGTCAATATATACGGGAACAATCGGAGCGCCCGTAAGTCCCGAAAGCATGGCGGGACCTGTATGAAACTCGTCTATGCTGCCGTCCATTCTGAAATGCCCCTCGGGGAAAATAAGCAGCGTCCCGTCCTTTTCAAGCAAATCAATACAGCTTTTGAGCGTCGGCCAGTCAAACCCGGTCCTGTCAAGAAAAACCGCTCCCACATTCTTTTGAAGATTATACAGAAATTTATTCTTTACAGCCACGTCCTTAGCGATAATGCAGTGCGGCTTCCGCCTTGAAAAAAGATAATAAAGCATGGGACCGTCCAGCCACCATGTATGATTGCCGATAACAATCATACGCTTCTGCCTCTTTTTCATAAACTTTGCAAGACCGCTTTCGTATCTAACGCGCGGACGCAGCATAAGCTTCAGCGCGGGAATTGCCGTATACATAACAAATCTGCCCGCAAGCTTCATTCTGTCCGCCGCAGCGCGCCTTGTCCCGTCGGTAAAAAAAGAATCCTTATAAAGCCGCTGATAACCGCATATGTTGTCGTACAGCGCATTATTAAGCCTGTCGGCGTTCTCCGCGAGATTTGCACCCTCCGTCACATAATCCTGCGGATACATAAGATCTCCTATAATGCATTTGTCACGCTTCAGAAATCCGATTCTGCCCTCGTGATATATGGGAAGAATCGGAACGCCGGACTGTATCGACATAATCGCCGCGCTTCTCTTGAACTCATATATTTCATCCGAGGTCTCTATCCTGCTTTCGGGATAAATGAGAACTATCCCGCCCTTATTCAGAATATCTATTGATTTGTTTACAAAAGAAAGGTCGCCCGAAAAGCGGTCCGCCTTTATAACTCCCATTACCTTAAGAATAAATCTCAAAAAGCCCGAGCTCGCGTACAGCGTTTCGGATACGACCACATGAACCCTCCGCAGCGCGAACATTCTGACAATCAGCGGAAAATCCATGAAACTTTTGTGGTTCTGAACAATAATAAGCGGTCCCCTATACGCCACGGTATTTATTTTATCGCCGACAAAATATTTGCGGATACCCAAGGTCAGAAAACCGGGTATGATTCCCGTAAGCTTAATCAGCCATCTTATCAAAAACATATCACACACCTGCCCCGCTGTTCTTCATTGCAAAAATACAGTCGGCAAACGCCATGGGCGTAAGCAGCACCGTACCGTCAAGCTGTATCTCAACGTCAAGGCTATCGTTAATTTCGCACAGAAGCTCCACATATCCGAGGCTGTCGCCCTTAAGGTCGTTTATATAGCTGCTGGTATCGCTTATCTGCGCTTCTTCGGTCTTGGTAATCCTCGCAAAAGCCTTTTTGACCTCGCCGAGGATTCTCTGATACTCCTCGTTCTTATAATTTTCCATATCCCCGTCGCTGGGCAGCGTGCATTCCTCGCAGAAAAGCTCGCCGTTTTCAAGCATCGCCGTAAGCTTCCTGCGGTTCACCGATTTGAGGGTATACGGAACCTCACCTATAATTGATACGATTTTCTGGGGGCGTTCTGTAAGCGGCAGCCTGTCAACCGACTCAAACAGCGCCTTAAGCGAACCCGCCCTGTCAAAAGCGCTCTCGCTGCCCGAAGCCTCAAGCGCAAGCACAACCTGCTTTCTGCCCTCGTATGTCATATACAGTACGGAAGCGCTTTTAAGACTTCCTTTATCAAGCCTCTGCTCAATCGACTCGGGCGAGATATTTTCGCCGCTTTCCGAAACGATTACATCGTCGCTCCGCCCGATTATCAGAAGCTCTCCCGCCCCGTCTATACAAACCTTATCGTTGGTGCAGTAATATTCACCGTCGTTCGGAACAAACCTGCCTTCACAGAAAATCCCCTTGAAGCAGTTCTGAGAGGCTATCTCAAGCTCACTTTTATCGTTCAGTCTGTATGTAATATCTCCGAAAATTCTTCCGCAGGATTTGCTGCTTCGCCGCGACGGCCTTCTGTCGAGATTTACGGACACTATTCCGCTCTCCGTAAGACCGTAGCCCTGATAAAGCGAATATCCGATTCCGTTCATAATTTCGACGGTCTGCTCCGAAATAAAACCGCCTCCCGCTATGCAGAAATTGAGATTGGTTCCGAGCGCCTGCTTTCTGACTTTTTTGAAAATAATATTCCGAGCAATCCACGCTCCCGCTCCCGGAAACGCGCTCTGCAGCTTATTTGAAAGCTTAACCGCCTTGTTGAAGACCTTGAGTTTATTTTGCTTTTTAACCTCGTAAAGCAGGCTCGCCGTAATTTTTTCCCATACAAGAGGGATTGCGAAAAAATGAGTAACCTCCTGCCTGCGGCATGTATGCTGTATGGTTTTGGGCGAATAATCCGGCAGAAATATAAGCGTCCTGCCGAAAAACGAGAACCACATAAGCGTGGAAACAAGCCCGAATATATGATAAAAGGGCAGAAAAGCCAGTATCCTTATCTCAATCTTGCGGTTATGCTTGATTGTCGGATTGATTTTTACCATTTCGCGCGTAAGCTCAATCTGGCTGCATATGCACTGCCCGTTATGACAGATTATTTTCGGCTCCGCCGTGGAACCGCTCGTCACCATGACCACCTCGTCCGACCAGAGTCCGTCTCCCGCGCTGTGCGCCGCGGCTTCGGTAAAATCCTTCACAGAAACGCTTCCTTTTACCCGCTCGTCCGCAGAAAAGCTGCACACCGCGCCCAGCTTGTCTATTATACTGTTGGTAACCTCAATGTCCTGCCTTGTGTTAAGCAGCACGGGAATATTTCCCGATTTAAGAATCGCCCAGAAACACGCTGCCCACTCGCTGGAGTTATCCATATATATTCCTATGTACCGGGATTTATTACCGCCAAAGCGCTCGCACAGGTTGCCGCTGATATTTTCAACCATATTAAAAAGAGCATTATAGGTCATTTTGACGACCGTGCCCCCGGCTACGGTCTCCGAAAAAACCTCGCCCCTGTGATGCTCCTCCATAATTTTGTATATCGATTTAAAGGTATAATCCGTATGATTGAGTAAATCGAGATATTTTGCTACCAAATCCAATGTTTACAATCCTCCTAAAGACGCTTAAGCTCCTCCGACAGCTCCAGAAGAGCCGCCTCCGCCTGCGGCACAACTCCCGTATAATCCAAAAAGGCGTGGGAAACTCCGTTATATCTTATTATCCTGCATTCGTTCCCGCTTTTTATATATTCTCCGGCAAAATATTCCTCCTGAAGCCTGAGCCCGTCAAACTCCGCAGTGTAAAGGGTGCAGCCCGGCAGACCGCCCAAATCGCCGTATACCATGCTGACGCGGGAGTCTCTTTTAAGCTCCTCAAAACGCCCTCCGAGATATGCCTGAAGAATCATCTCCATAAGCGAATTGTTTCCTTTTCCGTCCGCGCGTCCGAGAACCAGACGCGATTCTATAATGTCCCGCTGTTCGTCATCAATAACATACTTATCCTCGCTCCACTCATAAAGACCGTCCTGCGAGTATAAATCCACAACGGGATAAAACAGCTCAAGCCGCCTTATTTTTATTCTGTCCGAACAACCCATCGCCGCCGCAACAGCCAGATTTCCTCCGGCGCTGTCGCCCGAAAGCACGATTTTATTTCTGTCTATCCCGAATTCCTCATATTTGTCATAAATATGCCCGATAAGCGCCACGCATTCCTTGACCGCTGCGGGATACGGATTTTCAGGCGCAAGGGAATAGTCAATATTAAATACGACACAGCCGGCGGTTTCGGCTATATACCTGCACGGCTCACGGTACGATTCAGCCCTGCCCGCAATAAACGAGCCCCCGTGAATATAGACAAGCGCGGCGGCGTTATCCCCCGTCTTTCCGTCATAGTAAAATACGGGTATTTCTCTTTCTCCGACATTTACCGTGAAGCTCTTCTCCTCAATATCCCCCTGCGAAAGCGGCTTGCAGTAGGTCTGCGTCTGCCGCCTGATAAGTTCTATATTCGGCTTCGCGGGCGGGAGCTTTTTCTGAAGCTCATAAAAAGCCTTCCTGATATAAAATTCACGCGCGTCCATAACGCCGGGCTTCCCGTCATCCGGCACAGACTTTATCTCAACCTGAAAGCCATCCGCCTGCTCGTAAGCCGACGGCTCTTCATATATTTTACGGGCAAGCTCTCTTACATCTGCCTTCATAATTCTCACCAGTCCTGTTTTTCCTTAATTTTCCGGATAAATAAGCAATTACCGCTGTAAAAATCAAGGGAACCGACACGCAAAACAGCGCGCTTCCCGTAAACACCGCAATAGCCGCCGACACCGCTCCGAACAGAATATGTCTTGCGATTATCCGGCATATGCTTACAGCCGCCTCTTTCCCGTTATGCATACAAAAAAATCCAGTAACGCCGTACGCGCAGTGCAGCAGACAAAGTCCCACGTTCCAGAGTACGCCCCACAAGAGCATTCCCGCACGGCTGCTCATAAAGTATATCATAATTGCACAGGCAATATATATAACCAACGGTATCAGCCCTCCGAGCAGCAGTTTGCTCTGAATCCTCGCCGTATCAAGGAGCGGCTTAAAATGCGAAGCGCTGTTGTTATTCTCGTATATGGTACGAATGGGAACCTCGATTACCGGACAGCCCATAAACGCCGCCTTTATAAGCACGTTCATCTCATATTCATAACGGTTTCCCTTAACCTCAAGAAGCCATTTAGCCATATCCGCCGTAAAGCCTCTCAGCCCCGACTGGTTATCATTAAGATAGCGCCCCGTAACAAGCGTATATGTCAGCCTCGACATATCGTTTCCGATTCGGGAGCGCAGCGGAATTTCCTTCGACAGATTCCTCATTCCGAGCACTATTGTTTTTTCGTTCTCAAGAATCCTCGCTGTTTTTAAAATATCATCGACACTGTGCTGTCCGTCTCCGTCAGCCGTGACAAATCCGTTTACTTCCAGCTTCGCGGCAAGATGCCGGATACCCGTCTTAAGAGCATAGCCCTTGCCTCTATTGTTATCGTATCCGATAACTTCAGCATATTCTCTCGCCGCGTCAAATATACGTTTGTGTTCCTCACTGCTGCCATCATTTACCACCAGCACCTCCATGCCTCCGGCGTGCAGCTCCTTTACCAGATTTATGAGTACTTCCTGCGGATTATACGATGGAATCAAAACGACTGTGCCCATATTCTATCCGTTCTAATAGCTTTTTTTTGACAAAAACCGTCTTTTTAATTATACATTACATGAGTTATTTGTCAATAGACGCGCCCAGTCAAAAGCATGGAACATACTGCCATAACCGCCTCTTGTAGCCGTATATCAAGCCCATTGATATTTTGAATCGGGGACGCATAAAAGCCGCCGCGAGTTTCTGTTTTCGCGGCGGACGTACAGATAATGTCTGCTTATTGCGCAGAACGGCAGACAACATTTTAAATTTTTTTGGTATAATTTGGCATATCGGGATTAATCCTGCGTTTTGTACACAAATCAAATACTATTACTTTTGAGCCATTCCTCTATTGCCTCTTTTGACGTTCCTGCTTCAAATCGCTTTCCTTCCGTCCATTTTGCGGAATCTGAACATAAGGCGTGCAGATTATCCGCGCTGGAGCCGATACCGCTGCTGTGGGAAGTACAGTTCACTCTCAACATGAAAATTATAGCTCAATTCTTTGTAAATTCCCATACAGGATAACACATCCATAGCAGAAATATTTCCGCACAATCAGACAAAAACAAATGCAAACCAAGAGGCAACAAAACCTAGTCTGACATTGATTTGCGCCAGATCCGGTTTTGAAGCTGTTTACAGAAAGATCCAGACAGGGCGCCCCATTTTCATAAACTGCATAATCAGAGTCTCACCTTCATTCAGAAAAAAGATTTCACCATCAACAAAAAAACGCGCAGTTCCTTCCAGAGCGGTTATCATCTCATTCTCGCCTACGTCGTGATTGGATACTTCTTCGCCCTTGTCAAATTAAAAAATTGTCATATGGCCTTATATAACAAAAGAAACAACTTACTATTCTGCATGGAAAGCACTATATTAGATCACCTTTCAAAGCCCCAGTCCATCCGCTTCAAACTCCTTTTCCGTAATAGTTTCAAACTCTCCTGAATAATTTTCCAAAAAATCATAAGCAAACTTTCTATTCAGCTTGTCGTGAATTTTCTGATTATAATAATTTCTCAGACAACTATAACAGGAAGGCGAACAGTTGCATCCCTTCGTTATTTCAATCGCTCTATCAACAACCTGCCGAAATTTATCTCCGGATTCAGTGACCAATCTTCTTACATGACCGGCCCCACCTGCCACAGCATCATATAAGACAACGGAATATATCAATTTATTATATAAAATAACTTTATGTAGACATCCTTTAATATCATTTCTTTCAATATCCAACTCTGCCGACAATGCTTCTAACAGAGCATACATTACCGAAAGCATAACCTCTTGATTGCATGCCTGCGGATTTAAAAAAAATAAACGTACAACATCCGTCTTAAATACATGGCATAACTTATTCTTCACCAGCTTCACTTCACAATCTTTTCCCCATGGTGTAGGATGCTTCTTCTCCATAGTTTTCTGATGTGAATTGAAACCAGCCTCATTTAAATTCTCAGTAGTACTTTCTGAATATCCACAGTGTGGACATACATAGAAGTCATCATCGCAGACTACCATTAGCGAATCATTTATAGATGTTTCTATCTTGAATTTATTTCCATCATTCATAATAAAAGCATACTTCTGCATTATCTGACGTTGAACATCGCCAATATAGAAATCATCACTACGATAAACTTTATCTGGCTTGCGCATTGGAACATCTTTCGGTTTACCATCTGCCACAAAACCTCTTCTCGGCTCAATGGCCTGGTTCCAACGATGTTGTTCAATAATCTTATGACATGATACACATTTTTCCCCAGAAGACTCCGGCTCCTTAGAACGGTGATTCCACGTAAGGCAGAAAGGATTTTTGCATTGTGCGATATATGCGGTTTCCCAATCCTGTCCAGTAGTCTGCGGAAGTTTCCTGATATATCGACTGGTATACAGTTTTCCGTCTGCAACTACCTGTGCGTCTGGAGCATATTCAGAGATAGCAAGCTGAAGGTCTCTGACCATCTGCAGTTTCTTATCTGTTGCATTATTGGCATTCTGATGCAATTCTACAGTATCAACCGGAAACCCATATTTCGGTAGCACATTATTTCTGACAAGGAACTCTATTAACTCATTTCTACCACGATTATCTTCTTTGCCTCGCCGATAAGATCTCATCTTTTTCTCAGCTTCATCTGCCTTATGAATAGAGCCCTCCTTTAACTGTTTCTCAATTTCACCTTTGTAATATTTTACTGTTCCTCTAAATTCATCTACCGCCATCCTGAGGACACCATCTTTGCCAATCAATCTCTCTTTCCATGAATAATCATTGATTCCCATAATTTCATGCATCGATTCAGGTATTGAGTTTTGAAGAACAACTTTCAAATGTTCCGGCTTACTTTCAAGATAAATGCACAGTCTTTCCCATCCATCTTCATTAAGTAAAACATCTGCATTGTTTGAATTGTAGACATCAATCTGCTTTGCAAAGAAATCACTTAAAGCCACTGCAAATATATGTCTGAGAATTACTTTCTCATTTTTCACAGTAAATAAAGGTACACCTATTTTGCCAGTAATCATGCTTTCAGGATTTCTATAATATGTAAAATCGTGCGAACTTAACTTGGCATATGTTAGTGAGAATGCAGCCGCATTCTTACCACGTCCTGCACGACCAGCTCTCTGAACATAATTTGCTGGTGATGGTGGCATATTGCGAAGATATACGGTTTCCAGATCACCTACATCCACACCCATTTCAAACGTAGTGGAACAGCTCAATGCATTGATTTCCTTGTTGACAAACATTTCTTGATACTTCTGCTGCTCCTCCCTTCCGAGTTGAGCAGTATGTTCTTTAATATGTAAAGGTTGCATCAGTGTTGATTTGTACAGTTTTGCATAATGATTGTCATCAAGAAGACTTGCATGAGTAATTTGTTTCAAATGACCGCCACATTTCAGCGTTGTACACATCCATTTACAATTAGTCATACTTGTTTTACCGCAGACATCACAAACATATATCGGAACATCCTCCGTGCCCGCTCCAATCGTAAACCGCTCTGTACTAAAATAAAATTCGCCATTACCGGCAAAAGAGAGGCTCTCCTCTCCGCATAGAATCTCGTCCCAATAAATCTGCAACAGTTCATTAGCCGCAGTTTCGTCCAAATCAAGAACCTTCATAACACGTTTTAGACGACCGTTCTTTAATAGGTTTCCATTCTTTCTGTAAGCCGCAGACCATCCCGCCAAATACGCCTTCTTGTCCTTGTCCAGATCCTTGCACCTCTTTATTCGCTTAGGTCTGGCAGCATAAAAAATATATTCCCGATCATCATCCGTTAAGTTACATTCCCCTTCCAATGCACCATAGTATACAATATCCATAACAAGCAGGTCAAATAGAGCTTTCATATCATGAATATTCTGACCATATTCTTCTGCAACACTCGCCATAATATCTTCACTGTTTCCTTTGTAATTAAACTTTATCATGCCCATGGAAACCAGGCTAGTGCTTCTGCGGGCATTAACCATTTCATTCAATACAGCAATCCACGCGTTCTTGCGGCTGATTGCAGTCAAGTTTTGCTTTCCGTCATCACCGGGTTCTGCAAAAGTGCGACATGAATCAAAATATGATGCCAATTCATCCACAAAATTTTGTATTTCCCAAGGATGGGCAGCCATATTGTTGCGATTCTTCTCCACAACATGCCAAATCCCACGACGACGTAAAAACTCACTGTAGGAAGCGGTCATATAAGATGCGAAGAACGCAGCTTCACCACGACTGTCCGAGAAAGACAGAAACTGCCGTTTTCTCTTAATGATGTCTACTTGTGAAGTCCTCATTGCTGAACAAAACAAGCCTTTTTTTATTCCCAAATCACTCTTTTTGCTCTTAAGTATTTTTTTATTCTCCGGCAATTCTTCAAACAACGATGTTCCAAGGACAGCCGTGGCCGCATCATAGCCAAGATAAAATGTTTTAAAATTTCCAATATTACAACTCGGACATTTTCCATCACCACGCACACTACTCTTTTTACCTTTTCTTATCCTCACATAATGGTTCAGCCCGCAGGTACAGGGAGGATCTGATTTCAGACTCTCATGAATAATCGATCCGCATTTTGCACAGACCATGTAATCGTTTTTTCCAATTTCGCCTATAACTTCTTCATCCTCGTCATCTCCATCAAGAACAGCGTCATGACTGTCCCAAAGCAAATAATATTCTATCTCCGGATCATATGAACTATTGGCGAATTCTAACTTTCCATCCAGTTGTTTCCCGACTATGGCTATACGGCCGCAATCATCACAGACAGCACATTCAAAAACCTTCCATTCCTCACTGTCAATAATTATGTTCCGATTTCTGTTCAGCATCAGCTTTTTATGCTTCCCCAGAGTGATGTATGCCCCTTCCATTGCTTTCGCAAACATATGATAACGTGCCTTTATCAGTGGAGACTTATTCTTCAATGCCCGTACCGCTATGTTGACGATATTGACAACATCCTGCTCTGTTACTTTATGATTTTGCCGGAGATCTTTTGTAATCTCTGGAATCGTCATAGGATGGTTTATTATTGTACGAAGCTCTCTATATACAGATGCACTGACACATAAATCATATAAAAACTCTGCATCTGCCTGTCCAGCCGGAATAGTTATTTCATAATCACCGGCAATCTCATTAAGTGATTTCTGCGGATCAATCAGTTTGCCAAACAAAGAAACTGGTATATTAGAAGCCGTTTTATCATAATATGGAACTATACGTTCAGAACGGATAATATCTTCTGCCATGAAAGCAGTATTGCATAGAGTATCCGCAAATTTTATGATGTCCTCATCCGCTTCCTTTCCTCCCAATGTAGCACTGGTAAGGATATGCAACACATTGGCAGGATTACTAATCCTTGCTTTCAAACGCTTTAACAACAGAGAAGTCTCCATTCCTGTCGCACCACGATAAATATGAGCCTCGTCGAGTACCAGAAAACGAAGCTTTGCTCCTGAAAATACAAGGTCATCTTTCGGTCTGAGCATCATATACTCAAGCATCGCATAATTTGTCACCAAAATATGTGGCGGCATAGTCTGCATTCGATCACGGGAAATAATCTCGTTCTTTAACGGCTTTAACGGATACCCATTGATATCTTTATAAATCTTTCCATACTCTGCAATACCATCCTGCTCATTTTGTTTCGTACTGCTGTTATACACACCAAAAGTGATATCGGGGTAATTTTTCAGCAAATTTCGCAGACGCTTCATCTGGTCATTTGCAAGGGCATTCATCGGATATATCAGAATTGCTCTGACTCCTGAAGAAAGTGTTCCCTCCTCCGCTTCACGCAGGAGGTGGTTTATAATAGGAATCATGAAGCACTCTGTTTTTCCAGAACCAGTACCAGTAGTAACAATCAAATTCTTTCCTTTATTAATTTTCCTGAGTGCTCTTTCCTGATGAAGATACAACTCTCGATTGACCTGTATTTCCTTCTCACCATCAGGAATATCCCCCTCCAACCATCGGAATAAGGGAGAAGCCTCCCCTTCTTTGATCATATCCTCTAAGCTTTCTCCCGTTTTATAAGAATCGCTAATTTCGAGATATGGTCCCTTTGATACAGCACCTTCCTCTTGCAACGCTGCAACAAATTGCTCAGCATAATCCCTGTCAGAAATATGGAACAGTGTTGAAATATATCCGATAAATTCATCCTTTATGTTTTTTGCAGCTGTTATTGGATTAAACATACTTATATCCTTTCCGTCTGATACAAGTACAGATCAGCAATTGAATATTTGTGCTTGTTAGCTTTTGTATATTCATGATCTGTCAATGCATAAACCTTTTTTTCTAAAAACTTATCATAGTAATGATAGTAGTAAAGCCCTGCCTGCTCAGAATTTGTTATACACAGAACAATATCCCCAACATAAACAATCCTCACTGGATTAATCATCATTTTTTCAACGCCTCGCTTGTTGGTATGTTCATAAGATGAGAACTCATAGCGTTCTCCACGATATCCCTCCGTATATAGAACCCCTTTGTAAACGGGGCAATATCCTTCTGATGTATCTTCCACACCTGTAAACTCTATATCGTCAATGTAACAGGTTTTAATCTGTATATGCTCAGAGCCATCTGTGATAGTATCTATTACAATACGCTTATCTTTAAAACGTAATAAATTTTTATCACCAACAATGCAGTCACCCTCAGCAATCACTTCCTTAACCTTTTTAAAAGTACTGCCAAAAATAATACTGATTTCATAGCGATAGTTTCCAATCTCCATATCTGCCGGGATTTCTACACTTTCGATGCCTTCATCAAATTCAAATTCTGTCAAATCATCTTTATTTCTATATAACGCGAGCGTAAATTTTCTTCCTTCTTTTCCAACAAACCCTCCGCCTTGATTCCAAAATAGTCTGTTATTTTCTGTCCAAAATTCCGGTGTTTTCAAAAACCTTTCTTTATAGCAAACACGAGCCAATGTATAACAATCATTTTGCCTGATACCTTTAACCAGCATCTGAATTTCTGCAAGAGAAAATGTATCCGTTCTTACGAATGACTGCAGAACATTTCCAAGAGTAACCACCCCATGTCCGTCATACATAATATCCTTGCCGCCAACGGTAAACCGCACTTCAGTTTTTATTGGACTCTTTACCATAAGCAGACTACTCTGCGGAATATTTCCAATATAGTATGCTGGAGCTGTCCCATTCATCCATACACCGGAAGTTTCCTCAATCTGTATTTTAGGAATAGCAATATGAAGAACTCCGTTCCGATATGGCACACTTACTTTTTCATCTTCTTGCGTAAATGACACAGTTTCCGAAAAATCATCTATACTAACCGTAAATGTTGCACCAATATAGTCGTTTTGAGAATAATAAAATTCTCGATTAAAGCTTCCCGTTGCACTGGCAACCAGAATAAAACTCCTATCAAAGACTAATCTTTCATTATCAAGATTTATAACCTGAATCCTGCATATACCCTCTCTCCCTTCAATCGGGCAGTCAAAAGCCAATCCGCTACTATTTTCAGTTTTAGGAAGTTCAGAAAATTCAATACGCTCTCCGTCCTTCAGAATTACAAACTGTTGCAGAAAATCTGTATTTCCAAGAATGATGTTACAATAGCTGTTGCGGTAAGCAAAATAATACTCCATATCTTCCATACTCACGGTAGGAAGAACAGTCGATTCTGCTGGTGGAAAAACACGAATATCTTTTCCTCCCACACTATCAAAGGAAAGCAACTTCCCACCCGCCGTAAGCACAAAGCCATCTTTCAATTCAATAAAGTATGCTTTAAGACCTCCCACCTTAAAAGTATCTATCTCCGTGACATCTGCATTTTCAGCTTCAAAAGCAACATTACAGGGTATAACCAGCGTATAATTATCACGCTTCAATTGGCTGAGGTTGGTTTCCGTTGTTCCAGAGAATATCAGCACATGACGATACATTGTATCGTCTGAGTTGTATATTTCTTTATTATCACAAATAATACGCACCTGTATATCCAATTCACTAGTGTCTCCATTAAAGGCTGGCAGAGAAATAGACACTCCATTTAATGTTTTTCCAAGTTCATTGCCATACCAGCTTAAACTTTGCTGATATGCAAGAGCTCCATTGTAATAAAAGGCAAGCGTAGCAGTGCTGACATTTTCACTTTTTAGACGGATATCCGGTATCACAAGCTGCACATCATTTTCATTCTTCAATACCAACTTTGCTCTAATTCGAGAATAGTCAATAGCAATATCCTGTTGACCAATCTGAACCTGACGTTCTGTCTTCTTGGTGTTCGCAATAGCAGTAATCTTATCTTTAAACCACTCCTCACAAAGCTGCTCCTCATATGTTTTTACTGGCATGTCTTCAGAATTAATCAAAGCATCCATCTTAGTAATCAGCCTTTCAAACAACTTATGTGTAAATACAGGCCGTAAAAGAATTAGCTTACGAATACCTTCCTGAAATGAGTATACATGAAAACTAATTGTAAGCTCAGTATCCTCAGTATTTTCCCCACTTAGCTTCTGCTGTAGCGACCAAATCATTACTTTAAGCAGAGGATCTCCCGGAATCAGCTTCCAGTTTAGATTATTCTTATAAAAGTCAAACAAAAAATCAAACAAAGCCATCCACGATTTTCTTGTACTAAGCGCATGAATAACGGCTGTGGACTTAAATGCACGACCATTGGCATCTTCAACGAAGAGTCTGTGATTCTTCTTCATTGCATTTTCAAGAGATGTCTGCAGAAGGTGAACTACAGCACCATTCGTATCACGATACCCGAATTGCAACGAAATAAAATTCCAGAAATTGCTATTCTCTTCATTCTTCCAACTTTTTGCATTATTGATAAGGGCCAGTGTTATCTGCATTTCTGCACGCAAAGTCATCTTTGCAAGCGGCTCTCTCAGAACTGTATCTATATACTTTCTAGCGTTTTCATTCAACTTATCCAGCGTTTCCTGCTTAAGAATCTTGCTTCCGAGAAGCGGATAATGTGCAAATACCTTATCTTCAAATTTTCCGTCACTTTGACGTTCCATCATATCCTGTTCAAGGATATCTTGAATAAGCTCAGGCCGCTCCGTTGAGCGTTCAAAACCAAGTGTTCTTATATATTCATTCAGAGAGAAAGCTTTATTGTAGCAGTATGTACTAAGAATCCTGTAAATTCTAGAATCTGTAGGAAAATAAACCACATTACCACGGACAAGATACTTCTTCAGTTCCTCAATATGACGTTCTCTGGCTCCATCTGATGTGAGTTCTGTTCCATCTAATTTGGATTCAAAACCGTAGAGTTCGATAAAATCTTTAATTGTATATCCATTTCTGGATGCTATGGATCTGATCCACTGATTTTTAGGATCAGAAGATATATATACTTTCCCATCAATAAGATTTTCCTGAAGGAACGCCATTATCTGATTGTCATTCACAGCTCTTGTATCACCTACAGAATATCCTGACAAATAAATTGCGTATTCGTCAGATGAAAGCCCTCTAAGTTGCGCATTTACCCTAAATTTGTCAGGATATTTGGGCATAAAATAAGGCTTTTTGATGCAATAAACTATATCTCCTTCCGCTTCACCTAAAAGCTCACGTTCTGAAAATCTGTGGAAATTAATATCTATTATTATCTGCTGCAAATCTTCTGGCAAGTCTGCAAGGAAGAAGCACTTGATCTCACTTTCATATACAAAGATACAAGCCAAGTCATTGTGTCGATCATTCATACAGCAACAGATTACATTTTCATCGCTGTAATCAAATTTTCTATCTTGAATCAATTTGAACAGAATACCCCTCTCACCTTCAGTTAATCTTTTGCCTGTCCAAATTTTCCGACGTTTGGGTGATCTTTTATCAATTGCATTATATATACCTTGGCGAGAAAGTCCAAACCACTCTGCCATGCGCGCAGTTTTAAACTCAAACTGCTCAACAAGTTTATCAATTACAGGGAAATCAAACCCTTTTCCGACAAATTGATCTTCTGCCATCACATCTTCATCCAATTCGGAAGAAATGATGACAGGCTTAAAATAATCTTCCCCAAGTTTATACAGAAGCTCTATTTGTGCTAGAAGTTGTTGCTGAGATAGGGGACCCATATTCTTCAAGTACAGAATGTCCATAGGGTTCAAGGTCAACACTTGACCTATTGTTTCAATATGTTCTTTCTTGAAACAATTACAAATCCGTACCGAAACATCCAAATCTGATGCAGGACGACGTAATATTTCTTCTGGAAGCAATGGTCTTTCCCCAACAGCTAATTCAGACTTTCTTATTTCATCTTTGGTATGGTTAAGCTGAAATACTCCTTTTTCCATTATCACATAAAGAAGTTCTTCTATCTCGGCAATACTCTTAGAACCCATGTTGTGAATTTTCCCTAAACTTTCTATATTCTCAATAAGCAGATAAAGCGTACTAATATTAGCACGCATTAAACAATTGAACGTTCTTGTAGAAAAATTCAATGCAGAAATAGGAATTTTGCAGTATTCTTCTCTATTCTTAATGTACATTAATATCAACCTCTATCAATGGACTAATTATATTCCTGTTAACAAGGAAGATGCCTTAAAGTATACTTTCATCAAGCCGAGTTATCCTTTTACCTTTTCCACCGCATACCCTCTCCTTGCTTTCATCATATTTTATTCCCGAATTCGTGAGTGCCTCAATCGCATCTGCCGCTCGACGTTCCACTTCCCAGAAATGTTTTTCATGCTCTATATCTGCTATTAAAAATCATGATATCAAACCAAAGCGTACGCAGACACAATACAAAGTTCGGCCTTCAATGAGAGATAGAGAGGAAGGTAACAAGTGTGCTGTTTTTATTGCCGGTTATTTCTTAATTTTTCGTTTAGTATTACTAAGTAGGCCTTCCAATCCCAGTGCATTTAATTGTGATTTCTCTTCATCATTGAATCTAAATTTTCCAAAATTAAGCCATTCAGCAATATTATTAATATTGGTTTCATGAATCATCTCAGCATTCTTTGAATTTGTCCCAAATACTTTCGTTTTAACATTGCATCCTTTCGAATACGCACAAAATGTATATGGATCTACATTAATATTTGTCGTATCTGCAATTACAATACCATCATTTCCTAATGCGCTCGCAATCACACATACGAAATATGTCAATTTTTGTTCCGTTATTGACCAATCACCATCTATTACAAAGTCCTGATTTCTTTCATTAAACAGTTCTTTCGCAGAACAGCAAAAACCATATTCTTCAACTTTAATATTTTCCAATTTTTCCCATATTTTCGCTTCCTTCACCTTGATATGAATTCTTGAAACATACTGTGACATCTATAATATCCTCCTGTAATAATCTGTTTTTTAATTAATACTACTTATACTGTTAGAATCTGACTTGACTCCGGTTGTTTCGCAGGCATTCACCATATATATCTTCCCCACTGATTATGAATAAAAATCATCATCAAATGCTCTCTCAAGTTTTTCAGCAACTTCATATTCAAATATAACATCCATTTTCATAAATCGTGTGGAAGAAATATCAAATATTTTCGAGAGCTTCCAACGCTTTTTTTGAATCAAATACAAAAAAACTGGATTTTTCAAACCCTTGTATATACCGGATTTTTCCGTTTTATATTATTGCATATCCTCCGCGCCGTCCGCGCTTTTTTGCCCTTGACGGCTCTTTATTACAAGACTTATTACGGAAAACGCAAACAGTCCTATGCTTATCCACTGCGATGTGGACAGACCGAAAAGAAATCCGCGAATCTCGTCGCCTCTTAAAAACTCCAGTCCGAACCGAACTGCCGGATAAATCAGCAGATAAATATATATCAGCTTATCCTTCGCCCTGCCCTTTTTATAAAGAACCAGAAGCACAAGAAAAATAATCAGATTACAGCCCGCTTCAACAAGCTGAACCGGAAAACGCCTGACATCATTAACTCCGGGCGAAAGCTGATTTCCGGTGACAATAAAACCGAAGCTGCTTTCTATACCGTAGCAACAGCCGCCCAAAAAGCAGCCTATACGCCCGAAAACATGGAAAAGCGGCACTACCACCGAATAGGCGTCCATAATATTCGTCTTTTGGAGATTTGCGGCTATTTGGAATTTCTTAAACACGGCGATACATATAAACGAACCGATAAGCCCGCCGTAAAAGACCATACCGCCGAAACAGCCTCCAAGCGCGCGCCAGAATTCTCTTGCCGTATACCTCGGCATATTTTTGAACAAATCAATTATTTCGGGAATATGGGTTATTCCGTATACGATATGCCCGCCTACAAACATTCCGACCGCAACCGCAACCGCCAGCAATGTTATATCCTGAGCGTATATTCCTTTTTTCTTAACCAGGTTATACATAACCGTGCCCGCAACTACCAGTCCCGCAATTGAGCACAAACCGTAAACTCCGATTGTTTTTCCCATAAATTCAAATGTAGGAAACATTATTACTCCTTAAAAATGACAATCGAGTAGGGAAGATTTATCTTCTCCTACTCGCTGCGCGACCCGTGCGCCGCTTTAGCGGCATATACCTATGCACGGGTCTATGCATAAAAAAGGCTTCACTTTTAAATATGTGAAGCCTTTTTATACTTGCCTAAATACCTTAAATAGCACCTGCTGCCGCACATACAGCACATGTAATAATACCGACAATTAAACCAATCGCCGACAAAATAAGTCCTATAAGACCGCAAACAAAGCCTGCCTTAGACATGCCGTTCTCGGATCCCGCATTCTTAACTCCAGATGACAAAACGATGGCAACAATTCCTAATGCCAATCCTATAATCGCGCACACAGGATTTGCAAAGCATCCAAAGATGCCCTCCAATGACAAAATGCCGCATACCAAACTTGCGATTGACTTACCCTTCATTTCAAATCCTCCTAAAATATGTATTAAATTTCCTGATTGCTCAGTATTAGCTTTACTTTATCATTATTCATAATCAAAGTCAATAGCTAAACAAAAATTCTACATATATTTACCGATGTCGGCAGCCGTTGCTTTCATCTCCTCATCCGAAAAACTGTTTTTCTTGTATTCAAACTGAACCGTGTCCTTCTCCCATCGGGGAATTACATGGACATGCAGATGGAACACCGTCTGTCCCGCCGCCTCGCCGTTATTCTGGAGAATATTTATCCCGTCGCATCCGAACGCCTCTTTGAGTGCCCTTCCGGTACGCGCCGCCAGCTTCATCGCTGCTCCGAGAGTTTCATCATCCGCCTCCAAAGCGTTCGCAAAATGCTTTTTGGGCAAAACTAACGCATGTCCCCGCGATGCCGGCTCAATGTCAAGTATCACCCTGAAATCCTCATCCTCATAAACCGTATTGGTATCAAAAATTCCGTTTGCAAGCTTACAAAAAATACAGTCATCTTTAATCATGTCGAATTCTCTCCTTTTAGTGATTTATTTCTGTTCAGGTACGGTTTGCCTAAACCCCGTAATTATGCTATCATTGGCGTATAGAGGGGAAAACAATATGTACACCAAAGACGATATAAATTATCTGAATTCTCTTAAACAGACAAATCCTGATATATACGAGCGTATAACCGCGATGTATTCAAGATTACAGTCCGATATCCGCAAAGGCTGCCATGACCTCCGCAATATAATCACGCTTATCTGCGGCAACTATCAGCTTATCGAGCTTGACGAATCCGGTCTTTCGGACAATGAACGCTGGCTTCAGATGGGTCGCGACATTGATTTTCTTATCGCGTCGCTCAACGCGATAAACGAATACCGCTACGCCGATAATCTCAATCTCTGTAAAATCAACACATATGAATATATATGGCTGCTTCAGGAAGAGTTATCCGTAATAAACGGAATATGTCCCGACATCTCCGTATCCATTCCTCCCACCGTCCCGTCCGTCAATATTGATCCCGATAAAATATCTTATGTTATCAAGGCGCTTATTACAAACATCACCGAGGTGCGCTCAGACGCTTCAATCACACTTAGCATCGACTACGGAACGGAAAATTTGTATATTCATATTGCGGACGATCTTGACGAATTTGACGCCGAAACAAACGAATCCGTATTTGATCTTTTCAACACCAGCAAACAGAATCATATAGGAATGTCTCTGGCAACCTCGTATCGCATACTTCTTGCTCATAAGGGTGAGCTTTCATACCGCAAAAATACGCCCTGCGGGAGCATTTTCACTCTGTCGCTCCCGATTGTCCCTTAAACAAAAACAAAGTTTTCGTCGAGCATTCTGAGCGTCTTGAAATTTCCCTTGGCAGTCATTTCACCGGACATAAACGCCCTTTGAAACGTCATTCTTCCCTGCATGATTTCATCAAGCACTCCGGCCTCAAGCTTGCCGATTACATCCGCATGCTCAATCTGTCCGAAATAGCAGTTTAAGGATTTGTTCTTTATTTCGATAATAAGCGAGTCTTCCTTGCCGTCTATTTTAAGAAGATACGTGGCGGTGAAGTTATTCTGCGGAACATAATGCTCCTTAAGCATATTTATATAATGCTCGTCCCCGCCCTTTTCTTCATCCTCAAGCATACTCTTGAACATTCCGGCAAGCTCCTCGATATCCTCCTTCTGCTTCTTGACATATCTGTCGTCGGAGGCATATTTGGAAAGCTGCTCCGTTTCCTGAGGCGTAAGATTAATCGTATCGCTTACAATGCTCTGCTTTATTGCCTTATTGCTTGTAGGAAGCGTGACGAATTTCTGTGATACCGCACGGTATACCTCCTCCGCCTTTTTTTCGACAAGCTCCATATATCCGCCGTTCATCTCAAAATCCGAGATTACCTCAACATACGCGCAAAGACCGTTGCACGCCTTTCCGCCCAGCATTTCCCACGCGTTCGTAAGCTCAAGCATACCCTCGCGCTCTCCGTAAGCCTTCGACATAACTATAGGAAACATATATGTCCGCGCAATCTTATTTTTATCACCGTAAAGCCAGCAGGCATCCAGAAACGAATGCATATATCCTCCGATTCCGAGCCACTCCACCGTGGACGCAAGAATTATTGCGTCCGCGTCCTTCAGGGTCTGGGGCAATGTCATAATATTATTTTTCTGCTCGTACAGATTAAAACGCTCCACCTGCACCCGAAGCTCCTCAAGAACCGAAGTCATCCGGTTGAGCACCGCCGTGGTCGGGTCATCTATCAGACCTCTTCCTCCGTAATAAATATTGATTTTCATTCCCTTAAACCTTCCTTCCTGTAAAGCAGCACGGCAAGCAGAAACCCGCCGATAAGTCCTCCTATATGTGCAGACTGGCTTACGCCCTTTGTTGTAAATCCTGTAAGTACGCTCAGCACAACGCCTACGATATACCGAGACAGTACCACATTCTGAACACGGCCTTTATTACGCACCAATACGCACAGCATTGCGCCCATAACTCCGAAAATAGCTCCGGACGCGCCGACACACACGGTATTAAGCGCTCCCGTCTGATTGTAATAAAGCTGTGAAACAATTCCTCCTACAAGACCGCTGCCGAAATAAAACATCAGGTACTTGATTCTGCCAACCGCCCGCTCCAAATCGTTGCCGATAAAAAACAGCACCAGCATATTGCTGAAAACATGTCTTATTCCCGCATGAACAAACATACTTGTAAAAAGCCTGTAAATCTCATGCTCTTTAAAAAGGCTGTTTGCCGTTATACCGCCGTGAAGATACAAAAACAGAGCGTTTTCCGTATCTCCGAGTATTTCCAGTGTCACAAATACAATAATATTCACGGCTATTATTATATTATTGCAGGAGAATATGCGGTTCGCGACCGTCTCTTCCGGTTTCTCAAGCATTCCCCTTACATTAAGAAATTCGCCCGGCTGGTCATCATATATTTCAAGCATACACGATTGTTCGTTATATATCCAGTATTTTTTCAAATCGGCGATTCTGCATCTTGCCTCATAGGAATCATAGGCAAAAACAACAAAAATAATATCCGTCGTGTTATATATCGCCGCAAGATTCTCTTCCATGGCGCTTATCTGACCGATATCCGCCACGGGTCCGCTGCCCAAATCAAGTAAGCCCACAATATACGATTTCTCTTTAATTTTTCTGATATATACATCAACCCCGGAAACTCCGGTCTTAAGACGGCCAAATCCCCCGCCCGCAAGTCTTGATGCCAAAGTTCTGACATTCATAAGTATACCCCTTGTAAGCCTATAAATGTAGATTACCATTATTTAATTGACAAGTCAAATAAATACACACTCAACATTCCCCAATATTATTTTACTTCCCGCTTTAATCCGGCATAACTCAAAGCATGACAGCTCTTTACCGTCAACAATGGTTCCGTTTGTGGAATTCAAGTCTTTTATATAGTACACGTCGTCCTCTTTCGATATTCTGGCATGCATTCTGCTGACTCCCGGCAGCTTTATTGCACAGTCCGCTTTCTTTGCGTCGCATCCGACTATAACCGCCCTGTCACCGATTTCGTATTTATGCGCGCCGGAAATATCCTCCCACCTTAAGTAATGCAGTCCCTCCGACGCTCCGTTCAAAACCACGGTAAGGTTATCGTCCTCACTGTTTTTATCGGGAACAATGATTCTTACCTCTTTCTTTTCAAACGGCACCTGGGTTCTTACGGTCGTCACCCTGATAAAGCCGTCCCTATGCGAAACGAACCATTTGAATCCGAAAAAAGCCGCTGCCCCGATTACGATGCAGCCTCCGACGCAGCCCGTAGCGCTTATTCCGAATGGAGAAAACCCGGGCAAAAGCGCTCCCGCAAGAAACAGCGTAAAGCCGATTCCCAATATTCCCGCCAAAGCATACACGGCATAAAAAAGCCTTCTGTCTTCCTTTTCCTCCTCACTGTATACCGTTTCCGGAATCACCTCCCTGACCTCGGTTTTTTCCTCTGTCAATTCGCATACCGGACTGCCCTTTTTCTCCTCAATCTCAAACAGCCTCACCGGATTGTTCTCACCGTTATTTATGCGTTTATATATCCCATAAGCTATCGTGACCGCCTCGCCGTCACTGTGACAAAGTCTTCCCATCATGTATTCAAAAAGACTTTTTATGTCCTCCTCAAAGCCCGTTTCCTTTCCCGAAAAATAACATAGCTTAAAGCTTCCTCTTTCGGTGTCGGTAAAAATTTTATCCGGCTCAAGTACGATTCCGTCAACGTCAAGCAGATACTCTCCGACAGTTTCCGCCGCGTTCTTTAAAGCTTTTGCCAGCCGCCTTATATCCTCCGACGCTATCTCCCTATCCTCAAACACCGTTTCCATGCTAAGCATTGACGATATATCATACCAGAAACAGCTTTCGTCATTTACACGGCGTTCACTCACCCGCAAGAAGCCCTCTATCTCATTTCCGCAGACCATTTTCATCTGCGCCTTATCCGTAACAGATTCCTCCTTAAGCTTCATATAGGCGCCGCCGCTCTCCCTGACAAATTCAGCATTCATATTAATCCTCTCCTATCACCTGAATCAATTTTTTGCCGGACCTTACAACCGACGCGTTGTCGTTTATGTCAAGCACGGCTCCTATGTCCGTTTTCGTAAACTGCGGTTCATAACCGATTTTATTTGCCAGATAAAAATTAACTGACAAATTGCTTATAACCTGCTTTTGTTTATTCGCAAACTCCGCGTCCTCTCCGAATATCGGAGAGCAGGCTATTTTTTGCAGGCTTATGCTTTCAAAGCCCGCGTCATAGTAAAACGATTCGGCTTCATGGTATCTTATGCCGCCCAATATTTTACTCACATCACTAAGCAGTTTATCATGCAGCGTAAAATCCAGAATTATGATTCCTACGATAATCGAGGCTATAACCGGAAAAACAACCGCCGCCTCCAAAGTAAATCCTCCCTTAAGCTTCATATAAAATCCTCCCTT
>JAAVHB010000034.1 GCA_014799955.1 Butyrivibrio sp. | reverse complement strand
CGAGATTGACTCGTTTTCCATTTCAATAGCCTTTTCCACCGGGATGACATGCATTCCGATTCCTGCTCCCCCGGGAGGAACCATGGGTGTGACACCCTCAAGCGGCAGACGGCTCATTCTCTCGAAAAACCTTCCGACCTCCGGATGCTCCTCGAGCATTTTCATATTCATATTTCCGAATTCGGCGCTGCCCGGCACAAACATCGGAAGCACATACTGCTTCTCATGCTGCGGGTTTTCCCAGTTGTACTCAATCACTCCGTTATAGGACATCTGCTCCAGAAGCTCTTCAAGCCTCTTCTCGTCCATCTTGGTTATTTTTACCATCTGAGCGAGGGTTTTGGGCTTGCGCACTCCCATTTTAAGGGCAATCTCAGCCATCTCGTCGGTGCACATGGCGGCAAGCCCCCAATATTCGGGGTCATATTTTGTTATTTTCTTAAGCCTGAGCTTCTGCGGAATTCTGTCCGTAATCATCTGCGCAAGCTTCACAATGGGCTTGCGTTCGACCTCATTCTCAATAAAATCCGGTAAGTATCCGGCCAGTTTGTCTGCCATATACTCCAACCACCTTTCCTGATTATTTAATCAACGCTTTGATTTCCTCCGCAAGCTTCTCAGCCGCCTTTGTATGTGTCTTTTCTGTGGGATGCCAGTCGGCAGCGTATCCGTCGGAGGCTGACTGCATGGCAAAATCCATATACGAAATCTTTTCGTCCCCGGTTTCACTCACATAAGCATCCACCGCATCGTGCATCGAGGAGCACAGCTCCGTTCCCATAATTCCCAGTGTACACAGTATATGAGCGTCGGGATTCTTTTCTCTTATTACCTTAATAAATTCAACATACGAGTCCGTGTAGTCTTTTCTTTTATCTTTATCGGAGCCAGTATAGGAGGCGTCGTTGGTTCCGAGATTCACTACCACCACATCCGGAACAAACCTTGCAAAATCCCAATCCGTTTCGTCAAGAGAAATATTTCCTCCGCTGGCGTAGGATTTTCCGAGCTTTGTATATACGGGCGGCACAAGCTGTTCCTCAACCTTCTGACCGTCACCGCTGTATCCTGAGATT
This sequence comes from Butyrivibrio sp., assembly GCA_014799955.1. Lineage (GTDB taxonomy): Bacteria > Bacillota > Clostridia > Lachnospirales > Lachnospiraceae > Eshraghiella. The sequence continues at coordinate 20,778 of JAAVHB010000034.1, read as the reverse complement.
ATTCCGTGACCGCTGAAGGACACAAGACTGTAATCCGCATCGAGCAAAGCCGCAGTCTTAAACGCGTATGCCTTGGTCGCGTCTTCTGTGCTTGTGGCAAAATGATGCTCCTTATCCTCGTCGTCAACGCCGTATCCGCAGGTAATCGAATCCCCTATGAATTCAATCTTCAAATCCTTTGCCGCCGTGGGCTTTATGTCGCCCTTTGAAGTTACGTCAATGCTCTTTATTCCGATAATGCTGTTTGCCGCCTCGGAAAGCTTGATAATTTTTACCTTATATTCCTTTTCCCCTCCCGAAAGCGGAATCTCAAACTCTTTCTGCATCTGGAGCATCTGTTCATCCATTACGCGCTCATCATCCACATATACGGCAAACCTCGCCGCGTTATCGCGGTTACCCGGCACTCCGGTGCTGTCGCCCTGCATTATCACGGACGCCTTTGTTCCGGTAAAGGTAAACTCCACGGCACTGCCCGAATGAATCAGCCACAGCACGTTGCCGCTGTTCATCTGCGACCTTCCTATTTGCTTAACATATTCTTCGCTTGGTGTAAAACTCTTCTCGCTCAATCCGTCTTCCTCCGTTTTGTTCTCCTGTGTTACCGCCTCCGCGGACGTGCCGGACGTACCGCTTTGCGATGACGAGCCTCCTGCCTTCTGGCACGCCGTAAAGCTCATTACAGAAGCAATCGCGATTCCTGCGATTGCAATTCCCATTCCTTTCCTCATAAAAACCTCCTGTTTATCTTTTAATTTATTATATATTTACAGACCGTAAAACAAACCCGCAATTATATTGTCAGCCGTTAAGTATACCGTGGACAAGCTCCTTCAGTGTCATGGGAAGGAACGGTTTTGTCAGGTAATCGTCAACTCCCAGCTCCGTCAGCCGCTTAAGGTTTTCGATATTTTTATCCGATGTCATGAACACTATCGGAGCGTCAGCCGCTTCAATAACGCGGCTCATCTCTTCAAATCCGTTCATATCGGGCAGGCTTTCGTCAAGCAGCACCAAATCAATTCCACTGTCCGAAAGAAGCTCGAGTACCTTTTCGGTTTCGGACGCTCCGATAATTTTATGCATCGGTTCATCCTCCATTATAAATTCCGCGATTTCTATATTCGTTTGCTCGTCGCCGACGACAAGGATTGTCTTGCGCTCTCCCTCCGCCTGCTGCTGCATCTTATATTCCTTGTCTTCATCTATCATTTGAAGCATTATGTCCGCAATCTCCGGGTCAAACTGGCAGCCCTTCCCCCGCTCGATTTCCGAGCGTACCCATTCCTGCGGAAGAGTTTTGCGGTAGCTTCGGTTGCTCGCCATAGTGTCATACGCGTCGGCAACACCGATAATCCTTGCGACCTCAGGTATATCGTTTCCTCTCAGTCCGTTCGGATATCCGGTTCCGTCATATCTCTCATGGTGAAATCTCGCGCCCTGCGCTATCAGGCTTCCGCCCGATATGCCCTTCAGGATATGGTAACCCGTTACGGGGTGAACCTTAACTAGCTCAAATTCCTCCGGTGTAAGCTTTCCGGGCTTATTTATCACAAGCTCGGGAATCCTTATTTTCCCGACATCATGCAGAAGCCCCGCGCGGTAGATTTCCTCCTGCTCCTCCGAACTTTTGCCCATACGCTTTGCAAGCCTTCTGGCATACTCAGCCACGCGCTTTGAGTGACCGCTGGTATAGCGATCCTTCGCGTCCACAGCCTCGCTCAACGCCGTCACGGTCTGTATCTGCTGCATACGGATTTCCTCGGTCTGCTCACTCACCTTGACCTCAAGCTCTTTCCTCAGCCTCTCTAAAGCCTCTTTTCTCTTGGAATTGTTAATCATGATAATGACTGTCCATGTGGCGAAAACAATCAGCTCGACACAGACTACCATAAGATATATTTTAAACCATGTATGCTCCCATACCTGCATTTCCTTGACAAGCATATAGGATTTCTCCTGCAATATGCTGTTATTGTCTATCAGTTCAAAATGAATGCGGTAGCTTCCGGCAGGCAGATTGGAAAGCTGTATCGGCTCAAGCTCATGATACGAATAAATCTGCGGCTCATCGTCGATTCCCTCTATGTAAAATCGCACCTTTACATCGGACAGGGCATAGTTCCTGACCGAAGCCGCAACAACAACCCTTTTCGCGTTGGCGGGAAGAAGGTATTCGCCGTCTATACACTCTATTACATCCCCGTCGCAAAGCACCGAGGTAATTCCGTACTGATAATTGACCTCCTGCTTTTCCTGTCTGCAGTAAAAGCCCGTAACGCCGTTGTTGCAGCAGAAATACAAAACGCCCTCCTCTTCGTCGAGGCAGTTCCACGAATTCGCTATCAGTCCCGACACAAGCCCTTCGTTCGCGCTGTAGCGCCTGTAGTCAAGCTCCTCTCCCGCGCAGAGCGCAGCAGCGTCCACCACGTAAATCCCGGCGCTGGAAAGCACATAAGCAGTATCGCCGTCTATGCATACGTCGTAATTATTGAAATAAGGGAAATTCTTAAGCACCCTGATTCCGTCCTTCATATAGCAGAGCGCGTTGCTGGTAACGATAATATAGCCCCCGTCGTACGGCACAATACGAAGTATAACATTTGAGGAAAGCCCGTCCTTTGTGGTATATGACCTTACAATCTTCTGATCCGAAATTTCATACAGCCCGCCGCCGTCGCTTCCCGCGAAAAGAACTCCGTCCCCGCTCTCAAGCAGCGATAAAATCTGAGTATTTGCCAGACCGTCCTTTGCCGTAATCGTCCCGACAACCTCTTTGTCACGTATAAAATTAATGCCGTCCGCGGTTCCCGCAGCAACGGTTTTATCGCTCATCTCAACGATGCACCTCGCCCTGTCGCTGGTCATCTGCTTTAAATCGATATTATAAATTTCGACATCGTCATAGCCGTCATAGCACATCAGTCCGTTATCGCTGTAGCTGCATATCCAGAGCCTGTTTTCGGAATCCACCGTAAGACAGCGTATACGGATACCCTCCAGCCGCTTTGTCAGTTCATTTTCTCTGCTTTTTCCTCCGTCCTTATCAAGAATAACAAGACCGTTATCGGTACCGCAGTAATAGTCTCCGTTATAATAAACAACCGCATTCACCACAAGTCCGGGCACGCCCGTCTTTGCGAATAAATCCACAAACCGGCTCTGAGAAAGCTTAAGCACTCCGTAGCGTGAGGACGCCACCCATATGTTGCCCTGATAATCCACGTGTATCCATTCAAACGAGGAATCAAAACTGTCGTAATATTTCTGATGAAAAGCACCGTCGCGGTCAAAAAATCCCATTCCCGCCTCGGCGCACAGCCAGACGCGACCTTCCTTATCCTCCTCCATGGAAATAACGTCCGAAATCGTTGCTGTCAGCTTCTTTGCGATTTTTAATTTTCCGCCGTCCTTCTCAAGGACATATACCTCGTTTCCGTAGGCGCCCAGCAAAAGCCCGTACGATGTAAGCTTCACACAGTTGCAGAACAGCTTTTGTGTATCCGCGTCCAGGTCAATAAGGTTACCGTCCTTATCCAGCGCAAAAAACGTACCGTTGTTGCCCACTCCGACAAGCAAATCACCGTAGCTTTCCATTGAAATCACATAAGTTATATCATGAGGAATTATGCTGATTGCGTCCGAAGCATCCATAACGCATATCCTGTCGGTAGTACCCACAAATACAACGCCGTCCCCGTTTTCGGCAAAGGAACGGATTGAGCTGACCGGAAGCCCGTCATCTTCGGTAAAAAAAGTAAACGCCCCGTTTTCGTATCTCGCGATACCGCTGTCATTTGTACCAATCCAGAGGCGCCCCCTGCTGTCGGTCATCATGCAGGTAACTCCGGCAATTCCGCCGTCGCGGATAAACTCAAATTCCTTTCCGTCATATCTAGTAAGTCCGGCGTAGCTTCCAATCCATATATATCCGTCCTCCGTCTCCGCTATGACATTGGCCTCGGACGACATTGTTCCGGTACTTCCGTTATATATTTCCGCCGTAAAATTCTCAGCGATTGCGTCTTCCGCTTTATTATTTTCGTCCGCGCTTACGGACACCACTCCGAGAACATACGCCGACAGCAGACCCGCGGCAAGAAACGACGCGGCAACCCGCTCCGTCCGTTTGTCCGTCCTGCCCTTTTGCCGCATAATCATCCGTATAAAAAGAAACGCAATCAGTATGCATATCTGCTTATCGACAATTTCGACGATTACCTCGTCGGCTATCGAACAAAACGCGGTGGGAATACCGTTCCATTCAAGCATATCAAAAAGCGCGTCGCCCCACATATTTCCGGAATATCCTTTACGCATAAGCATATTAATCGGAGTGGACACCGCCACGCTTAACATTCCTATCCAGAAGCTTGAGATTGCCGCCTTCGACCACTCTTCAAAATACTCCTTTTTTACACAAAAGCCTATTGCCGCCGCAACCGCCGCGCTTGTAAACGCATAGGGCGCGGAGTACGGTTCAATAAAGGCAAATAAAAGATTATCGAGAACACCGACTGCTATTCCGCCCGCCGTTCCCACAAAATAAGAAGCGACGCAGATTCCGGTTACATCAAGCCATATGGGAAGATGAAACTTAAGCGCCGCATATTTGCCGAGCATATCTATGACAATACATCCAATCATAATAAGTATTTTATGTACATTTTTCTTCGCCGTTTTCTTTTCCATCGGTTTTCTCCGTTCGCAAAAATACCATTTATCCATATTGTACCATTTATAATATATAAACTCAACCTTCAAATGGATATTTACTTTTTCAGGTTACGGTATTATAATTTCAGCGCAGCCGGAAATTTTTCAGATGCAAGAACATTCTATGAAAAGAAGATGAATATATGAACAAGGACCTTACGTCAGGCAAACCAGAAAAAGTTCTGTGGAGTTTCTGTCTTCCGCTTTTCGGAAGCATTATTTTTCAGCAGCTATACAATATAGCCGACAGCTTCGTCGCCGGAAAATTTATCGGCGAAAACGCGCTCGCCGCAGTCGGAAACAGCTACGAAATCACACTGATATTTCTCGCCTTCGGCTTCGGCTGCAATATAGGCTGCTCCGTAATAGTTTCCAAGCTTTTCGGAGGAGCAAGATACTCCGAGCTGAAAACGGCTGTCAGGACCGCTATTATATCCAGTACCGTGCTGTGCGCGCTGCTGATGCTTTTCGGCGGTATTTTCTGCGGCAGTCTGCTTAAGCTTATCCGCACTCCCGACAACGTTTTTCACGATTCAAAGCTGTATCTTGAAATATATATCCTCGGACTTCCGGCGGTTTTCTTCTACAACATCTCGACGGGAATATTTTCGGCGCTCGGCGACTCGAAAACGCCGTTTTGCTTCCTTGCCGCCTCCTCCATCTCAAATATCGCGATGGACATTCTCTTTGTGCGCGTGTTTGACATGGGCGTTGCGGGCGTTGCTTGGGCTACGCTCATATGCCAGAGCATAAGCTGCGTACTCGCGCTGATATTCGTTTTCAGGCGGCTTTCGCAAATTCATCCAAAAGAAAAAAGCCCCGTTTTTTCATGGGCTTTGTTCAAGGAAATCGCCTCAGTCGCGGTTCCCAGCATTCTTCAGCAGAGCTTTATCTCTGTCGGAAACGTCGTCATACAGGGCGTAATAAACGGCTTCGACACAGGTATCATGGCAGGCTACTCAGCCTCCGTGAAGCTCAACAACCTTGTCATAACCTCATTTACGACAATAGGAAACGGCATTTCCAACTATACGGCGCAGAACGTCGGCGCCGGAAAGCTCCCGCGCATTAGGGACGGCTTTAAAGCCGGGCTTAAGATGGTGTGGATAATCTGCGTTCCTCTTGTGATACTTTACCTTACCGCAAGCAGACCGCTCGTGAATCTGTTCATAAATAATCCCTCCAAAGACGCGGTAAACTCCGGCATTCTTTTTCTGCGTATTGTCGCTCCGTTTTATTTTATAATATCCGTAAAGCTTGTCTCCGACGGCATACTGCGCGGAGCAACCATGATGAAGCAGTTCATGATAGGAACCTTTACCGATTTGATTCTGAGGGTTGTTCTGGCATACGTGCTCTCGCTTTTCTTCGGCAGCGTCGGAATATGGTGCGCGTGGCCGATAGGCTGGACGGTCTCAATGGTTATATCCGTTATTTTTTACCGCCGCGGCAAATGGATGAAAAGCTAAAAATAATTGTATTTTTTTCTTTTTGCGAACAAAAATACCGCCGACACCGCCAACGCGAGCGCTTCCGCAAACGTAACCGCCCACCAGATTCCGTCGGCTCCGAACATGAGCGGCAGAATCATCACCGCCGACGTCTGGAATACAAGCGTTCTCAAAAACGAAATTGCAGCCGATACCCCTCCGTTGTTCAGCGATGTAAAAAATGACGAGGCAAAAATATTGGCGCCGAACAGCATATACGAAAGCGCGAATATCCTGAAGGCGTGTTTTGTCATTTCAAACAGCTCTGCGTCATATCCCACAAACAAATCCGAAAGCGGCGACGCAAACCCGATTGCCAGAAGCATCATTATAACCCCTCCGGCAAACATGACCGTAAGACCTTTTTTCAGCATATTTTTCAGCTCGCTCTGATTGCCCGCGCCGTAATTGTAGCTCACAATCGGCGCGCTTCCGACCGCGTAGCCGATAAATACCGCCGAGAAAATCATCTGCGTATACATAACGACTCCGTACGCCGCAATACCGTTTTCTCCCGAATACTTCATAAGCTGAAAATTGTACAGCATTCCCACGACAGATGAGGATATACTGGACAACAGCTCCGAGGAGCCGTTGGCGCACGCCTTTAAAAGCGGCGAAAGCTCAAGCCTTGTTTTCACGAGCCTGAGCAGGCTTTTGTTCGGGCGTATAAAATAAAATATGGGAATAACGCCGCCCACGCACTGTCCTATAACGCTTGCCGCCGCCGCGCCCGCAACTCCCCATTTGAAAACGCCGACAAATAACGCGTCCAGCACGATATTTGTAAGACCCGCCGCTATGGTCACTCCGAAGCCGAGGTTCGGCTTGCCCGCCGTTACAAAAAAGCTCTGGAAAAAGTATTGCAGCATAAACGCCGTGTTGAACGCATTAATAATTCTGCCGTAGGTCACGCAGTCTTCAATCATCCCGTCGGTTGCGCCGAGCAAATATGAAATCGGCCGCATGAAAGCAACCCCCGCAACCGACATAAGTATTCCGAGAATCAGGGTAAGAAGTAAGAGCATGGTAAAGTAGCGGTTTGCCTCATGCTTATCTCCCTCGCCGAGAGTTTTTGCGACCAGCGCGCCGCCTCCCGTACCGATCATGAAGCCGAAGCACGCCATAATGATGAGAAACGGCATAACAAGATTTATCGCCGCAAACGCCGTTTTTCCGACGTAATTTGATACAAAAAATCCGTCTACAATGCCGTAAATTGAGGTGAACAGCATCATCGCTATTGACGGCAGGCAGAAGCGGAACAGTTTTTTATAGGTAAAATGTTCGGATAACTGTATATTCATTTTTTCTCCCAAATCAATTCTTTTACATTGTTTTTCAGCAGTGCGGTATGCTTGCGAAAAAGCTTTAAAAATATTTCCAGCTCCGCTTCGGGCAAGCTTTTCAGCGTAATATTTTCAACCTCAATAAGCCTGTCAACCGTGTCCTCGCAAAGCCTTTCACCCTCTGCGGTCAGCGTTATTTCCTTACTCCTGCGGTTGCCGTCGCTGCGGCTCAATTCTATATATCCCTCGGTTTCAAGCTTTTTTAAGGCTGAATTTATAGTCTGCTTAGGCAGACAAAGGCTGCCGCATAATCCGCTCTGCGTCATTTCGGAATATTCCGCCCGCAGACAGTAAAGAATCCACAGGGTGCATTCGGACAGCCCAAAAAACCTCGCAAACTCACGGTATATATTATCGCCTTTCTTGAAAATATTATTGAATTCAAACAAGCTCCTGCTCACATTATTTTTTGCCATAGCCAAAATCTCCGTCTGCGGAATCCTAGAAAGTCCGAAATCGGACTTTTTCAGTATAGTCCGATTTCAGACTGTTGTCAATCTTCTTTATAACCAAAAATGCCGCAGTCACGGGCAGACAAAACTACCCCGGACTGCGGCATATGATTAATAAAATTATTTACTGCTCACGGCGATTACATCATTCCGCCCATGCCGCCCATTCCTCCTGCGGGCATTGCGGGAGCGTCCTCCTTGATGTTAGCCACTACGGACTCGGTGGTAAGGAGCGTTGAAGCCACGCTGGTTGCGTTCTGAAGAGCGCTGCGTGTAACCTTGGCGGGGTCAAGGATTCCTGCCTTAACCATATCAACATACTCCTCTTTAAGAGCGTCAAAGCCTGTTCCGACCTCGGACTCTCTTACCTTGTTGATGATTACCGCGCCCTCAAGACCTGCGTTGTACGCAATATGATAGAGGGGAGCCTCAAGGGATTTGAGAATGAGGTTCGCACCTGTTCTCTCGTCACCGGAAAGAGTTTCGGCAAGCTTTGCAACCTCCTTGGAAGCATGTATATATGCGGAACCGCCTCCGGCGATTATTCCTTCCTCAACCGCTGCCTTTGTAGCCGCAAGAGCGTCCTCAAGACGGAGCTTGCTTTCCTTCATCTCGGTCTCGGTAGCAGAGCCTACGCGGATAACCGCAACGCCGCCCGAAAGCTTGGCAAGTCTTTCCTGAAGCTTCTCCTTATCAAACTCGGAGGTTGTTTCCTCAATCTGAGCCTTAATCTGTGAAATTCTTGCGTCAATATCGGCTTTGGAACCTTCGCCGTCAACGATAACGGTATTTTCCTTCTGAACCTTAACAGACTTAGCGCGTCCGAGCTGGTCAAGAGTTGCTTCCTTAAGGTCAAGTCCAAGCTCGTCGGAGATCACCTCGCCTCCGGTGAGAACCGCGATATCCTTAAGCATCTCCTTACGTCTGTCGCCGTAGCCGGGAGCCTTTACCGCAACCACGTTGAAGGTTCCGCGAAGCTTATTTACAATGAGAGTTGTGAGAGCCTCACCCTCAACGTCCTCGGCAATGATAAGAAGCTTTGCGCCGCTCTGGACAATCTGCTCAAGCAGGGGAAGAATCTCCTGAATATTGGAAATCTTTTTGTCGGTGATAAGGATGTAGGGATTGTCAAGAACAGCCTCCATCTTATCCATATCGGTTGCCATGTAAGCCGATACATAGCCTCTGTCAAACTGCATACCCTCGACAACGTCAAGCTCTGTCTTCATTGTCTTGGATTCCTCTATCGTGATAACGCCGTCCTTGGAAACCTTTTCCATTGCGTCGGCAACAAGCTCGCCCACCTCTTCGTCTCCTGCGGAGATTGCGGCTACCTTTGCAATCTGCTCCTTGCCCGTTACATTTGAGCTCATTTTTGCGATTGCGTCAACTGCGCAGTCCGTAGCCTTCTTCATTCCTCTTCTGAGGATTATGGGATTTGCTCCTGCGGCAAGGTTCTTGATTCCCTCTTCAATCATTGCCTGAGCAAGCACCGTGGCGGTTGTGGTTCCGTCGCCCGCAACATCGTTTGTCTTGGTTGCTACTTCCTTTACGAGCTGAGCGCCCATGTTCTCAAAAGCGTCCTCAAGCTCGATTTCCTTGGCGATTGTAACTCCGTCGTTCGTGATAAGGGGAGCACCGTAGGATTTGTCAAGAACCACGTTCCTTCCCTTGGGTCCGAGTGTTACTCTTACCGTATTGGCAAGCTTATTTACACCTGCGCCGAGAACCTCTCTTGCCTCGGCTCCGTATTTAATCTCTTTAGCCATTATTTTTTACCTCCAAAAATTATTCGATTACCGCAAGTATATCGTTCTGCTTTACAACGATGAGCTCCTCATCGTCAATCTTAACTTCTGTTCCTGAATATTTTGAAAAAATAACCTTGTCGCCTGCCTTAACCTGCATTGTGACCTCCTTGCCGTCAATCACTCCGCCGGGACCTACCGCAATAACCTCTGCCTGCTGAGGCTTTTCCTTCGCCTGTCCGGGAAGAACGATTCCGGACTTGGTGGTTTCTTCAGCTACAAGCTGCTTAAGGACTACTCTGTCTCCTAAAGGTACTAACTTCATTGTAAAACCTCCTTAGATTCTAATCAGTTTCTATGCTGTTAGCACTCTTAATTGTTGAGTGCTAACCAATGACTATATATTAGTCATTTTGGTAATAGTATGCAAACATTTTGTAAGGCTGATTTCCGGGTGATTTCCGGAGTTTTCTCATGTTTACTCTCTATTTCTCTTTTTTTCTCGTATTTTTGCCAATTTCATTGGTTTTTGCAAAATAAAACAGGTACTGCTGCGCATATCCGCCGTACTCGCCGTATTTGTCCGCGGCAAGCGCCTGAATCGCGGGAATCGGCGTTTCCTCTCCGAAGTAAAGTTTTTCCATAATCCGCTTAATCCATACGTCCACGGGAAAGGCATTTCTTTTTCCCAGTGAAAAAAGGGCCACGCAGTTTGCGACCTTGTCGCCGACGCCCTTTATCTGCTTAAGGCTTTCGACGCAGCCCGCATAGTCCGCCGCGATAAGGCTCTCCCTGTTCACAAGCCCGGCGCTGTATTTTTCGCAGGCATCTATTATATACGGACTTCTGAAGCCCGCCTTACAGCCCCGGATTCCGTCCACGCCAGCCGAAAGTATACGCGCGGCGTCCGGAAAGGAATACATATCGTTGTCTAAAGGCTCGCCGTAATTACATGATATGCCCGCCACAATCTGTTTAATACGGGGTATCTGCTGGTTCTGTGAGATAATAAAGGATATGAGAGTTTCAAAAAAATCCTGATTCAGTATCCTTACGCCCCACATAGCGTCGATTGCGGGCTTTAAGGCATCGTCCTTTTCAAGCAGCTTCTCCTTAATTTCACCGTAGTCGCGCTCCAGATCAAAATAGTCCTTCCAGACCTGCTCATATTCCTCCTCCGTCGTATTGTAAAACGTCAGCGCTTCACCCGACTGCTTCGCGTGAAGGCATCTTCCCATGGCGCTTATATAATATTCCTCCTCGCCCGCCTTCACAAAATGAAAGCACTGTCCGCATTCAAGCGTCTGGCTCAGCAGAAAATCCGTCACGCCCGACACGGTCAGGCTTTTTGCCGCCGCGTCATAGTCAATTTGAAAACCCGTTTTGTTCAAAATTTTATCCTCCGTATTTTATAGAATCATATCAAATAAGCTTAAGCAGCTCCGAATCCTTTCTCATGCCGTGAAAAAAAGCTCCCTCAAGCGAACATTCCTTCATAACGTCTGCCGCCGCCTCAAGCAGTGCCCCAATATCCCACGCGATAAAGTCTATGTACGAACCGAAAACTCCTGTCGCGCCTCCCGTAAAAAACACACAGTCCTCCCCCGCTCTCTCATAAATACGATTCTGTAAATCCTCCCTGAAGTCAAGCATAGCGGCTCCCCGCTCCGCTTCATTGTCAAATCTTTCATTGGAATACACAAAATACCCGGCGCATATCCCGTTTGACATCAGCCTGCCCTCAATGGCGGTTTCGCCGTTTAAATATTCGTAAATCAGGGGATAGCAGCAGGTTACGCCTATAAACACGTCGCTCCTGTCAAAAAAACGGTTTTCATCTTCAACTGTCACGGGTCTGTATCCGCTGTAGCTGTCGTAAAATATCTCGGGAGAGCATACTCCGCCCAGGGGTACATCAAATACCTTGGAAATATACGCGGGAAGCTGCGACATCCTTATGCTATCTTCCTTCTTTTTCTCCGGCAAAAGCACAGCTTCTCCTATATATCTCATTCCCGCAAGCTCGCCCACCGTATTGTCAAGAAGTATATACATAATCTCGTATGCCATGCTTTCGTCGCCCTTAAGCAACGGGACCAGTTTTTCGCAATAAAGCTCAAGGTTTGCCGAGTTCTCCCCATTCTCAACCCATATGTCAAATTCGTCCGCGTTTACCGTCACATCTCCCATTTTGAGCGCAATATCCGGATTCGGCTGCCTTCCGACAATAATGTTCCATTTTTCCTTAAGCTTATCCGTCATGTGCTTACGGTAATAATCCAGTACAAAAACCGAAGCAACGCTTCCGTTCGGCGAAAGAATCAACTCGTACTTATTACCGTTAAAGCCAAGCTCTAACGCCGAGTCAAACGCAGGAGAAAGTATTCGGGTACACAGCGAAAGCATTTCGTCATGGCACTTCCCGTCTATATATGCGCACAGCTTTTCGGAATTTTCCTCAAACAAACGGAGGCTGTCCTTCACTCTTTCCCGAAACGGTCTGTCCGCGCACTCTGCACAGGCTGACTTTTCATCGCGCGGAATATTTTTATATGATTTTATAAACTGATTATTAATCTTCATACGCAGCCGCTCCTCTTTATTTTTCCGACGCTATTAAGTATAGCATAGCGCAATATGTTTTGCCATACGCAAATACTTTTGATTTTGTACACCGCCAAAATATATGAAATTTTTATAAAATTCACATTAGCACTTTTAATTTTTTCCGTTTTGTATTAAAATAAGGGCAAGAATATTTGAAGGGAGCACGAAAATGAAGAAATTTTTTAAATTCTTAATTGGCATTGTGGCAGTAGCCGCCGGCGTCGCAGGAGGTCTTTTCGTTTACGGCAAGATTAAAGAGAAGAAGGAAGCGTATGACGACGATTTTGAAGACGACTATGACGATGACTTCTCGGACGACGCCGACGATGAGGACAGACCTTACGTAAATATCACGGCTGACGCTGAAACAGCCGATAAGGACGCAAAGGCCGAGGACTAAAGTCCCCGGCTTTTGCCTTGCCTGGATTCCGATTAATTTTTGCGAGCAATGAGTCAAGCAGAAATGCCAGCATCTACGTTTGACGAATGCTGCAAAGGTTAAATACCACGCAGTTTACTGCGGAGTATTTCACTCATCAGAAGCTTCCCTCATATTTTTTCTTAAATAATTTCGCTTTCATAAAGGCGGACAGTTTTTTGCCCCAGTGTACCTGCTCCATATGCATATATTTTATTACGCCTATTCTGAGCGGCTGACGCTTGCGCTTGTATAACAGCCATACGTTAAGAAGTATTTCGCTCACCCTTCCGTAAAACCTTTTCTGAAACGGTGAAAGCCCGTCAACCGACACTCTTTTTTCAAGCTCTCCCAATATGTCAAAAAGCCATTCGCAATATTCGTTCAGCAGTTCCCTTTTCATTATAAACATATTGAACATATGTCCGTTTCTCTGCTTCAGCACGGTATCAAAGCACTGCAGATATTCGGGATATTTTTCTGATATTATCAGCCTTGTCTGCGTGATATGTTCTATATAATGCGTATGCTCATAATGAGAATAGAGCGTTTCTATATAATAGTGCCTTTTTTTAGGCAAAATAATGTCAAACCTGCCGCAAAGCCATTCCGCCTCTTTGTCGTTAAGAACGCTCTTCCATTTATCCTTTCCCTGATGAACAGAGAAATGCCTTCTGTAATGCACCATTCCGAGATAATCCGCCGGAAGATTTTTCCATGCCCAGTAAAGACCCGTCAGCTCACAGTATCCTGCGTTTTTGCGGGAAATATTATCGCCCGTGTCGTCACGCCGATAGCCTATGTCCGGCTTACCCGCGCTGCCCACATGCAGGGGTACATACATCGTCGAGTTCGGCATCCGGTATCTCTTATGCGTATTTACAATTATTTTTATATCTGTCATATAAGCCGTTCCTATATCACTCAATGAAGTCAATGTCTATTTACAATAAAATACTAATGTAAGCTTTTTGTTTATAATTTTAGTCTTACCTGTCCGTCTATATCCAAGCTTCTCATACAGGTGACAGTTTTTGGGTTCCTGTAAAACAGTGTCCAATTCCCAACCCTGTTTCCCGTGTATCTCCTCACATATACTGATTGCTTTCTGTGCAATGCCCTGACCCTGAAATTCAGGCAATATAAATATAGGTGAAATTCTCTTGTTTGTACCGGCTTCTTTTCTGTCTACTACACGAACCGCGCCCGCCTTTTTCTCTCCGGCGCAAATAAAATAAAAATATGTGAAGCCCTGCTCTAAACGCGCTTCAACCTTTTCCACGCTTTCATTTCCGGGATTCGTATCTAAATCCTGATATTTCTCCAGCAGCTCCCTGAATGCTTCTGTCTGCATTTCATGCAATTCTTTTGCATCATTTAAGTCTGCTCTTAATAATTTGATTTCCATATACCGGAGCTCTCCAAATGAAAACAACAAAAAATGAATTCGGGTAATGCGCAGTGCACGCTCGAAGCCGCTTCCGCGTCTTCTCGCTCGCGGGCTTCTACGCTCCGCTTCGGTCCGTGCCAAACGGGCGTCACCGGCGCCGCCCTATGAAAACAGTCCCCGTCAAACCTGCCTGCAAGCAGTCAGTTTGCCGCCGACTGTTTTCGCACTGCTAATTGCTTTCACGGACATTATACCATATTCCCCGTTTTTTCCAACTGTTTTTTAATAGGTTTCTCACTTATTTTACAATCCCCACAGTTCGGCGAGTTCGCGCAGTCCTTTTTCAATCTGATGCGCGTCAAGTCTGGCGTAACCAAGCAGAATCTGCGTATCTTTGGACTTTTTTTCATCAATATAGTATGTATCAAGAGGATATATTTTAATCCCGTTTGCGTCGGCAAGCTCCGCGAGCCTTCGTCCGCTCATGCCGTTGTTTATATGCACAAGCATATGCGCACCCGCGTTTTCGCCGGACACTACGGTATTTTTCCAGCGTCTCAGGCAGGCGAGCATAACGTCGTGCTTATTTTTGTATATCTTCCTCATTCTGCTCAGGTGCCTGCCGAAGCCGCCCTCTCTGATAAAAAGCTCTACCGCCTTCTGGTCTATGCGTGAGACTGTGTTGCTCAGATACGTGCCGTTTTTCATATATTTCTCATACAAAACTCCCGGAAGAACCATATAGCTTATACGCATTGCGGGCGAGAGTGATTTTGAAAAGGTTCCTATATAAATAACCTTATCCTCGCCGTCATTCCCCTGAAGCGCCGGAATAGGCTTGCCCTTATAGCGGAACTCGCTGTCGTAATCGTCCTCTATTATATAGCGGTCCTCCTTCGCCCGCGCCCATGCTAAAAGCTCCATTCTCCGTTTGATGCTCATGACAGTCCCTGTCGGGTACTGGTGCGAGGGCGTCACATAGGCAATGTCCGCACCTGATTCCTCGAGCCTTGATACGAGCATTCCGCTGCCGTCCATCCCTACGGGTACAATTTTTCTGCCGAGACTTTTAAGCAGCATATAGGATTTACGGTAAACGGGATTTTCCATACCGAAAACACTGCTGCCGTCAAGCAGCATGCTTATTATCATCAGAAGATTTTCATTTCCTGCCCCCAGAATTACGCGCGATGGATTTGCCCTGACTCGCCTTGATTCCATAAGGTATTCGGATATAACCTGACGAAGCCCCGAATCGCCCCTTGAATCACCGCTGTTAAAAAGCTCCTGATTCTCGGGTGTGACCACCTGCCGCATAATCCTTCTCCACTCATTATAAGGAAAATGCCCGGTTTCTATGCCGTCGGGGGAAAAATCTATACGGTATTCCTTTGCGGCTTTTTCCAATGAAAGCTGCGAAGTCGCGGCGGCGCCGCTTCCCCTAAACCCGTTGTCTAGCTCCAGAACATAATATCCCCTTCTGGGCTCGGTTTCTATATATCCCTCCGCAACAAGCTGCTCATATGCCATTAATATTGTGCTTCGGCTGAACTGCAGATATTCCGCCAACGCCCGCGAAGACGGAAGCGACGCGCCTTTTTTTATATTCCCGTTAATGATTTCGTCCCTGATAAACGAATATATCTGCTCATATGCGGGCACCTTGCTGTTCGTATCCACATAGACGGCTAATTCTTTCATTTGGTATTTCCTTTTCATGTTTATATTCAGAAAACAATCATACCACTGCCGTCAATCTTGTGCAATCCCGTTTTTTTTGATATACTTACAGTATTATTTTATCCGGAGGTTTTGTTTTATGAAGGAAACTCTTTATTCAATTCCAGTAAACGACGCTTTTGCGGCGGACTGCGAGTGCCCTATATGCCAGATGTTCAAAAAGCTTGAGGACGACGCGGTGGACTACACCATGGGACCGAGCTATATGGAGGACGACACCAGGGCGCAGACGGACGCTCTGGGCTTCTGCGACAAGCATATAAGAATGGTGTACGGTAAGGAAAACCGCCTCGGAATGGCGTGGGTTATGAAAACGCATTTTGACAAGACCATCCGCGACGTGCGCAAAAACCTGCCCTCCGGTGCCTCAAAGCTCCTGAAAAAAGGAGCCGCAAGCCTTCCGGTAATCCAGTATCTGGACAGGCTTAACAGCTCCTGTTTCGTGTGCAGCAGAATAAATAATTTTTTTGACAGATATATAGATACGGTCTTTTATCTCTGGAAATCGGACGCGGACTTCAGAAACAAATTCAAAGCGTGCAAGGGTTTTTGCTCAGAGCATTATGCGGTGCTGCTGAAAAGATGCTCCGAATTCCTGCGCGGCGACGAGCTTGACGATTTCGTAAAAACCGTAAGCGAGCTTTATATCTCCAATATGGAGCGCGTCCGCGACGACCTCGCGTGGTTCATCAACAAATTCGATTACAATTACAACGATGAACCGTGGTATAACGCAAAAGACTCCGTCATACGTTCAATGATAAAAACCAACGGCGTATTTACCGAGTAGAACTTTCACTGTCGCGGTAAACATATATGCTTGTACTGCTGAGATATTTCTCTGCCTTGGTTTTTTGAACAACAATAATTTCGTCTCCGTCCTCAAGCTGGTAGTCGTCTATTACCAGCTCTGAGGAATTACTGAAAATCGTAGTAACCTCCTCATTATTCACCAACACCTGACTTGCGGACGTAAAATTCTGTCCGTTTACTATCGCGTGTCCCGTAATGTTTCTTACGGAGGAAATACGGATGTCCTTGTGCCCCATCTTAAGATTTGTAATCGTATAGGGCAGCTCTCCCTTGTATGCCTCGCAGTCGCCGTACAGTATGTCATACTCAAGCAGCTTAAGATTCTCACGGTATATTTCGTCATCCTCCGAATCCATAAACGCCGCATGATATCTCGCTATGATTCCGCCGTTCAGATTAAGCTTCTCAAGAATCAAGGTTGAAAGCTGAAACGCCTCAACGTCTCTATCCTCCTTGGAAAGTCCCATATTGTCCCATATCACATACTGTGTCTGATAAATATCCCCGTTCTTCATATCCTCGTCGGTCATGTCGAAGGTCGGCAGATGGTCGCCGTAAAAAACAACAACGCATTCCTCATCCCTTTTTGCCAGTGTGTCGGTAAGCTCGTGGACAAATGTATCCATCTCGTGGATTTCGTTCACATAATACTCGAAACCGTCCGGATTTCCGGTTATCTCATTATTGCTGACCTTAATCGGAAGAAAATAATCCTCAGTATCCTCCGGATAATCTCCGTGTCCCTGCACTGATATTGTATATATAAAATCAGGCTGTTCTATGGTGGTATCAAGAATACTTACTATTTCGTCAATCAGGCATTTGTCCTTTGCCCATCCAAGCGGGGTCACATCGTATTCTTCAATATATTCAACGGACGTAAAGGTATCGAATCCGAGACGGGAAAAGACCATATTTCTCTCGTAGAAATCCCCGTCGTTATTGTGGAGCGCATTTACCGTATATCCGTAATTTTTCAGATAGTACCCTATGGATTCACAGGCATTTTCCCTGAGAACCGTTTTGTAAGGATATTCTCCCGGTCCGAAATCGTCAAGATTCATTCCCGTTATTACCTCGAATTCCGTGTTTGCCGTTCCCGCGCCGAAGGAGGGAACCGACAGATACCCGCTTGAATAATTGCGGTACAGACGGTGCAGATTCGGAATAGGATCCTCCGAAAACTCCAGCCCGTTCAAAAGCGTTGGGTCAAAAAGCGATTCAAGCTGTACAAAAATTATATTCGGATGCTTGCGCTCCGGCTTATCCTCGCCCTCTGTTCCGCCCTGCGTGGGCGATTCCACCGCGGGATTTGTTTCCTCGATTTTGTCGATAAGATTATCGACATTATCCTTGGAATAATCCTTCGGCTTGGAAATTCCCATCTTGAAAACCGAGCTGCAAAAGCAGTAATTAAAGCCGTAATCACGGTAACCCTGCCTGATATTTCCGAAGGTAACCGCAAGCAGTCCGGTTGCGTTTGCAATGTTAAGATACAGCATCATCGCACCGAAGGTCAGCGCAGATGCGAGCGCGCATTTAAGATAATTAATCTTTCCCTCAAACTTCGGCGATTTAATTGCAAGCAGCACAATCAAACCCACCGCCGCCGCAATCAGCGCAATCAGCAGCACGATAACAAACGGCGACAGATACTGGTCCATCACCTTGATGCCCTCGGCAATATTGAAGAAATCCGGCGCCGTAAACGGTGTTTTGCGGTTGGCGCTTATCACGCAGTTAGTCACACCCAGCGCAAACCACAGCAGCGATATTACGGATGCCGCGAAAATCCTCTTTTTGACATATGCCGCAAAGGTAAGCGTAAAAAATATTATCAGGCTGTTATATAAAAATACCAGAGGATTGGTAAAAGTGTGCACAACCGCCTTAAAAAATGACAGCCTGTTGAATATCTCTATTACGAAATTCAGGACCAGAGCCAGCAAAGCCAGCCTGATCCAGATTATTCCGAAAAACTTATTATTCCAGATTCTGCTTACGCCCCTGCAGAATCTGCTTTCCCTTAATTTACCCATATTTATATTCCTCCGAGGAACGGCTATTTACCGACCTGGTTTTTTATCCTGTCGCGTAAGTCCCTCGCCTTTTCCTTAAGGTTTGTCTTCGCCGTCCGCGAAACTATGACAGCCGACGACATTTTAACGGCAAAATCATAATTCCCCAGCCTTGCCGCCAAATCCGCGAGAAGATAGTCAAAGGTTGGCTCATCCATACCGCATATAGGAAAATCCTCTTTTGAACGCGCCGCCGAAAGCCCGTCAAAGGCATTGGTAAGCATATCGGTTTCGTTCTTTTCGCATTCCTTCTGCTCTGCTTCGGAGCCTGCCGGAAGGTTTTCCTTCTTGCCCCTGTAGAGCCACGCAAGCTTGAGGCAGGTATACGCCCTCTCGCTGACTTTCGCTTTCTTGACAACGGAATTAAACAGCGCCAGCTTATGTCTGTTAATCGCCTCGTCATAGCTGTATGTGTCCCCGCTTTCGGGCTGCTTTTTAAATTTGGAGGAAACATTCTCCTTTATAAGGTTTGCCTGTGCGGTCGTCATATATCCGAAATATCTGCTCAGAGCGGCATAACCGCAGTGCGGGCATACTATCGCGTCATACTTTATGGAATCTATTCCCGAATATTTGGGACGTAAATCCGAATCCGAGCCTATAAGGCGCGGCTTACCCGTTTTTACCGTTTTGGCCTTGAATTCATTGTCACAGACGGGACACTGTATTTTTTTGTCAAAAATAAAGTCCGACTCGGTTACGACATGCTCGGCCGCTTTTGCGCCCTCCTTTGAGCTGTCCTTTTTTTCCTCTTCAAATATTTTTACATCGTTCAGACCGCCAAGTCCCATTGATTCAAGACCTGAAAAAATATCACTCATTCTTACACCTCCGATTATTTAAGCTTAAAAGAGCTTTTAAGTGAAACAATTCTATTGAAAACCGGATGCTCCGGCGTCGAATCCTTGCAGTCGGCACAGAAAAATCCGTTGCGCACAAACTGGAAGCTTTCATAGGGCTTTGCTTTTGCAAGCTCAGGCTCTACAAGGCAGTTATCCACAACCCTGAGCGAATCCGGATTGAGATTCAGGCTTCCGTCCTCGTTGTAGACACCCTTTTCCTCATCGACAATATTCTCATACAGCCTTGCCTCAACCTTAACCGCCGTAGCGGCGTTTACCCAATGTATCGTACCCTTTACCTTGCGCCCCTCGAAGCCGGAACCGCTTCTTGTCTCGGGGTCGTAGGTGCAGTGTACCTCAGTCACTCTTCCGTCCGCGTCCTTTACGCAGCCCGTGCAGGTGACAAAATACGCGTTCATAAGTCTTACCTCGTTACCTGGGAAAAGTCTGTAATATTTCTTGGGCGGCTCCTCCATGAAGTCCTCCCTTTCGATATAAAGCTCTCTTCCGAAAGGAACCTGCCTTTTGCCGAGCTCCGGATTCTCAAGATTATTGTCAACGTCCAGAAGCTCCGTTTCCCCTTCGGGATAGTTATCTATAACAAGCTTAACCGGGTCAAGCACAGCCATCATCCTGGGGCGCTTGAGCTTAAGGTCCTCTCTGATGCAGTATTCAAGCATCGCGTAATCAACCGAGCTGTTAGCCTTGGAAACGCCTACCAAATCCACAAACATCCTGATTGACTCGGGCGTAAATCCCCTTCTTCTGAGCGCCGCAATCGACACCAGCCTCGGGTCGTCCCATCCGTCAACTATTTTATCCTCGACAAGCTTCTTTATATATCTTTTACCCGTTATAACATTGGTAAGATACAGCTTCGCAAACTCAATCTGCTTGGGCGGATTCTCGTATTCAAGCTCCTTTACCACCCAATCGTACAGCGGTCTGTGATCCTCAAATTCCAATGTGCATATCGAATGCGTAATTCCCTCAATGGCATCCTCAATCGGATGGGCGAAATCGTACATGGGATAAATGCACCACTTATCGCCCTGCCTGTGGTGCGTCTGGCGCGCCACACGGTATATTACGGGGTCGCGCATATTGATGTTGGGCGACGCCATATCTATTTTGG
>JAAVHB010000033.1 GCA_014799955.1 Butyrivibrio sp. | reverse complement strand
TCCGAATAAATATTGCACGAATATCCATGCGTGGATAAATGCTTAGGTCCCTCGTCAGCTATTCCCTTGACAAAATCAGAACGGTAAAATCCAACTGCTGTACCGCTTTTGTTTGTTGCTGCAGTTGCCGAACCCACAAAAACAAATGCGACGAATAATATTGCTGAAAAATACCGTAACAGAAATTTTTCAATAAAAAAGACTCCTTTGCAATTTACTTTTGTATTATTTTATCATTTGATTTACATTACGTCAATAAAAATCCACCTTGAGATTATGAGATTTATAAACAAAACACATTTTTTTAAAATATTAAAGTAAACCATTTTTAAACTGATGATTATGATGATTCCCACGCAGGTAACTGCGCTCGGTGCGGTTAAAGAGTAATTCTCTTTGGATATTTGTGAATTTTATGAACGGAGCCGGCTATTTACCGGCTCTTTCTTTGTGTCAAGGCTTGTGTAAAACCGTGAACTGATGTAAGATATTATCATTAAGCCGTTTTTCGGCGTAATTGCGGGGATATTTATGAAAAACAAAAGGTATCAGCTGAAGCCCGCCCTGATTCTGTGCGGAGTTATGGCGGCGTTAATTATTGTTATTTTTATTATGGCGGGAAATATAAACCGGAATGTCGCCAAAAATATGAAGGGACGTCTTCTGTACGACGAGGTTTCGTCAGATGAAAAATCGGCGGTGGTCATGTACGATTTCACCTCCGGAGAAAGCTTACGCATCTCTGAGGAGGCGGGCTTTGACGATGCCTTCGGCGGTGTTTTTGCCGGAGAAAACAAGGCGGCGTTCATCGTGCGTGACGGAGAGAAAAACGGAATATACATATACGATTATGTCAAAAAGCAATACTATGTCATATCTTTGTCAAATTGCGTCCGTTATCTTGACCTGGACTATAGCGGGAAAAAGAACGGATTTATTTGTCTGTGCAGTGACGGCGAGAAATGGTGGATTGAGGAAATTCTCTCAGATACGGATAATAAAACCGAAAATCCTCTTTTTACCTCGGAAAATGAGATATATGCTTTAAAATATTCCGAAGAAGGGGACGCTGTTTATTTTGTACATGAAAACGGAAACGGAGGCGGCGTTCTTAAATCTGTTAAGGGTTCACAGATGATTACTCTGTATGTTTCTGAGAAAACACGCTTGCAGGGGCTTGAGGTTTCGGATAATACGGTCTTGGTGTGCGAGAACGGTGAACGCGGCAGAAAAATAGCGCAGTACAACGCGAAGCGGAGCGCGCTTGACAGTCTTAAGTTCAATTCGGACGGGTATGAGTGCGCCGCCGTTTCTGCGGTGAGCTCCACGCAGTTTATAGTGAGCGCCGACATCGGGGGACGCTTTGAGATATATGTCTGCAACGGCTCAAATATCGTCAGGGCGGAGGGAATCAATTCCGATAAGGATATGATTGTTTCGGACTATATTCGTGAGTGAGGTTCAAAAGCATTATTTTCAAAAAATGGTAGAAATTATATGCATAATCATGTATAATAAACGTACAGGTGCGGTTGGACCTGATAAATTTCTTGGAGGAAATTATGGGAAATACGGAACAAAACAGCAACGCGGAAGTAACGGACGCAAATCAGGGACAGCAGACAGGAACAGCCGCACGCGGCAAGCATAAAAAGATACCTTGGATAAGGTCGGTGTCGTACAAAATTTTTCAGCTTGCGGTATTGGCGGTTCTTTTGGTTACTGTATGCCTTATAGTAGCTACGACCTTTCTTTCCAGAACGGAAATGAGGAATACAATAGCCAATTTTATGCAGGATCAGGCGGTAATGGGTAAAGATATAATGAATACCGCGATTGATTTGGATGCGGACAAGGCATACAATTACTATTATATGAACGAGATGTTTGCCAAAACTCAGGTATCCGGGCTTTCGTCGTCATATGTATACATAGTAGAGGCAGGCGGAAATATGCTTTATCATAAGGATAAGGATAAAGTAGGAAAGCCGGTTGTCAACGAGGTAATAAAGGCTGTTGCCGACGATTTGGCGGCAGGCAGGGAGATTAAAGACGAGTTTGTAAGATATGAGTATAACGGAGCGATGAAATACGCGGCGTATTCCGTTACGAAGGACAACAGGAGCATAGTCATAGTGACGGCTGACGAGTCGGACGCTCTCGCGTCGATTAATTCAATCGCCAAGAAAACGGCTATAGGCGCATTTGGTATATTCGTTATTGTGGCGGTTATCTCGTTCATTGTAGGAAAACTTATTTCCAATCCGATAGCGAGGATTTCCGAATCTATTTCAAGGCTTTCCAATTTGGATTTAAGACCGGACGCATCAACCGAAAAGCTTGCAAAATTAAAGGATGAAATAGGTCTTATGGCGAGAGCCACAAGAGAGGTGTCGGCGAAGTTAGGAAAAGCCATTTCCGAAATCAGAGAGCAGAGCGGCAATCTGTATAATACTTCGGTGGAGCTTACCGGGGATGCCAAGGATACCGTGAGTTCATTGCATCAGGTGGAAATTGCGGTAAGCGAGGTTGCGGAGGGAGCGACAAGTCAGGCACAGGAAACTTCGGATGCAACCACCAATATAATTTCAATGGGCGAAATGATTGAGAACTCCAACCAGGAGGTCAGCAGGCTCAAACACAGCTCCGGTGCAATTGACGAGGCGGTGCAAAAGGCAAACGCGATACTTAACGAGCTGCTTGCCATTAATTCGCAGGCAGGGGAAGCAATAGAGATGATTCGGGAAAGAATCAACACTACAAACGAGTCGGTTGAGGACATTAAGTCGGCTACTGTGATAATAACCTCAATAGCTGAGGAAACCAATCTTCTCTCGCTGAATGCCAGCATAGAAGCGGCGAGAGCCGGAGAGCAGGGACGCGGCTTCGCGGTTGTTGCATCACAGATACAGAAGCTTGCCGAGCAGTCCAACGAATCCGCCAAGAAAATCGAGGACATTACGCTTATGCTTATCGACGATTCCAACAAATCCGTTGCCGGCATAAACGAGGTGAAGGATATAATGGACAAGCAGAGCGGACATGTCAAAGATACCAGCAGCGCTTTCGAGCGGGTTAAGCAGAATATCGACGAGTCTATCAGAGGCATCGGCGAGCTTATCAATATTACCTCACATCTTGACGCGGCGAGAGGCGCTGTTACAGATACCGTTCAGAATCTCTCCGCGATAGCGCAGGAGAATGCGGCAAGCTCGCAGGAAAGCTCGGCGTCGGTTACCGAGGTCGGAAATGTTATGGATAAGATTATTCCGGCGCTTGAATCGCTTAAGGATATTTCACGGGCGATTGACAGTGACCTCAGGCAGTTTATTATTGAATAAAATATATTAACGGTCATATTATGATAAAGAGCC
This sequence comes from Butyrivibrio sp., assembly GCA_014799955.1. Classification (GTDB taxonomy): domain Bacteria; phylum Bacillota; class Clostridia; order Lachnospirales; family Lachnospiraceae; genus Eshraghiella. The sequence continues at coordinate 3,545 of JAAVHB010000033.1, read as the reverse complement.
TGCCGGTAAGGCGGGCTTTTTATATCATAGAAAAGCTTAAAAATGACTGCGGTGGGAGGCTGCAATGTTTGACAATGTTACCGAAAAAGATATACAGAGAATGGAAGAAGAAATCGAATACAGAAAGCTCGTTCTTCGCAAGGAACTGATTGAGAATGTCAAGGAAGCGCGTTCTCACGGCGACTTAAGCGAGAATTTTGAATATTACGCCGCAAAGCGTGAGAAAAACCGTAACGAGAGTCGTATCCGTTATCTTGAAAAAATGATAAAGACCGCCAATATTATAAGCGACGAGTCCAGGGAGGACGAGGTCGGACTTAATAATACGGTGGAGCTTTATTTTGAGGACGACGATGAAACCGAACGCTTTAAGGTGGTTACAACCGTGCGGGGCAGCTCTCTCGAGGGCTGTATAAGCAATGAGTCGCCTATCGGAAAGGCGATTCTCGGGCACAAGGCCGGGGAGCGTGTTTATGTCAGTGTAAACGGCAGCGCCGGTTATTATGTGGTTATCAAATCCATAGAAAACACGGTTGATGACGGTACGGACAGCCTTAAAAGCTTTTGATCCTGTTAAATAAGGGTGGACTTAAGGTTATAAATAATATAGAATACAAATAAAGTGAAATACCCCGCAGCAAGCTGCGAGGTATTCACCCTCGCGGCAGTCGCCAAATGTCTGCAAGCAGCCACTTGGCTTTTTGCTCGCGGGAATAAATTTACAGACAGGGAGAGATTATATGAAAAGTGTAGAGGTAACAATTAATCCGACCGAGGTCAGAAGCGTAAAATACATCAATGCTTTTTCTAAAAAGCCGGGTGAGAAAATTTCGCTTTCGGTCAAGTCGGAGGCGTCAATAAAGCTTAACCCGACCAATCCGGTGGTGGCTCTTGTCATAGTAAAGGTAATCGTAGAGGACCCCGATAAGTGCATACAGATGGATATCGAAACAATAACGGGCGTGAACGTAAGCACGTTTATCGACAATCTGGACCAGTTTATCAAGGAAAAATACCTTCCTGTGATAATAATGTCCGCCAATGAGAAGGTGCGTGCGGTAAGCGCGATGATGGGAACGCCGATTAAGATTCCCAACCCCCGTTTCGGAGCGGTTTCCGAGAGCGAAGCGGGAGGGCTTACACAGTAATTTATTCCTGCGAGCAATGAGCCAAGCGGATGCGTCAGCATCCATTTGGCGAATGCCGCGAGGGTCAAATACCCCGCCTATTGGGGCATATAAAGTTTGATGCCCCGCTGCTTGCGGCGGGGTGTTTGACTCCTGTTTGGAGAGTATTAAATGATAGGACTTCTTGCAAGACTTTTTATCAGGAACAGAACGGAATACACTGACCAAAGCGTCAGGAAAAAGTACGGAACGCTCACGGGATTCGTGGGCATTCTGCTTAATGTGCTGCTTTTTGCGGGAAAATTCGCGGCAGGTACGCTCAGCGGAGCCATATCCGTTACGGCGGACGCTTTTAACAACCTCTCCGACGCGGGCTCCTCGATTATATCAATGGCGGGCTTTTATGCGGCGGACAAAAGGCCGGATTCCGACCATCCCTTCGGGCACGGCAGGATGGAGTATATATCGGGACTGATTGTGTCGGTGCTCATAATACTTATGGGCTTTGAGCTCGGAAAAAGCTCTGTGGAGAAAATTATCCGCCCCGCAGGCGTAAACGAAAGCACTCTTACAATCGCGGTTCTTGTCGCGGCAATTCTTGTAAAGCTTTATATGTTTGCCTATAACCGCCTGTACGGCAAAAGAATAAAATCGGCATCGATGAAAGCAACCGCGATTGATTCGGTAAGCGACGCGGCGGCGACGTCGGTGGTTCTCGTCTCCGTTCTCGTATATCGTTTTGCGGGGATAAATATCGACGGATTTGCGGGTGCCGCCGTTTCATGCTTTATTATTTTCGCGGGGATAAAGGCGATAAAGGAAACCACGGATCCCTTGCTTGGAAGAGCGCCGGACGGAGAATACATTGCCCGTATCAGGGAGATTGTTTTGTCCTACGAGGAAATTACGGGAGTACACGATATACTTGTTCACGATTACGGTCCGGGACGCTGTATGGTAACTCTACACGGTGAGGTGTCGGAGGAGGGCGATATTAAGGAGCTGCATGACGCAATCGACAGATGTGAGCGTGAGCTTCGGGAAAAGCTGGGCTGCTACGCGACGATACACATGGACCCCACGGCTGTAAACAATGAGGCGCTGAACCGGCTTAGACAGGAAATTCAGAGCAAAATAGCCGCCTATGACAGTAATATAAAAATACATGATTTCAGACTTGTAGGGCTTGACGGGGAGGAGCAGGTAATCGAGTTTGACGCAGTGATACCGATGAGATACAAAAAAGGCGACGAGGAGGTCAAGGAAAACCTTGAGCGTATAGTGAGCGGGCTTCCCGGAGGGTATCGAAGCATGATTGACATAGACAGGGAGTAAAAGCGCGTTTCAGCCGTTTCTGAATTCAAATATGCGACGCGGCTCTATATATTTTGAAAGTTCATTGCGGGCGAAGGTAAGCATTTCGTCCGCTTTTTTTTGGTCATAGCTGCAAACTCCGTCGGTATTCGTGTACGGGTACGAGGTCACAAGCCCCATGCGGCTTTTTCGCATTGATTTCAGGTAGTCGGCGGAAATTCTGAAGAGCCCTAGACTCACGTCAAGAATGTCGGAGGCGTTTATCCCGTTGAAAACCCTTAAATAGAATTCCGAATAGATTTTTTGATAATCCGGAAGATATATCATAGGGTCGAAACAGAGCCGTACGGTTAAGCCGGCGTCAATCGCCGCTTTTACGGCGCTAAGTCTTGCGTCAAGCCGCGGGGTTCTGTGCTCAAAGCCGTCCGTAACGGCGTCCGGGGAAAGAGTCCACGCATAAATGACGTTTTTCGGGAAAGTCGCTTTCTCAAAGTCCGGTATATAAGCCGCCTTTGTGCGTATTTCTATTGTGAGATTCGGTCTTTCTGACGCAAAAGCCGCCCATTTTTTGGCAAATCCGGTGATTCCTTCAAGAGCGAGCAAATCGGTGTCATAAGAAACGCACAGATATAAAGGATGCTCGGACAAAAGCCTGTCGGTCTCCTCAAAAAAATCCTCAAGATTCACGAAAAGCACGATATTTCCCGACGGGTACATTCCCTGGAGATAGCAGTATTCACAGTCATATATGCAGTTCATAATTGTGGAAGTGTAGCAAAAATGCGAATTGCCGAAGCTTTGGCAGACCTTTGCGCCTGGGTATATAAGTTTGCCGTGTTTTACCGCAAGTATAAGCGCGGGCGCCTGCTTTTGCAGAAAAAAGCTCTGGTGAGCGCGGTTGAAAATATCCTTATAATGCGTAATCGGAATAATCCCGGAATTGCCGAAACGGGACAGAATTTCCCGTGTTATGGGATAGGAGCGAGCACCGTCCTCCACATATATATGTGAAAAAAAATCAGCGAAGTATTTCGTTTCTGATGGCTTCATAAATTCTTTTCCCTTCGTTTTTGCCGGATACCGGCAGGCTGTACCGTTCGCGTA
>JAAVHB010000032.1 GCA_014799955.1 Butyrivibrio sp. | reverse complement strand
TTGACGTGCACCAGCATGTGCTGTTATAAATAAAGCAAGGGCTGGAAGCTCATCTAAGAGCCTTCAGCCCAATCATTATCATAGAAGATCAGTATTTACAGACTTTGTTTCACACACCCGTTTTTTATTATGCCATATCTAACTCACTCTTAAAAACCTTTACCACATCCGCCAAATAAGGATTTAGCATAACAAGCCCGTCCAGCCTCGCATTGACCATTATCGCCGACATTTCATCCACGACGCGGCTAAGCAGTATCCAGCCTTTGGCAAGCTCTTTTGTCACATCTTCACCAGGATAATCCGCCGAAAGATATTCCAGCATTGCGGATGCCTGCCAGCCCAAAGCGCCCGGAATGCCGCACAGACCGCGCAAGCCTACGGCAAATTCTACCGCCATCCCCGTATCATCCGGATGTGCCAGAAAAATGCTCTGCAGCTTCTCAACCGCCCTGACCGCCTCCAGCTGCTCCTGATTCAGGTCCAAAACGGTAAAGCTTCCGGCATAAGGCGGCAGCATGCTATTACTGTCAGGACTCTCTTCCTCCGGCTCTTCCGTGTAGTAGTCCTCCGTGTCGTCATCCTCCGTATCATATGCTTCGTCATCCAGACCTTCCAACGCCCTTTCATACTCTTCCCTTATCTTGGAAGATTTCGGGTATTCCTCGACAAGCTCCTTCAACCTTTCAATTGCCCTTGACACCGTGACTTCTTCATCCTCAAAACACATATTGGCAAGCCCTTCGGCATATGCAGCAATAATATTCATATTACCGGGATACCCGGAAGCAAGACTTTCCAATTTTCCTACCGTTTGAAACAGTTCAAACCCTTCCTGCTCATAGCTTAAGTTAGCAAGACCTTCGGCATACAGGGCAACTGCCACCGTGATGTCAGGATGCTGCACGGCAACCTTCTCCAGCCTGTCCGCGATGTCGCGCGCCGCCTCTCCCTCACTGTCATAGCTCAAATATGTCAGACCCTTCGCGTACTGAATGATTATTCCCTCAACATCGGGATACTTTGAGGCAAGCTCTTCCAACCGTCCCACCGTTCTTAATCCATCGTCATAATCCTGTTCATAAGCCAGATTAAACAGCCCTTCCGAAAGCTGAACCGCTATTCCCTCCACGTCCGGATATCTCGCAGCCAGCGCTTCCAGTCTGGATACAGTTGTAAGCGTCCCTTCTTCATCCTGAATATTACTCAGATTAACCAAGCTTCGGGCATATTTAACCGCAATGTCGGTAACCTCCGGATGAGTGGCAGCGAGCTCTTCCAGTCTGTCCACCGTTTCCGACGCCGCTTCTTCCTCCTGTACACAGCCAAGCCTGACCATTCCCTGCGCAAGGCAAACGGTTACTTCCGTCACATCCGGATATTTCACCGCGAGTTCTTCCAGCTCTCTGACTGTCTGCCTCACCGACCGCTCATCATGCTGTTCGGCGCTGATGTCAGCCAGTTCCTCGGCACGCACGACCGCCGTATTACTGTCTGTAACCTGTAATTTGTATTTTTTGTACTCACACATACTTTTTCTCCTCCCGAAAAATAACTTATATACTTCTCTTTGTCAGTCTGATTATACCCTAAGCCCGTTAAAACCTCGCTAAGTATTCATAATTATACCATCATCGGTCATATAAACAAGCTGTCCGCCCAAATCGACACCGAAATCGGCAAATTCTGTCCCTTACATCAAAAATAAATTTACGGTCATATAGCCGATTACTTATTTTTCAATGTGCCGATAAGACAGTTTCTTGCGATAGTTAATATTGCGGTAAAACGGTTCTCCTTCTGTTCCGCATAGAGCAGACCTCCGTATTTTTCCGCAGTATCCCGCACGTTTAAAATACCGAAACCGTGATTCCGTACATCCGGCTTCGTAGATAAAAAAACTTTACCGTCTGCAGACGGCGCGCCCACACAGGTATTCTCCACCTCCATCACCAGAAAATGCTCTTCGGTATGAAACGCCACCGAAACGCTGCCGTTACGGCATTTATTTGCTGCCTCGATGGCGTTATCCAAAAGATTTCCCGCCATGACTATCAGATCCTTACCCTGAATACATTCCCATTCCGGATTTTCCTCTGCCGTAATGTCCATACTGACACCGTAACGTTCTGCCAGAACCGCCTTTTCCCAAAGAATGGCATTGAGTATATTGTCAGACGTATAGCGCCTTCCCGTCAAACTGTCAAGCTCTGTTTCCATATCTCCAAGCAGCGTCACTATTTCCCCGTTTTTTCCGGCAGCAGCCAATGCCCCTATGGAAACCATAAAATTTTTCAGATCATGGACATAACGTCTGTGCCCCATGTCGATTTCTTCAAGATGCTCATAATACCTCTGCTGCAAGGCAGTCTGCTGTTCAATCAGCTGGCGTTCCCTGTTTTTTTCACAAACGAAAAACAGCTTGTTTATTGTAAAAAACATCAGTATGTTTGCCGCCGGCAATAAGATATATCCCAAATTCAGGCTGTATTCCGCCCATTTCCCGCCCGTCTTTCCAAAGAAAATACCAAGATAAATCAAAGCCGTAGAAAAGGGAAGTGCGAAAAAAGACAGCGGAAAACGTTCCCTCATGGTATATCTTGTGCCGAGAAAGTAGATTTTCATATTATGCAGTACAAGCCAGCACAGTATGTAGGACAGAATTCCCATTATAAAATCTTCCGTTTCCTGCGTATAATGAAACGTCTCTCTGAATAATGCCCACAGGGGAAGCTTTGATAAAAAAAGATAAACCACAAGCTCCATAAACAGCGCCACTGCCTCCCCGATTAAGAGCAGAAACACTTCCCGCCTGCAGTCGTCCTTAAAAATCAGTAATACCTGTGCTGTCAGTATCAGCACTCCAAATACCAGATTTGCAAAACCGTTGTTAAAAGAATTGACCGCTCTGACAGCCGCCGCACATAACAGCAGAATAAGAAATTTTAACTTACGGTCCTTCACTCTCGGTTTCAGCTGCCCTCTGAAAAAATCATAAAAAATAAAATTTACAAAAAGACTGCCGCAAAATCTCAGTATAGCCATCATTCCTTGTTACCCCTCTTGTACTTTTTATGAAAATATTCCGAAAAGCTTTGGTGAAATTTACTGCTGCAGGTTCTGCTGATTCCCAGCTTGTCCCCGTTAATCATCGTCAGCTCGTTCTTAACTATTTTCGTGACAGCCCTCAGATTCACGATATAGCTGGTATGCGCATATTCAAAGCCCTGTGTACACAACTGGACGTACCATTTTTCAAGTTTTTCATTGCTTCTCAGGTTTTTCATTCCGTCTGCACTGCCGTCCTCTACAGTGAGCAGACTGCCACGCTTGACCTTTTCTATGTAAAGAATACTCCTCACGGGAATGCGCCACGCTTCTCCGTCAAACACCACTTCCGCCATTTCACTGAGGTTACGCCGTTTTGTTTCCCTCAAAAGCTCCTCGATATCCCGGAGTCTCTCGTCTGCGTCGGAATTTTTCATCAGATACCGATACGGCTGTACCTTAAAGTGCTCCGGCTTCGGCAGAATAACTCCCGAAACAAAGGCAATAACGGCAAAATCATCCCTTTCCCTCAGTTTTTGCGCCGTCTCATATCCGCTTTTTCCCTCCATCTGCATATCCAGTATGACCAGCTGATACTCTCCGTTATCCGCCTGCAAAAAATCGGTACCGCCGGAATATGTGTCGCAGACCATGCCCTCCGTAAATTCCCCGCAGCCTTCCACGGCTTGTTTCATCTCCTGCAAAAAAAATTCATTGTCATCTACAATTGCGACTTTTATCATTCCGGTTGATTTCCTTTCTTTTCTCCGCGCTATGCCTTAAAATACAAAAAGCCCATAACACTGATGTTTACGGGCTTTCCTATATCTTTTCATTCCTTACCCTTTATCATAGAGCCAATAACGTCCGCGTCCGTTTTGTTTCGCCTGATAAAGCGCTATATCGCTTTGTTGGAGAAGTATATCGATATCCTCATTACTGTCATGGCTTTGTGTGATACCGACACTTGCTGACAGTATATGAAGATTTTCCGTAGCCGCGTAGGTACTGCATAATTTATCCAGCATCATTTGCGCACTCTGTTCCAGTTCCTGAACGGAACAGTTTCCTACCCGGAGAATCAAAAATTCATCACCGCCCATGCGCACAACCAAATCATTCGGAAAACACTCCTGCAGCAAACGGGAGGTAATCATCAGAGCCCCGTCTCCTGTCTGATGTCCGTAAGTATCATTAATATCCTTAAAACGATCCAAATCCACGCTCAGAAGGCTGAGCCTCTTTCCTGTGCAGTGCTCCTTAACATATTCGTAAAAATAACGTCTGTTGTATAATCCGGTCAAAAAATCCGTATTTGCGTTTTGAACGATTTTTGCTTCCAACTGACGTTCTATCGTTACATCCCGAAAAATACATATATGACCGGTCACATTGCCTAAGAAATCACAAATATTGTCTTGGCGAAGTTCCATTACCTTCCTGCAATTATCCGTTGACCGGGTGACAGCTTCCTTGAAGCCCTCTTTGTTTAACATACGTTCCGGCAGAAATGTGCAATTTGCCCAATCATTATAAAATGTATCAATAACATCTTTCTGCAGAACGTTAAAAGTTTCCTCAAATTTGGAATTGACTTCCAAAATTTTTCCGTCCTTATCCCTGATAAGAACCGCATAGGGCATACTGTTTAAAAGGATTTTATTTTCCGCATACATATTTTCCAAGTCGGTAATATCGTGTCCGTACCCCACCGTTCCGAGAGCATTATGTTCTCTGTCATAGAGCGGTGATTTAAAGGTGATGAACTGGCGCATACCTTTTTGTCCCTTTACCTGCTCCGTGAACTTCATCCTGTGCCCTTTGGCGATTACGGCATCCTCCGTCTGCCTGCATATATCTGCTCCGCTGTTGGGATCATCCGGAGAAACACCCCATATATAGCAGTGGTCCCGTCCGGTAACATCATTCTTGTCTTTACCTACGATAGAGCAAAATTCTTTGTTGACAAAAGTGTGAGTTCCATCCAGCGTCTTAATCCATAACATATCCGGAATGTTATCTGTTATCACATTTAAGCAAGTATTTGAAAGATACAAATCCTCTTCCAGTTTTATCTTCTCCAGCAAATGACGGATGCGAACGGCTATCCGGTCATAGTGAAACGGTCTTTCCCAAAATTCATCTGCCGCCTCTAATTCCGCCATATCAAAATTTTTTACGGAATCTGCATCGGCACAAAAAATCAGCATCCTATTTGCTTTGCAGCTTTCCCGCAGCTTCAACGGTCTGCCGGGCAAGTCCCATACCAAAATATCGCATTCCGGCAACATGGAAATGTCAACGGTATCAGAACTCTCAATCTCATGCGTAAAGCCCTGTAACGGACAGATACTGCGGATAATTTCTTCCAGACGCCTCTCTTTACTGAATATGGATATTTTTAAATTGTAACTATACATATCGTATACCTCTTCTCCGACCATATCGCTTCCTGTTTTTGAGTAAGAAACAGCGGGAAATCCGTTATCTTTACGGAATGTACTCAAAAGCTATATCACCGCGCGCATATCCATAATCATCAAGTTTTATTTCATTAAAGCCATTTTTCTCATAAATGTGTATTGCCGGCTTTAATTTACTGTTTGAAATTATAAACAGACGCTTTGCTCCATGCTCCATTGCCCATTCCATCGATGCCTTAAAGACTAAATTACCTGCTCCTTTATGGGGAACATTTTTATTTGAGCCTAATTTGCAAATTTCCCATATATTGTCTTTCATTGGCACAGACATACAACAGGCTAATGGAATTTCATCCTCAACCGCAAAGAAAATCATAGCTCCGCTATTAAGCTCTTCATCAATCTTTTCAAATGTTTCCTTATCATGTTCCTCAAGAAAACCAAAATCAGAAACTATCCAGTCCGTATTAAAGTCAATAAATGCCTGTCTGTATTTTTCCTGAAAGCTTTCTAATTTCATGTTTGATTGCTGCCTCTTTCTTTGCAGAAAGCCTGCAAACATTAATGTTTACAGGCTTTCCTGGTTGCGCTCCCCGAGCAGGGCTCGAACCTGCAACAACTCGGTTAACAGCCGAGTGCTCTACCATTGAGCTATCAGGGATTATTCAGTCAAACTGACAAAAATTATTTTATCACAATGTCTTACGGATTGCAAGAATTATTTTATCAAATCCGCGCCCCTTTGTATATGGGACGCGGATTCTGCGTCTTTGCTCTATCTGCACGAATTGCGGTACTGTACGGGCGTCATATCGAACATTTTCTTGAACTGGCGGTTGAAGTGTTCCACGTTCTGATAGCCTACCGCGAGCGCGATATTCTCCACCGTCATATTGCCGTTCTTGAGAAGCACCTTCGCTTTTTTCATGCGCACATAGGTGACATGCTCGCCGAAGGTTTTGCCGGACTTATCCTTGATAAACTTGGAGATGTACGGCTCGGACAAATGAAATTTGGCGGCGAGCGATTCAAGCGTCACGTCCTGATAATTGTTCTGGATATAATTGATTATAGCCACAAGGCGGTCGTCCTTTCCGGCACCGTCGTTTCCGACTGCGGGCAGCTTGTTGACCGCTACCGTGAGCGCGTGTATTGAAGCCTTGATTATATCCTCGTCCATTCCCGCTCCCCAGTACATTTTGCCGGCGCAGGTTATGCCCACATACGCCATCGCCTTTGAGGACGAGCCGTGCGAAAGCGCATGCTCCTCGTATACCGAAAGCTCATAGCTGATACCGAAATACTGCTTTATCGTATTGCTCACGGCGTCAAGTCTTCCGTTGCCGTTAGCGTCCACAATGGTCTTTTTCTCGCCGCAGGCAATCGTTACCTCAGCCATGATTCCGTCGTTCTGCTTGAAATGGCATTCCGATATTTTAAAATGAGGCGAATACTCGATATAGTTGTTTTCAAAAATTTCGTAAACCCACCTGGGTGAAAGCTCCTTGTGCTCCTCATCGGACACCTGCTTAACCGCGTATCCGACCTCTTCACGCATTTTTTCGGGAAGCGCGATG
>JAAVHB010000031.1 GCA_014799955.1 Butyrivibrio sp. | reverse complement strand
CCCGTAGGAAGTACGCTTACACTGACTGTATCATTGGGAAGAAATCCCGATACGGAGTATGATTTTGCCGAAGGAAGTATGCCGGAAATTTCAGGCCTTTCTCTTGACGATGCAAAAAAATTATGTGAAAAGCAAGGAATACTTCTTGTTGTCTCCGAATATGAAGCAAGCGAGGAATACGACGCAATGCGTGTGCTTTCGCAGAGTATAGATATTGGTAAAAATATACAGGAGAATTCAACCGTAGAGGTAGTGCTTTCAAAAGGAAGACAGTCTTACATCGTTCCTGACGTTGTATATTTTACCGAGGATGAGGCTGTCGCAAAGCTTGATTCTGCGGGGTTAGGCAATACGATAAGCTATGAGAAAAGTGAAACCGTGGCGGAGGGCTATGTAATCAGCCAGAGTATTCCGGCAGGTACTCAGGCGGACAAGTACACTGTGATAGAGCTTGCGGTTTCGTCGGGACCGCCTGAATTCGATATGATAGACGTTGTAGGCAAGCAGCATAAGGAAGCGGAGGAAATGCTTCACGAGCTTGGTTTGATTGTGGCTGTCGATTATGTGTACAACGAGGAATATGAGCTTGGAATGGTAGTTGGTCAGAGTGAAAAGAAGGGCGCAAAGGTATATAAGGGATATGAAATAAGAATAACCGTCGTATCCGACGAGGAGCTTATAAAGGTGCCATCCGTAATCGGAAAAACATATGACGAGGCAGTGGAGATTATCACGTCGGCTGGCTTTAAGACCGAGAAAAATGAGATATATGATAATACCGTTGAAGCAGGAAAGGTAATTAATCAGACTCCCGTCTCTGGAAGCTCTCAGAAGAAGGATACAAAAATACTTATTACGGTGAGTCTAGGGAAACAGCCGGTCGAGGTGAAATTTGACGCAAACGGTGGTAAAACTTCGTCTGCCTCCAAAACGGTATATTTTACGGAGAGTTACGGAGAATTGCCGACGCCAAGTCTTGAGTATCATACCTTCTTAGGCTGGTATACGGGTAAAGATTCGGGGACAAGGATCGAAAACGGAACTCAGGTTTCAAATACAGACAGCCATACTCTTTACGCCAGATGGGAAAGGATATATGTAAAGGTATCCTTTGACGCAAACGGAGGCAGCGGCGCAGCAGGAGATATGAATATGGCTCTCGGAGAAAAATATACTCTGCCCGATGTTGCCAGACAGTATTATACTTTTGACGGCTGGTACACGGCGGCGAACGGCGGCGAAAGAATTGACGCTAAAACCGTCCTTACCAATACCGAAAGACATACCCTTTACGCACACTGGACGGTCAGAACCGTGGATGTAAAATATGATGCTGACGGCGGAAGCGTGAGCGGATCGGCTCAGGCGACATATAAGCTCGGGGATTATTACGGAAATAAAACCGCGACAAGAAACGGATACAGCTTTGTCGGATGGTATACAGAAAAAAACGGAAAGGGAAGCAAGATCCTTGACACAACGACGGTGACCAATGAAAAGGCTCATACGCTCTATGCATACTGGAGTAATGCGGTCTGTGTTGTAAGCTTTAACGCAAACGGCGGAAGCGTCGGACTCCCCTCGCTGAATGCGGTTTATGACAACGCCTACGGAACGCTGCCCACGCCTGAAAGAACCGGATATACCTTTGCGGGCTGGTTCACAAGCGCAAACGGCGGAAGCAAGATAAGCGAAAGCTCTGTTGTTAATTCTACGGGAAAAATAACACTTTACGCTCATTGGGACAATGCGAAGTACAAGGTATATTTCAACAGTAACGGCGGTAGTTGCGACACTTCCAGCAGTGAAATAGAATACGCAAAGACATACGGAGCATTGCCTACGCCCACTAAAACAGGCTATGCTTTTGCAGGATGGTTTACGAAAGAAAGCGGAGGCGATGAAATCAAGTCAGATAGCGTCTTCAACACGACTGGCAACATAACCTTATATGCTCACTGGAGCAGTGCGGAGTACACTGTAAAATTTGAAGCGAACGGCGGCAGCTGCGACACGGCAAGCAAGCCTGTTGAGTACGCTAAGCCATATGGAGCATTGCCTACGCCCAAACGGACGGGCTATATCTTTGTGGGCTGGTATACTCAGGTGGCAGACGGAAGCAGAATTAATGCCGACAGTGTGTATAGTACGGCGGGAAATACGACGCTGTACGCGCGCTGGGAAAACATCTATGTTACCGGAATAGCTCTGGAATCGAATCCGTCAGAAACGGTTTACTACATAGGTGATAAGGTGTCCGTAGCGGGAGCAGTAGTTAAGGTGACCTATAATGACGGTACCACGGTATATATGTCAGGAAACGACTGTGAGGCGGTATATCCTGATATGAGTACGGACGGAAACAAGACTGTAAAGCTTAGATATGACGGTGAGGAAGTGTCGTATATAATAACTGTAAAAAAGCCGACAATAAGTATCGGAGGTGGTACAAACGGAAAAATATCTTCTACTCTGACAGCTTCGTACGATGCCGGAAAGCAACAAAGTATTTCTATAAAATGGTCTTCATCCAATACAAGTATAGCGACAGTTGACGGAAACGGCAAGGTTACCTTTAAAAACAGAGGAAATAACGTCGAAAACGGAAGTTCTACCATAACTGCTTCATATACATATATGGGAAAGACCTACAGCGCAAGCAGAACTGTGAAAGTAGAGTACGGAAGCTGGAGCGGCTGGTCTACGACTGCTGTGAGTGCTAATGATAACAGACAGGTACAGACGAGAGAACAGAGTAAAACGGAAACTACTACAAACGAGCAGTCATCGTTAGCGGGATGGACATATACAGGAAAAAGTAAGCAATACACCAGTGATTGGTCAGGTCCTATATACAGATATTCAAGCAAAAAGTCTAATGATGACGGAAATGGTACGGAATATCAATTAGCATATGAAGATTGGCGATATTTTCATTATCATAATTATAACGCAGGAAGTATTGATTCAGTTCAACTTGCTAATTGCCTTGGATATTGTGAATTTTTCAAAGATGATACAGCTGTATTTGGACAAGGAAGTGCATCTGACAGTGGCGGTAGACCGTTAAGTCAAAATTATTGGGATTATAATCATTATAATAATTGCCCTTACGGCTACGAAGCATACTGGCGAGATAGGAATTATATATATAAACAGCGAACCTATAAATATGTATATTCCTATTCTAAAACAACCATATGGACGGAATACAGCTCCCGTACAATAAATTACATCTACTAGAACATCGCATCTATGTGATACGAGTTTGAAAACTAATTTTGGACTCCGAAATCAAATCATTCTTTTCGGGCTGATTTACATAGTTTATTTGTGTATCTATGTAAATCAGCCCGTTTTTTATCCGATACTGTATGGAAGAAAATTAGAAACGAGCCGATTGAAAACGCCAAAACAGACCGAATGTTATTGTAAAAGCAGACCGAATATGGTATAATTCACATAAGGAGGCGTCAAATATGGACATAAGTAATTATAAACCACGAATTATAGATAAAAAAATAAAAGAATATCTGTCGGTTTTCGGCGCGGTTTGTATTGAGGGTCCCAAATGGTGCGGGAAAACATGGTCTGCCTGCTATCATTGCAAAAGTGAAATTATGCTTGGCAATCCGGAGGGGAATTTTCAGAACAGGAATTTGGCGGAAATGTCGCCTGCTCTTGTTTTGGAGGGCGAATTTCCGAGACTTATAGATGAATGGCAAGAGGTTCCTCAGCTTTGGGATGCGGTCCGGTATACGGTGGATCAAAAAGCCGTAAAAGGTCAGTATATTCTGACCGGCTCTGCTACACCGAACCATAAAGGCGTCATGCATAGCGGAGCGGGACGGATAGGAAGGCTTCGTATGCGTCCGATGTCTTTATATGAATCAGGCGATTCTTCCGGCGCGGTATCCTTGAAAGAGCTTTGCGGCGGGAAACTGCGTCCTGTTATGACGGGAGAGGTTGACCTTCGCAGAATTATAGAATTGATTTACAGGGGAGGCTGGCCGGGAAATCTTGACACGCCTGTTTCAAAGGCAGGACTTTTACCGGCAGAATATCTGAATGCGGTTATTCAAGACGACGTATACAGAATAGACGGAATAAAAAGGGATACCGCCAAAATGAAGCTGCTGTTGAAATCTCTTGCAAGAAACGAAAGCACTACGGTAACGAACAAAACTCTGAAAAATGACATAAAAGCAATTGACGATGAGGATATTGACACAGATACTGTAGCAACTTATCTTGATATTTTTAACAGGCTGTTCCTTCTGGATAATCAGCTGCCGTTTTCATCTAATATACGTTCATCTGTAAGATTAAAGCAAGCGGAGAAACGGCATTTTTCGGATCCGTCTCTTGCATGTGCGTTGCTCAGGGCAACGCCGCAGCGATTGCTGAATGATTTGGAAACCTTGGGACTTCTTTTTGAGGCTTTGTGTGAGAGAGACTTAAAAATCTATGCGGAGGCTTTCGGAGCAAAGCTGTATCATTATCAGGATTATAATAATCGTGAAGTTGATTCCGTAATTGAATTGCCGGACGGAGATTGGTGTGCGTTTGAAATCAAACTGGGAGCAAATCAGATAGATAAAGCCGCGTCAAATCTGCTTGAGCTTAAAAACAGCATTGAAAAAGATAATGGCTTGTCTCCGACAGTTTTGTGCGTTATCTGCGGACTTGCGTCGGCGGCTTATAAACGTGAGGACGGGGTATTTGTCGTTCCGATTACCGCATTAAAAGATTGATATTGATTTTGGTAAAACTCCAGACAAAAACCGGTGCAGGCATCGCCTGCACCGGTTGAATTTTTTTCGAATACTAGAAATCCACCTCTGTGTCATAGTAGCAGCACTTAAGCAGTTTTTCCATTTCCTCCTGGCTGGGCTGTCTCGGGTTGGAGCCGGTGCAGGCGTCGATAATTGCGTTTGCAGCAATCTTGGGAAGCTTTGCAAGGAACTCATCCTCGGGAACGATGCCGGTCTCGGCGGGAAGTCCGCCCTCGCCGTAGTTCTTTATGCACTGAGGAATGTTGAGGTCGTCGTTCATCTTGCGAAGCATTGCGATGAGGCTGTCAACCTTTTCCTCTGTGGTGCTGCCGTCAAGCCCCAGAAAATCTGCTATGTAAGCATAGCGCTCTGCGGCAACTGGGTCTTTTGAGTTGTACTTGATAACCTTGGGCAGGTACATTGCGTTGGCGGCGCCGTGAATGATGTGGCCGCCGTCAAAAGCTGCGCCGGTCTTATGCGCCATTGAATGTACGATACCGAGAAGAGCGTTGGAGAACGCCATTCCGGCAAGGCACTGCGCGTTGTGCATCTTTTCCTTTGCGCCGGTGTCTCCGCCGAAGGATTTGACAAGGTTGTCCCTTACCATCTGGATTGCGGAAAGCGCAAGCGGGTCAGTGTAGTCGCAGTTCGCTGTTGAAACATAAGCCTCAATGGCATGTGTCATAGCGTCCATTCCGGTGTGAGCGGCAAGCTTGGGAGGCATTGTCTCGGCAAGCTCGGGGTCAACGATTGCGACATCGGGAGTGATTTCAAAATCCGCGAGAGGATATTTGATTCCTTCCTGATAGTTGGTGATAACGGAGAATGCTGTAACCTCCGTTGCGGTTCCCGAGGTAGAAGGGATGGCGCAGAAGTGTGCCTTTGTACGGAGCTTGGGAAGTCCGAATACCTTGCACATATCCTCAAAGGTAGTGTCGGGATACTCGTATTTAATCCACATAGCCTTGGCTGCGTCGATAGGAGAGCCGCCGCCCATAGCGACAATCCAGTCGGGTTGAAAATCCTGCATTATGGCAGCACCCTTCATAACGGTTTCAACGGAAGGGTCGGGTTCGATTCCCTCAAAGACAATGACCTCCATTCCTGCCTCTTTGAGATAATCCTCGGCTCTCTGCAAGAAACCGCCTCTCTTCATAGAGCCGCCTCCGACACAGATGATAGCCTTCTTTCCGCTCAAGCTCTTAAGCGCTTCAAGCGAGCCTCTTCCGTGATATAAATCCCTCGGTAAAGTAAAACGTGCCATGATAAATGTATACCTCCTTATTTTTATTCCCGCTGGCGGCGGGGTACTGACTTTGACCGGAAATTCGGTTAAAGTATGTTATTTATTTAACAAATATAATATAGCATATATGCACAAATTATGCAATGAGAATATGCTTTTTTTATAAAAATTTTACAAAGATTTACTGCTCAGGACGTCTTTTCCTGAATTCGCTCGGTGTAAGCTTGTATTTTCTTTTAAAAAGACGGTTAAAATATGACAGATTATAATATCCGCAGTCCGCTGCGACGCTTAAAACCGTGTCCTCGGATGATACAAGCATACGGGACGCCATTGAGAGACGGTAATCGTTCAGGTAGTCTATGAAGGAGCAGCCCATTATGTTTTTGAAGAATTTCATAAAATGCGAGGAAGAAAATCCGCATATGCTTGAAATCTCGTCGATGCTTATCTGCTGCGCGTAATTCGTTTCGATATATTTTATGACGTCCTTTATTCTGTTAAAATTTTTGGTATCCCTGTCGGTTTTTTTGCCCTCGGCGATTCCGGCAATAGCGTACATGAAGTCGAAAAGACAGCCCTTGAGCGCCAGCTTGTAGCCCTTTGGAAAGGGTTTGGCGCGTATTGCGTCGGCTCTGTCAAGGCAGCGCGCAAAATCCGCGTAGCAGTAATCGTCCGCGGTAATTACATGGTCAAACTGCAGCTTTCCGGATAAAAGAGGAACGAAAAATTCCTCGCTCACGGAGTCCGCTATTTTGGATAAAAGCATGTCCGCTGAGAATATTATATTCTCGTATTCCATGGAAAATCCCTCAAATTGAAAAATTCCGTGAATTTGTCCGGGGAGCGCGATAATAATGTCACCCGCCTCGACATAGTGGGATTCAAAATCAAGAATGATTGTTCCCTTGCCCTTTTTCACATATATAATTTCCATTTCGTCGTGCCAGTGAAGCGGAACCTCGCGCAACTCCATTGGAATGGCACATAAATAAGTGTTGTAGGGGAATAGGGAGTCGGAGTGGGATTTGTTTTCGCGGTAGTATTCGTATTTCAAGGCGGCAGCCTCCTAACATTCCCGCGAGGCACTAACATTCCCGCGAGACGCTTTGCGACGAACGGGACTTTCCTCTTTGTGCCGAACGGGACTTACATTAATTTGATAGTATTGTACCATATTATGCCAGTATTGTGCAAGAGCCGCGGGGGATTTTG
>JAAVHB010000030.1 GCA_014799955.1 Butyrivibrio sp. | reverse complement strand
TCTTTACGGGCATACGAACGGCGCTTCGGGGCACAGCCACGGTAACGAAGGGCACGGACATGAGCATGAGGCTTCTCATGAGCACGGACATCACCATGAACATTCACATCATCATGAGCACAGAAGCCTTAAGGATATAAGGGTGATAATAGACAATGCCGAGCTGACCCCGGGCGCAAGGGCGCTTTCGCATAAAATCTTTGACATACTTGCAGAGGCTGAGGCGAAGGCTCACGGAGTGGATAAGGACGAGGTGCATTTTCACGAGGTCGGGGCGGTGGACTCCGTCGCCGACATCGTGGGCTTTGCGGTGTGCTACGACAATCTCGGAATCGACAGAACCGTAATAACGAATATTGCGGAGGGCAGCGGCACGGTCAGATGTCAGCACGGTATTCTGCCCGTTCCGGTTCCTGCTGTGACGAATATTGTGTCGGAGCATGGGCTTACCCTCAAAAAAACGGGAATTTCGGGTGAGCTTGTCACGCCCACCGGAGCCGCTATTGCTGCGGCGGTAAGAACTGACGGCGCGCTTCCCGAAAGCTATGTAATTAAGAAAACCGGACTCGGAGCCGGCAAAAGAAGCTATGAGCTGCCGGGCTTTGTGCGCGCTATGCTTATAGAGGACGCCGATGATACGGCTAAGGACGCCGTCTACAGGTTTGAGAGCGACATAGACGACTGCGGCGGCGAGGCGATGGGATTTACTCAGGAGCTTTTGTACAAAGCGGGCGCAAGGGAGGTTCATTTTACTCCGATTTTTATGAAAAAAAACAGGCCCGCCTACGAGCTTGTCGTGATATGCGACGGAGAGCGCATAAAAGCGCTGGAGGAAATTATTTTCCGTAACACTACCACAATCGGAATAAGGCGCGTAAGGATGGAACGCACCGTGCTTGAACGCGAAATTATAAGGGTGAATACTTCTTTGGGCGAGGCGCAGGTGAAGGTGTGTGCGCTGCACGGTAAAAAATTCTTTTATCCCGAATACGAAAGTGTTGCTGCGATAAGCAGAGAGAGAGGTCTTTCGTACAGGGAGGCATATGAAATTATACAAAGGGAAAGCGCCGCCGGAATATAATTTCCCGAGGCGGCAATAATCTAAGCAAAAACGGAGGGTACGCTGATGGTTAAGATTATTGCTGACAGCACCTGCGATTTGTCGCGGGACATTATTGACAAATACGATATAACGATTATTCCGCTCAGTATAATTATGGGCGATAAAAGCTATTACGACGGCATGGACATTACACCGGAGGAAATTTACAGATGGGCGGACGAAAACCGCACTACTCCGAAGACCTCCGCTGTGAGCGCCCAGATGGTGAGGGAGATTCTGAGTGAATTTAAGGATCGTGAGGTTATCTTTTTCGGGATTTCCTCAAAGATGAGCTCAACCTGCGACGTTGTGCGCTGCGCGGCTGTCGAGTCAGGCTTTGACAATGTAAAGGTGGTGGATTCGCGGAATCTTTCTACGGGAATCGGACTTCAGATTGTGATGGCGTGCGAGATGGCGCAGGCTGGCTGTTCGCAGAGCGAAATAATAGAAGCGGTAAACGGCAGGCGTGATGAGGTCTGCGCAAGCTTTGTCGTTGATACGCTGACATATCTCGCGCGGGGCGGACGGTGCGGCCAGGTCACCGCGCTTATAGGAAACATGCTGGGGCTTAAGCCCGAAATAGTTGTGAAGGACGGCGAGATGCACGTCGGGAAAAAATACCGGGGCACTCCCTCAAAGGTTATTCTTAAATATGTAAAGGACATGGAACAGGATTTAGTTAATGCCGATCCGAGGCTGGTTTTCATAACGCATTCGGGCTGTAAGCCGGAAATCGTGTCAAAGGTAAGGGAATACCTGATTGGATTGGGACATTTTACTAATATTGCCGAAACCCGCGCGGGCGGCGTTATTTCAAGCCACTGCGGGCCGGGGACGTTAGGCGTACTTTATTATCAGGAGGAAAAAAATGAACAGACTTGTTAAAACACAGCTTACCCCCGCTTCGTTTGCGGTGGACTTGGGCGACGGAAGCGAGAGAGGGCTTTATGTCAATCAGGACTATATTCTGAGAAAGCTCGGAAGACCCCACCGCGCAATCAATATTATGTACTGCTATTATCCGCTTGACAAGGAGTGGCCCGCGCGTGTAAGCGAGGCGTGCAAGGATGCGGACATTTCATTTCAGTGGGACTATCCCTACGACGATTATTTCCCGTACAGAGGCGGTCTTGACGGCAATACCGAGGGCGAGCCGTTTACCTGCATGAGGGACATAAGAAAGCACGGTCAGGACGTGGTGCTTACCCTTACCTGCGACCCCAACGTAAGCGACGAGCATATCATAGCAATCGCAAAGGATTTGAGGAATTACGGACGCATGATGCTTCGTCTTAACCATGAGGCGACCGGCGACTGGTTTTCTTTTACAAAAAGAACGGATTATCAGGGAGTTGCGGATTTCTTCGTACGTTTTACAAATATCGTAAAAGAGTACGCTCCCAATGTACAGACAATTATCTGCATCGGCGGCGTTGAGCCGGACGGAGAGCAGATTGAGAAGGAGAAGGAATTTGCGCAGACCGTAAGAGCTGCCGACATATGGTCAATCGACCAGTATCTTTCGTTGAACTGGGGATGGCCCTACGAGGTTGCGCTTAAGGAAAACAGTCAGCACAACCGCAAGGACGTGAAGGCTGTTTACGATATGACAAAACGCACCTTTGAGCGCTTTACATACCTTAACGGCGGAGTGAAGAAGCCGATGCTCATATCCGAGTTCAACGCCGACGGCGACGTGACTGGACCTTTCGAGCAGCTCAGTGACGTAAAGAAATTCTGCGATTTAATCAAGGAGGATTCAGACAGGTGGCTTTCGGGCTTCACGTTCTACCAGTTCAGGGACGACGGAAGACTCGGACTTGAGATAACCGACCCCAACAACAGCGACGTAGGAGTGGAACAGCCCATTCTTAAGTATTACAAGGATATGATTAACGAGGATTTCTTTAAGCCGGGAATCGAGGATAAGGGCGAGTGCGCTCTCCCTGCAAAGCTCCGCTGGGGCGGCTCGGAGGATTCCGAGGGCTTGGGAATCGAGCTTTCGCTTGAAGCAAATCCCGTTTACGCGGAGGCCTATTTTGAAGGCAGCCTTATAGATGCCAATCTTATGATGGAGATTAACGGACAGTGGTTTTATAAGGCTCCGGGCGTTAAATACGTTGACTTTATGCCCGCCTTCTTTGACGGCAAAATAAAGGAGCCGACCACCGTAAGGCTGAATATTTTCGCGCCTCCCGCCACGGGAGAGAACGACCCGTCGCAGGGCGAGGACTGGCAGACAAATTATTATTACGAGATTAAGGAGCTGCCGAGAATCAGGCTGGAATTTGAGCCGGTATTGGCGTAAGAAAAATATAACGGAATAAGAAATAAAGGACATATCCTGTCGGTGATAAGATATGTCCTTTTCTATTGCAAAGGAATAATGTGAAAAGGAGATATTTAATTAATATATAAGTAAAAATTTTTGGATAATAAAGCTAACGCCGGAATCAGAGAGTTCCTATTTTAATTAAGTTTATTGCTTTTCTTATAAAAATTATATATAATAAATGGGTATACGAAACGGAAAATCATGGAAGAGGTAGATTGATTGACAGATTTAATTCAGTTGGATTCATATCCGGTGCAGACTACATTAAAATTACTTTTACAGGATAAAACAACAAAGAAGAATATTATATGGGCAACAGATTACTATGCTTCTTTCGGAGAGGCTTATACGGATCGAAGCCAGATAACAGAAACTCAGTTGAAAAAGTTGAATTATGGAATGATTCAACCGCGAATATCTAAAGATATGCAACAGCAAACTCAGCGTACTAAAAAGAGTGCAGAAGTATTTACTCCGGCTTGGATATGTAATAAGATGAATAATTTCTGTGACGAGGAATGGTTCGGTTATAAAGATGTTTTTAATCGACAGGCTGAGCATGAGTGGATTGCTACAGAAGACAAAATAAAATTTCCTGATGAAAAGATATGGAAAGACTATATAGATTCCAGACGATTGGAGATTACATGCGGAGAAGCGCCTTATTTGGTTTCAAGATATGATGCTTCTACAGGAAAGATGATTGATATTCATAAGCGAATAGGGATTCTTGATCGGAAACTTCGTGTCGTGAATGAAAATTCAGCAGATGAAAAGGAATGGTTGAAATGGACGATACGGGCATTTCAGAGTGTATATGGGTATGAATATCAAGGGGACAATCTCTTGATTGCACGAATTAACCTACTAATGACTTTTGTAGATTACATGAATAATAAATGGCACAGACAACCGGAAAAAGCAGAACTTCGGAAGATTGCAAATATTATCAGTTGGAATATTTGGCAGATGGATGGATTGAAAGGAACCGTACCCGTGGGGATTTTGAAAGAAGAATATCATCAGATGTCACTGTTTGAAGCTTTTCAAGAAGAGGATGAAGATGATGAGCCGGAAGTTAGATGTAAAATATATGATTGGAGAGCGGGTAGTTCTATTTTATATGACTCATTAAAATAAGGAAATAGTGAGTGGTTAGATCTACAGTGTCACAAATTTTTTTGATTGTGGTTAAATGAATTATGGTTCAAAAATGGAAACAAAGTATCCTGTAAAAGTTTTATCAATAGGATTTAATGAGTGTTTCTCGCTAATATGTTTAAGAAGGAGATATATATGGAATATAGTATTGAAGTGTGTATTAAGGAAAATCAGACTACGACAGACAAAGGAAGAATTCTTGAAGATTTAACGCGGGAAATTTTAAAACAACAACAATATGAGGTATACCAGACTATTAGAGTTACAGGAATAGAAATTGACGTTTGGGCAAAACATAAGATTACAGGTCAAAAAATTATTGTTGAATGTAAAGCGTGGGATAGCCCTCTGCCAGGGGAAGTTATCGCTAAACTGCTTGGGAATGTTGGACTTAGAAATGTAAGTGCAGGATGGTTGATCACCACAGGTTCACTATCAAAAGATGCCAAAGGGATAGTAAGTGAATGGGAAGATGAAAATAATAAGAAAAGAAACCAGTTAGCGTTTTATACTAAAGATAGGATTATCGATTTATTAGTTGATTCCCACATAATTGTTTCTCCCG